>CANQML010000075.1 GCA_947624935.1 Candidatus Gastranaerophilales bacterium
CTCATCCTGAGATATAAACAAAATCTTGCTCATAATACTATGTTAGCAATATTTTACTTTTTTGCAAATAGATTAAAATATATTACTATTTTTTGTTTTTATTTTTGCCATTATTTTTGGATTTGTTGTTTTGCTTATTCTGTTTGTTTTGTGAAGATGTTTGGATACGTTTTACGCTGAAAACATCAGGCAGTGCCTGCAGACAGTTGGTTACTTTTTTAAGGGTTTCTATATTGTCTAATTCAAGCCCGATTTCTATTATACCAACATTGTTTCTTGATTTTACGTTTGCATTGATGATGTTTGTGTTGTTATCTGAAACGGCAGCTATAATATCTTTTAAAATACCCAATTTGTCGGCTGTTTCAACCCTGATTGTGGTGGTGTAAGTTTTGTTGGTGTTAGTTCCCGCCCATTGAATATCCATCATCCGTTCGGGCTCTATGTTTTCAAGAGTTTTGCAGTCAATTCGGTGAACGGTGACGCCTTTGGAGCGGGTTACAACGCCAACAATGGGTTCTCCGGGAATTGGTGAACAGCATTTTGCAAACGAATACATCATCCCTTCAAGCCCTATGATGTCTTTTTCAGATTTTTTACGGGTTGAAGTGCGAAATTCAACGCTCTTTTCTTTGGGTTTTTGGATTTTGTTTATAATTTTATTTAGTGTGGTTTCGCCATACCCAAGCGCCGCAAACAAATCTTCTTCCGAGATGTAATTCATTTGTTTTGCAATTTTTTCAAATTCGCCCTGTTTTTGGTATTCGTCAAAAACAGTTTTGGTAAGTTCATGTTCAAGGTTTGTTCTGCCGATTTCAATGTGTTCTTCACGGTTGTTTTTCTTGAACCACTGTTTAATCTTTTGCGATGCCTGCTTTGTGACGACAAAATTAAGCCAATCAAGTCTTGGCGCTTGCGTTTTAGAGGTTAAAATTTCTACAATGTCACCGTTTACAAGCTTTGTATCGAGCTGGGCAATTCGTCCGTTAACTTTTGCACCGATTGTTCGATGACCTACGTCACTGTGAATTCTGTACGCAAAATCAACGGGTGTTGCATCTTTTGGCAGGTCAAGCACATCGCCGTTTGGCGTAAAGGCAAATACCTGATCCGAGAAAAGGTCGAGTTTAACCGAATTTACAAAATCCGTTGCATTTGCCATTTCTTTGTCGTATTCAACCATTTTACGCATCCATGAAAACTGTAAATCTGATGCGTTATCGGCTTTTTCAGAACCTTTTTCTTTGTATCTCCAATGCGCGGCAACCCCGTATTCGGCAATTTCGTGCATCTGCCATGTTCTGATTTGGACTTCCAAAGGCTTTGAACGAGGTCCTATGACTGATGTGTGAAGCGATTGGTACAAATTGCCTTTGGGCATTGCGATATAATCTTTAAAGCGCCCCGGAATAGGTTTAAACTGGGAGTGTATAAGCCCTAAAACTTCATAACATTCTTTTTCGGAATCAACTATTACTCTCACGGCTGTAATATCGTAAAGGTCGTGAAATGCTATGTTTTGCCGTTTCATTTTACAGTAAATACTGTAATAGTGCTTTGCTCTGCCTGTAATCTGTGCGTTTATCCCTGCCGCTTTAACGTCTTTTGATATTTTATCTATCAGTAATTGTACTGTCTGTTCTCTTTCGGCTTTTTTTTGCGAAACAAGCTGCGCGATTTCAAAATATTTGTCGGGTTCCAAATACCTCAATGCCAAATCCTCAAGCTCTGCTTTGACTTTCCCCATACCTAAACGGTTTGCAAGCGGGGCAAAAATATCGAGAGTTTCGCGTGCGATTTTTTGCTGTTTGTTTGCCGCCATAAAGTTTAGGGTGCGCATATTATGAAGTCTGTCGGCAAGCTTTAAAAATATAACCCTTATGTCGTTTGCCATTGCTATAAACAGTCTGCGGAAATTTTCTGCCTGACGTTCTTCGTTTGATTTGAATTTAAGTTTGCTAAGTTTTGTTACCCCTTGTACAAGTGATAAAACATCATCTCCGAAAAGCTCTTTGATTTCCTCGGGCTGGGTTTGGGTGTCTTCCAATATGTCATGTAAAAACGCCGCAATAAGAGTGTGCGTATCAACTTTTAAATCAACCAGAATTTTTGCAACTTGAACGGGGTGAATTATATACGGTTCTTCGGATACTCTGTATTGTCCTTCGTGAAGCTTTTTGGCAAAATGGTAGGCTTTCTCGACGGATTTGATATCTTCTTTACTTCTGTTTTGCTCAATAAGTTTTTGTTTAATTTCTTCAAAAAGTTCTAAATCGGACATGGTATAATAATAATACAAATTTTTTGTACTTTTTTCAAGTAAAATTCAATAAATTCATTCAGATTATGGAAGAAATAAAGGTAAACATAAAAATTTCGCCAAACGCAGGCAAAAACGAAATAATAAAAACGGATGACGGTATAAAGGTAAAAATCACCGCGCAACCCGTTGACGGCAAGGCTAACAAAGCCCTAATCGAATTTTTGTCAAAGGAATTTAAAATCCCGAAAACTTCAATTCAAATCGTCAAAGGGTTGACAGGTAAAGAAAAAACTCTTTTATTCAAAACATCTGACCGTGAAAAGATTGAGTTTCTCAAAAGTTTTTTTCATAAGGCATGATAATTTTAGCAAACGGCTGCCATATTCAAAGAATTTTTAATTTCAGCCAAATCCTGTTGCATCAGACGTCTTGGTGAACCTTCTTCCATAGAGTGATTTCTCAATAGATATGACGGGTGGAAAATCGCCATAGCTCTGTATTCTTTGTTGTTAATGGTTACGTTAAACCAGTTGCCTCTGATTTTAGATATTTGAACTTTTTGATCGTGCCAGAAGGATTTTAAAGCCGTTGCTCCGCAAAATACGATTGCTTTCGGGTTCATGATATCAATTTGGGCATGAAGATATTTTTCGCATGCGGCTTTTTCTTCATCGGTCGGAACGCGATTTTCCGGCGGTCTGCATTTGACCGTATTAATGATATACAAATCGTTTTCACGAGAAAGACCCGCATCATTTAAAAAATCGTTCAAAAGCTGACCTGCTCTGCCGACAAACGGAGTTCCAGACATATCTTCGGTTTCGCCGGGGGCTTCACCTATTAAAACTATGCTTGCGCTGTCAGCGTTTCCGTCAGAAAACACCACGTTGTGACGGGTTTTTGCAAGTTCACATGCTTTACAATTTTTGCATTTCTTTTCGACTATGTTCAACAATTCTTTTTTCATTTCCAATTTCTCCTCTATTAAATACTATACCAACATTATATTTATTGCAATATCTTTTTAATTCTTTCATAATTACATCAGACAGTAAAAACACCGCAATCAGGTTTGGAACCGCCAAAAACAGCGTGAAAGCGTCTGATAAATTTATTATGCTTTTAAAATTCATGGCTGAACCGATAATTATGAAAAAACAGTAAATCACCTGAAAAGTTCGGGTTTTAATTTTTGACTCGCCGAACAAAAAGTTCCAGCTTTTTATCCCGTAATAAGAACCGCACAGCATGGTAGATAATACAAAAAAGCTTACCATAACGGTTAAAAGTATGGGGAAAAACGGACAAACGCTTGCAAAAGCTTTTGATGTAAGTTCAATTCCTGCAAGTCCGTTGCATGATTTATAAACGCCAGAAACAACTATTACAAAAGCCGTCGCCGACCCCACAATTACCGTATCAACGAAGGGTTGGAGCATGGCAATAAATGCTTGTGCAACAGGTTTGCTTGTTTTGACGGCAGAAAATGCAATTGGTGCGGTTCCAAGCCCTGCTTCGTTTGCAAACATTGCACGCCTGAATCCCCAGAGCATGCACGCAAACATTCCGCCGGTAAGCGCCTGCGGTTTAAAAGCTTCTTTTACAATCATACAGATTGTATGCGGGATGTGCCCGATGTTTATAAGACATATTATAAAAGCCGAAAACACGTACAGCGTACACATTACGGGGGTAACTTTCGATGTAAATTTGCCGATGGCTTTAATCCCGCCGATTATTGTAAAATAAGTTATTATGGCAACCGCTAAGCCGATAATCCAGCTTTGGTTTGCAAAGAAACTGCCCTCACCCCCTGTGACTTCGGTTATTTGTGCGGTCATAGCGTTAATTTGAAACAAATTCCAGCCGCCAATCATTGCAAAAACACAGCAAACGGCGTATATTTTTGATAAATAAGGTGTAAATGGCTTAATCCATTTGGCTTTAAGCCCGCCTAAGATGTAATACATCGGACCGCCCGCAACAGTTCCGTCGTCGTTAATTTTTCGAAATTTTATTCCCAAAACGACTTCGGCGAATTTTAATGCCATGGAAAACAGCCCTGCCGTAATCATCCAAAAAATAACCCCCGGACCTCCGATAGAAACCGCCGCGGCAGAACCCGCAACGTTTCCGATACCTGCGGATGCGGAAATTGTTGCCGTGAGCGCCTGAAATGATGAAACTTCACCTTTTTTCTTGCGTTTTATAATGTCTGTGTGTTTGTACTTGTTTAAAATTAAGTTTAAACCGTGCTTAAACCCCCAAAGCCCGATAAATCGTGTTCTGAAAGTGAAATATAGCGCCGCAGTCATTAAAAGCGCTACAAGCAGTTGGATTTCAACACCTTTAATCGTAACTGAACAAAAAATTATATTGGAAATTTTATCGGCTATGGGTGACAGTAAGCTGTCAATTAAACTGTCCAGGTTCATTACTTAATCATACAACAAAAAATTATATTGACAACCCGACAGGGGTCAGAGCGTAATCTCTCAAAGCCTTAAATACAAACGGGTGAAGATTGCCGTCTTGTACGTCTTTGTAAATTATGGCAAGTGCTTTTTTTGTATCGTAAGCCGGTTTATAAGCTCTTTTTTCGGTTAATGCGGAGAATTTATCCGCCGCGGATAAAATTTGCAGGTTTATATCCGCCAAAAAATCGTTCTTAACTTTGGGATAACCTGTGTGGCTTGAATTTTGATGGTGATATTTAACCAAATCCAATGTCCTTGTGTCTATATCTGTATTTTTAAGCAGTTCAAACCCAAGTTCGCTATGGCGGTGCATGATATTTCTTTCAACATCATCAAGCGCACCGTTTTTATTCAAAATTTCTTTCGGGATAAGCACTTTACCTATATCGTGAAGCATTGCGGCATCTTTGACCGATTTTATATTTACTCTTTCTTTCAAACCTTTGGGAAGATTTTTTATTATGCCTGCGGCGATATCTTGTGTTTGTTTCAAGTGGGTTGCGGAAAGTTTTTCAAGCTCTTGCATATCAATTTTCAAAGGCGTATTGATTTCTTTTAAAATGTCTTTAATTTTCGGGTTGGAATTTATGGCAAGCCGAATGGCATCTTCTGTCATGTAGCGATTAACGGAGGTGCTTTGGAAAGTATCTGCGCCAAAACCTACACGATAAGGGCTATTATAACCCGTATTAAGATTAATCCCGCCCACACCAAGCGGTTGTACTACTTTAATTCCCATTTTTCCTTCACACTGCTACTTTTATATAAAGTATTTTTTTTAGGGCGAATTGCATAAATTTATAGTTTTGTGAAGAAAGTTTTACATAAAAGTTTTTGAAAGTATAATAATTTTATGGCTAAAGTTAAATCAAAGTGGGTATGTCAAGAATGCGGCTACGAAACGGCGGGATATTTGGGTAAATGTCCCGAATGCGGAGCATGGGGAAGTTTTACCGAGGAAGTCCAAAGCCTGCAAAAGCCGGTCGCCTTTTTAGATGATATAAAACCGTCACCGCTAACCGATATTCATATTGGAGAGGAAGTTCGTATAAAAACAAATATCAGTGAGTTTGACAGAATTTTAGGAGGCGGACTTGTACAGGGAGCTTTGGTTTTGATAGCGGGCGACCCCGGGATTGGCAAATCCACCATACTTTTGCAAACAGGCGGCGAGCTTTGCAAATCGGGTAAAAAGGTTCTTTACGTTTCGGCAGAAGAAAGTTCAAGCCAGATAAAACTCAGAGCAGAAAGACTTTCAATCAATTGCGATAACCTTTATATTTACCCTCAAACCAATATGGAAGCTATAAAAGCCCAAATAGAGGAGCTTTCCCCAGATATTGTCGTGATAGACAGTATTCAGGCGATTTATTCGGGGGTAATTTCAAGCTCTGCGGGAAGTGTTTCACAGATTAGAGAATGCTGCAACTTTTTGATGCAGATAGCAAAGACCAAAAATATTACGGTGCTTGTGATAGGTCATGTTACAAAAGACGGAAATATTGCAGGTCCGAAAGTTCTTGAACACATGGTCGATACCGTAATATATTTTGAAGGCGATAAGTATAAATCATTCAGGATTTTACGGTCAATGAAAAACAGGTTTGGAAACACGTCTGAAGTCGGGATTTTTGAGATGAAATCAAACGGGTTGAGCTGTGTTACAAACCCTAATGAGTTATTTTTAAACGAACGGTCGCAAGAGGCAATCCCCGGGAGTGCAATTGTCGTCGCAAACGAGGGGACGCGCCCGCTTTTGGTTGAAATTCAGGCGCTTGTCGGCACAACTCCTTATGCCGCGCCAAGACGGGTTACAAACGGAGTTGACACAAGCAGATTACTGCAAATCCTTGCCGTTTTGGAAAAAAGAGTCGGGCTGAACCTTTCAAAACAGGATGTGTATGTAAACGTGACAGGTGGAATTGAGGTGGATGAGCCGAGTGCGGATTTGGGTATAGCGCTTGCGGTTGCGACATGCGCAAGAGATGTTGTCGTTGACAGCCAAACAGTTATAATCGGCGAAATCGGGCTTTCCGGCGAAGTTCATCCCGTAAATAATATTGAAAAACGGCTTAATGAGGCGGCTTTGTCAGGGTTTAAAAAGGCTATCATTCCTTATGCAAACAAAATTAAATCTGATAAAATTGAGGTTATTCCCGTAAAACGTCTGATTGATGCGATTTCAGCCTGCGTAAGTAATGTCGGTTCCGTGTAAATCCGTTCCGCCCGTAAGAATAAGATTGTGCTTCAGCGCATTTTTTTTCACCGCTTCAACTGTGTGGAATTTTATTATCCCTCGGTGTCTTTGATAGGGGTAATACACTTCAACTCCGTCAAGTCCGAGATTTTTAAGCTTTTTGAAAAACCTGTCAAGACTGATTGCCCAGCAGCATGCAGGATGTGCAATTACGGCAATCCCGCCCGATGCGTGGATTGCGTCAATTAATTTTTTTATATTACGGGTTGAAAATATCCTTATTATGTCCATTTCCGTTTCTTTTTTGCTTTTGGCAAGAAACGGCTTTAATTCGTTTGAATTAACATCAATTCCGTACCCCAAAAGGTGCATAAAAACATAACCGCACCAAACATCAAATTCTACCGCCGGAATTACGTTTTCACTTATTTTGTTTTCCAAATACCCTTGAATTGTATTATGATCCGTAATCGCAATTGCTTTAAATTTTTCGCTTTCCTTTACAAAATTTTTAAAATCACCTTTGCCGTCGGAATATGTGGTGTGAATGTGCAAATTCACCTGTCCCGAGGTGTAATCATCTTCTGTAAAACTTTTTATTAATTCTTTGTAATCTCTCATTTTAAATATATTTGTAATAAAATTATTATACACCAAAGGAGAAGTATATGGAAAACGTTTGGAAAGTTTTGTCTGAAGGCATAAAAGTTTATTTTAAACATATAGGAAACTTTACAAAATATATGCTTTTCCCTGTTTTCGGGCAGATTTTGGGATTATATTTGGTTTTTGCATTTCTTGAACTTTTTATGAAAGCTTTCCCTTTTTTGTCTGAAAAATTTCCTGTTGTAAACAATTTAACCTTATTTGTAATTTTAATATTGTTGATTTCGCTGCCCGGTCTGGCGGTATTTTTAAAGGCGTTTTGGGATTATCTTGTTGCTTACGGCGCACTCAACTCTATGGCACAGGCTGTTTTGAAATCCGGAAAACTTTATGATTTAAAAGCTCATACCCAAGTTATTACAAAACACTCGTTTAAGTTTGCCCTGCTAGTTATTCTAATCGGGATTTTGTCGGCTGTTGCAATAAATCCGCTGTTTTGGATTTTGGGATTAATTTTCTTTATATATTTTATACTTGTGTTTCAGGTATTTACGTTTGAAGAAGAAATTTCCGTCACCGATTGTTTTAAACGCAGTCTGACACTTGTAAAAGGCAACTTTGCCCTAACGTTTTCGATTGCGGTTTTACTTTTTATAATCTGTTATTGGGCGTTAGATTGTGTTTTGTATAAAATCGTTGATTTTGTAAAATTGGGCGATTTTTTAAGAGGGGTGTTTGAAAGCAGAGCGATGAAGCTGCCGCTTGACGAAGTAAATTCAACGCTTGTTTATTTCAAACTTTCGTCAATAACGGCATTGGATATTTCAAACAGAATTTTATCATCCGTTATACTGTTTATAACGGCAGGATTGACACTTCCTTTAAGAAGTATTTGCTGGACATTATGGTATCAAAAAAGGGTAAATAATGTTTGTTTGTAAAAATTGTAAATCGGTTGATAAATTTGAATTGATGTTTTCGCCCGATTACAAAGGTGGAAAGAACTTCAAACAGCGATACAACGATAAAAACGAAATAGAAATAACGGTTGACGGCTATACGTTTGTGCCGGATTTAAGGTTTATGAACGAGCATGCCGTATGCCGTTATTGCGGTCAGATATATATGTGGGATTACGAGAGGATAAATTAATGAGAAAAGAAAGAAAAAATGATGAAACACGCGAAATTAAATTCACACACGATTACACAAAACACGCATTCGGGTCGATTTTGGCGGAATTTGGCGACACAAAAGTCATAGTAACCGCATCTGTTGAAAAAGGTAAACCGAAATGGATGGACAAAGAGGACTTGAGAGGCTGGCTTACGGCGGAATATTCGCTTTTGCCTTCTGCAACAAACACAAGATGCCAGAGAGAAAGAACAAAGATTTCGGGCAGAACTCAAGAAATCCAACGGCTTATAGGAAGAAGTTTAAGGGCATGCGTTGATTTGACAAAGATGCCCGATTTAACAATAACCATAGATGCCGATGTTATACAGGCAGACGGCGGAACACGCACGGCAAGCATTTGCGGCGGGTTTCTTGCGCTAAAAGATGCGGTTGAAAAACTTTTAGCTGACGGAACTTTAAAAGAAAGCCCGATAATAGAGCCTGTTGCGGCGATTTCGGCAGGGATTGTCGAGGGCGAAGTTAGACTGGATTTGAATTATGATGAAGATTCCTCGGCGCAGGTGGATTCCAACGTTGTTTTAACCCAAAGCGGGAAAATCGTCGAATTTCAAACAACGGCTGAAGGTGCGCCTTACGATTTTGACAAAATGCTTGAAATTTTCAAGGTTGCAAAAAAAGGTATTGACGAAATAATTGCTAAGTATTAAAATTTATTATGAAAGGGTAATTTATGAAAAAAATTTTGGTTGCATCTTTAATAGTTTCGTTTATGGCAACAAGTGCCTATGCAGAGATGAGTTTTACACAAAAACTTCGCAATTTTGGGCATCAAGTTACCAAAACGGCTGATGATATTGATGCAAAGATTAATGAGCAAGAGCAAAAGGCTTTAGAACAGCAGAAAAAATATGAGGAGGCTAAAGCCAAACGTGAAAAGCAAATTTTGGAACAGCAAAAAGAACGTGAAGAAGCACTTAATGCTCGACAAAAAAGGTTAGAAGAAAAAAGAGAGCAGTTAAGGAAACTGCTTGAAGAATAAGGAGAAAACGACATGAAAAAAACATTAGCATTGTTAACAGCGGTTATGTTTACTGCGACTGTGGCTACAGCAGGAACATTAGGACAATGGGCAGAGCAAACTTCTAAAAAAATTAACCAACAAGAAGCTGCCGTAACAAAGAAAATCACTGACAAAGAAAATGCGTACAGAAAACAACAAGAAGCAGCTCAAGCAAAACGTGATGCTCAAAGAGCCGAACAAAAAGCAAAACAAGATGCTGCTAAAAAACGCATTCAAACCAAAAAAGATCAGTGGAACAAGTTAATCCACGAATAAAAAACTCCCGAAAGGGAGTTTTTTTTACCCCTTGACATGATTTGGAAAAATGTATATAATGAACGTATGGAAAAGGAAATGCTGAAAACACAGAGTATAAGAGAGATTAAGGGAAGTACCCCCCCCCCCCATGCTCATAGAGTGAGTTTCGGCGAATTTATGTGGCTAAAACACCTGCAACTACTGTGTTGGAGGCACAATTTGTGCTGCAAAATTTATCACAATATATATGTAGGTTGGCATTACTATGCCAACAATAAAATTAGTCGGATTAGTAAATCCGACCTACAAAATAAAAAGAAGTACAAACAATTTAAGATAGGAGAAATCAAAATGGAAGAAAAGAACAAAGTAAAACATTTAGTTAATGAAAAAGAAACAAGGCATGACGGAGATAGTGGCACTCCACAGAGCCTGCTTAAAGTAAAGAACTTAAAGACTTGCGCGAACGAGCAAGACTTCGCTTATTCACCTATTCACTTATTCACTCGTAAACGCTTTGCATTTACCCTCGCCGAGGTGCTTGTCACATTGGCGGTAATAGGTATAGTTGCCGCCATGACCATACCTACTTTGGTACAAACCTACCAAAGTAAAGCATGGAATACGGCTGATACGGTATTTCAAAGAAAACTTACGGAAGCCTTAAAGGTCATGAATGTTCAAGGAACGTTAGCCGGCTATTCAACAACGGAAGATTTTGTAACGGAATT
>CANQML010000076.1 GCA_947624935.1 Candidatus Gastranaerophilales bacterium
TGCTTGCAGGTTGCATTTTTGATAGGCTCGCCTGTCAAAAGTGCTTTTGCGTTACTCTTGACAAGAGTAACAGAACCGAGAACGGTCAAATTTTAGAGATTGGAGGTAATTAAATGCAAAGAACGATAAGCGCAATGGTCGGTAAAGGCTCGGTTAATCACAACAGCCGCAAGTTCAAAGCTGAAAATGTTGACGGCAGCCGAACACATCTCAATATCGACTACTGCAATGAAAATATCAAAAAGGTTTATCACGATTTGTTTGATGAGGCTCTTGAAAGATATAACGATAAGCAGACAAGAGCTGACAGAAAAATAGAAAACTACTATGAAAAAATCCGCAGTTCCAAACAGGAAAAACCGTTTCACGAACTGATTTTGCAGATTGGCGATAAAGAAAATATGAGCGCCGAAAGCAAAAACGGAGAGCTTGCCCGACAGATTTTAGATGAATACTATCATGGGTTTCAGGAAAGAAATCCTCAGTTAAAGGTGTTCTCGGCTCATCTTCATATGGACGAGGCAACACCACATTTGCACATTGATTTTGTTCCGTTCACCACCGGAAGCAAGCGTGGACTTGATACAAGAGTATCTCTAAAACAGGCTCTTGCCGCCCAAGGTTTTAAGGGCGGAACACGTGGAGATACCGAGTGGAATCAATGGGTAAGCGCAGAAAAATCTGCACTTGCGTTTGTTATGGAACGCCACGGAATTGATTGGGAACACAAGGGTACTCACGAAAAGCATCTGTCTGTTTTGGATTACAAAAAGCAGGAACGAGAGAAAGAAGTGGCTCAGTTAGGAGATGAAATCAGCAGGCAGGAAGATAAATTGGAGCTTGTAAAATCTCGGATAAACAATATGCTTGACTGCGAAAAGTCTCTTGATAATGTAGTAAAAAACTTTGATGAAGATCCGCAGTATCAACTCCCTGATCCTCCTGCTTTAATGAGCGCAAAGACATACAAAACGAAAATTGCACAGCCTGTAATCAACGCATTGAGAGAACTAGTACAGGGTGTAATTATCAAATATTTTGAAATGAAGAACACTTTGGAGCAATGGCGGCAGGCGAATCAAAGTCTGTATCACGATAACAACAGACTGTCGGAAAAGGCAAAGAACTTGGAAAATATCAACGCTAAACAAAAGTCGAAACTGCAAGATTATAAGCTGCTCCGCAAGGTTTTCGGCAGTAAACAAATTGATGATATGCTGAAACAGGCAAAGGAAATCACACAGTCTAAACAGCGTGAAAAAAGCTTTAGAAATTATAAAGATGAAAGGTAGGAATACACGATGGAAAAAAGAATTTATGATGAAAAGAATGGGTTATGGTACGAGCTGCAGGGAGATTATTATCTCCCTTGCCTCTCACTGCCCGAAGAAGAACAGAAAACAATCGGCGTGTGGGGACAAAGGCACTTGCGTTATATCAAGGAGTACAAAAGAGCTTTTTATACGAATCTGCTTACTTCCTGCAAGCTGAACAGTTACCTTGCCGGTGTTGATGAACAGGCAGAAGAAATGTTTTCCCGGCTGGTAAAAGAACTGGCGAAAAAAGAAAATGCAACTGAAAAACTCAAAGTTGAAAACCAAATGCTGTGGGTGCAGAAGATGAATAATATTCGTAGCAGCGCAATGGAGATTGTAAATACCGAGTTAATTTTTAACTAATAATAAGTCGAGTACAGTTTATCTATAAGATGAATTGTACTCGACAAAAAATAAAAAGTTGCTTATAAACGGTTGTCTTATAGTCCGTTTTCTTATATAATATAAAATGTTTAATTATATTGTTAGGAGCCTGCTTGCTATGGATAATACAATGATTACTGAAAGAGTTGGTAATAGAATTAGAGAATTACGCAGTCAAACAGGATTAAGCCAAGAGAAATTTGCGTTGAAAATAGGTATGGACCGCACTTATTTTGCGAGTGTTGAGTTAGGAAAACGAAACATAGCCTTAAAGAATATTGAAAAGATAGCAAACGGATTAGGCGTAACATTATCCGAATTGTTTGAAGGAATTTAATTGTTACATATAGTAAATAAGATTATGAAAAGAGGACAATGATGATAGCAACAGATAATGCAAAATTATATAAAACATCATTGATAAATAACCGAAGATATTTGGGAAATAAGTATAAGCTCCTCCCTTTTATCACTAAGGTTGTTAATGAGGAATGTGAAAAAATTGAATCTGTTGCTGATATTTTTGCCGGTACAGGTGCGGTTTCATCAGCTTTCACGGATAAAATTATCACCACAAACGATTTGATGTATAGCAATTTTATTTGTAATTTAGCTTGGTTTGACGCTCAGGAATATAATCCACAATTAATAATAGATTATATTGTGCATTACAATTCTTATGTAGATTTTGAAGCTAATTATATGACAGAGAATTTTGCTAATACTTATTTTAGCTATAATGATTGCTCTAAAATTGGCTTCGTAAGAGAAGATATAGAAAAAAACTTCGTTGCCGGTAAGATCAACGAACGAGAACGAGCAATCTTGATAACTTCACTATTATATGCTATGGATAAGATTGCGAAGACTTGTGGACATTATGATGCATACCGCAAAGGTGCAGAGTTTGATGCTTCGCTTGAACTTTTCGTTCCTTTAGCAGAGGTTCATAATAATTCTAATAATAAATGTTTTAATAAAGACGCCAATGAATTGGTAAAAGAGATTACAGCGGATTTAATTTACATTGATCCTCCATATAATTCTCGCCAATATTGCGATGCATATCATTTGCTTGAGAATGTTGCACGATGGGAAAAACCTGATGTTTATGGCGTCGCAAAGAAAATGGATAGAACAAAAATGAAGAGCAGATATTGCACTCAAAGTGCAACGGAAGCTTTTGAAGATTTGATTAAAAATATAAATGCAAGATACATTTTGTTTTCTTATAACAATATGGCTACTAAGGGAAATGGTCGTTCAAATGCTAAAATTTCAGATGAAGATATAATGCGTATATTACAAAGCAAAGGAACAGTAAAAGTCTTTTCAGAAAACTATAAAGCTTTTTCAGCAGGTAAATCTAATATCTCAGACAATGCAGAGCGATTATTTTTGTGTACTTGTTTCAATGAGGAGCAATGATATGATTCAGTCTCCACTTAATTATACGGGCGGAAAGTTTAAATTACTGCCTCAGATATTGCCATACTTTCCTGAAAATATTGATATTTTTGTTGATTTATTCTGCGGGGGTTGTAATGTAGGGGTAAATATTGATGCAAACACAATTATATACAATGATTTAAACCAAAACTTGCTATACCTTTACAATGCACTAAAGAATTTAGATAAAGAATCTACATTTGAATGGATTTATCAAATTATTAATAAATACCAATTATCTCTTGTAAGTAAAAACGGATATGATTATTACAAATGTGAAAGCAGTAAGGGGTTAGGTTCGTACAATAAAGAGAAATTCTTACAATTGCGATCTGAATTTAACCAAAGGAAAGCTAATGGAAACTTTGACTATTACTACTATATAATGTTATATGTTTTAATTGTTTACTCTTTCAATAATCAAATCCGTTTTAATTCCTGCGGGGAATTTAATTTACCTGTCGGAAAGCGAGATTTCAACAGAAAAATGGCAGATAAATTATCTGCATTTATTGACAGAATAAAAGAACAAAATTGTATGTTCACTTGTAAAGATTTCAGGGCATTTGATATTTCAGGATTAGACAGTAATGATTTTGTATATGTCGATCCACCGTATCTTATTACTTGTGCGACTTACAATGAACAAGGCGGCTGGAATGAAGAGTCTGAGCGTGATTTGTTAGCGTTTTTAGACACACTTTCCGAAAAAAATATTCGTTTTGCACTTTCTAATGTTCTTAGAAGCAAGGGCAAAGAAAATCATATTTTGATTGAATGGCTCAACAAAAACAGTGATAAATATCGACCTATATCGTTGAATTACAGCTATTCTAATTCAAATTATCAAACTAAAGATAGAATTTCCACTTCCGAAGAAGTCTTAATCTTAAATTATTAAGGGGGAGCTGTTATGAATATACCTTATAAAAGCTTTTGTTGGAGTTTGGGGACAACAAGCTTTAGAACAAAGAATTTTAACAAAACAATAGAAGAACAGCTTTCTCTTTTGAATGAGTTTTGGATTTTAAGAGAAAATCAAAATATTAACTGGTCTGGAAATAATGAGTTGCAAGCTCGTTATTATGACTTTATGAAACAAAAAGGATTTGTAGAAGGCAATGCAAAAAACAAACCGAAAGATGCCCGTGAAAAAACTTCGGGTTTAGTTGATATTGGTTTAATTGATGAAAGCAGAAAGCTAAGTGACGCTGGCAAGGCATTGCTGCATATTAGTTCTGAGAATGATTTCTCGTCAGATAACCAATTTCAAATTGCAAAAGATAGCTTTATTTATTTAAAACAGTTGCTGAAAACCTCTTATACAGTAGAGGGACAAACTGTAAGACCATTTTTAGTGTTACTTTATTTATTAAGTAAAGTTGATTATTTGACACTTGATGAGTATACATATTTACTGCCTTTATGTGTAGGTACGAATGAAACAGTTGAAATCATCGAGGGAATCAAAAAATTAAGAACTAATGATACCACGATTGATAACGTTATAATAAATCGCCTAATGAATATGAATAACTATAACACGGCATTAGACTACTTTATTGAAAGCGATGTTACAGAAAGCTTAATATGTGAAATCGGGCTGAACAGAAAAAGCCGACAGTACGACAAGCCATATTTTAAATTGTATGAAGCATTATACAGAGTTTTTGTGGAAGACGATATTGATAATCTGCCATCTGTTTATTCTGCGACTAAAGATATAAAAATCGGGAAATGGTGGCGCAGTTACTTATTTGATACCACTTCTGAAACTGCAATCGGTAAATTTCCTTCAGATCATTTAAAAGTTACATTGTTTAATGGTGTTACTGGAGAAATTGAGTTTAAAAAGGCGTTTTTTAAAACAATGCATTTATTTAAAGCTAAGGCTACTCTTTCCGATTACCTTGATTTAAATCGTCGTTACATAAAAACTACTGATATTGTACTATTTGAAGATGATACAGTTAAATTAGATGTTGTTCCGCAATATTTTTTCAAATCTATTATGGAGCAACTGTATTCAGATATTTTTGTTAAGTCTGAATTACTTTATGAAAATTGCAGTATTGAAAGTGTTTCTGCTTGCCTTGTTGTTAGTGACGATACGATTATTGATGGTATTAATGAGGAGCTTGGATTAAGCGTAACTACTATTGAAGCAGCTCGTGATGCCTTAG
The DNA here is from genome assembly GCA_947624935.1 of Candidatus Gastranaerophilales bacterium. GTDB lineage: Bacteria > Cyanobacteriota > Vampirovibrionia > Gastranaerophilales > Gastranaerophilaceae > SIG32. The sequence goes on from CANQML010000076.1 coordinate 5,333, forward strand.
AGGATAATCGTTATCAGAGATTGCAACACCTTATCGATACTAAATTTACTGATGATAATTTGCTGTCATTGCTTGATTATTTTGAAGATAGAAACGATACTGAAATTAGAAATATGGTTACTGATAACGCTGATGTGCCTACCATTTTTGAGTATGTATTGGGAATTTTGTGGTATAAAGCAAGTGAAAGACAAGGAAAAATTCTTGATTATATGAAACTTTCGCTTGACGCTGATCTCCTTCCGAAAACACACGCTGCAGGTGGTGAAGCTGATATTGTCTATGAATATTGTGAAACTGAAGCTTATCCAAAACATACATTACTTCTTGAAGCGACACTTGCCGATAGCACGAACCAGCGCAGAATGGAAATGGAGCCGGTATCAAGACACTTAGGAAGACATTTAATACGTACAGGAAATCTTGATTCGTATTGCGTCTTTGCAACTAACTATCTTGATATTAATGTAATTGCTGATTTTAGAGGTAGAAAATCAATGCCGTTTTATGATACTCAGGACTTTTCTAAATCTATAAATGGTATGAAAATTATTCCGCTGCAAACATCGGAGTTAAAGAAAATTGTGTCTGACGGCAAAACATATAAAGAATTGTACCCGTTATTTGAGGCTGCTTTTAATTCGACTTTACTCCCTCACGAGTGGTATGAAAGCTGTATAAATGAAAGGATGTGACACGATCTTGGGTTACGAAATTGAAACAATAGTACTAAGATATAGAGATTTATCTTCAAAAAACACGATCAAGATACACAATGATAAAATCGCATCAAAAGGTTTTGTTTGGTGGGGATGGTGGGCGAAGCCACAAGAAAAAGTTGCGCTTGAAGTCTTCAAATCATTAGCAGAAAAAGCTATCAGTGACACACATCTTGAAGTGTTTTTACTTGATTCAGGCAGAAGTGAACTTAGGAAGGCACAATGTATAGATATAAAATTCGATTCCAATAATCCTATCCCTTCACCCCAAAAGAATGCAACACCTACATATTACAATAAAAATGAATATTTAATGTGGTTCAAGTTTGACAAGATATCCGAACCTATAGATAGTCCTGACAAAGACGTTAACAATTATTCTTATGTACAAGTTGATGAGCATTTTGCAAGTAAAACATCTCCGTTTTCTGTTTTTAATAATAAAAAGGTTTATAATTTAAATGAGTTAATTGAACAACAATGCACCATTTGGTTTTTAAGAAAAGCTAAAACTGATGATGAAAATCGACAAATTGTTTCATATGCTCCGGGAAACGGAAATGTTGAAACATCATTTTCTATAGCTAACACCAATCGACTGCTATGGTTTTCTGATTTACACTTCTCTGACAATCATTTTGCTTTCAAAAAATCTGTTGGCAGTGACAACCAAATATTTGATATTTTAAAAAACAAGTTGGATTCAATAAGATTTAAAAATTTTTCAAAAGTTATTGTATCAGGGGATTTTACCTTTTCTGCTGATGAAAAAGAGTTTGCAGAAGCAAATAATTTTTTCTGTCAAATGACAAGTGTTTATGGGACAAATGGTGAATCATATATATTTTGCCCTGGCAACCACGATATGAAATATTCTGAAAAAGACTATGAAGACAATTCGCCTATTGAACTTAATTATGACAAAGCAAAGAATAATTACATTGATTTCTATGAAAAGGTAAAAGGCATAACTGCTAATAAATATAACAATAATATTCATAGGTTTGTTGCACTTAATGGCACATTAGTAGAAATAATAGCACTAAATACCTGTATACTACAACAAGATCGAGAACATTTTAGGGGAATGGGTTTTGCCGGAAATAATCAGTTATTTGAGTTAAGGGATGCATTAAAAGTGACCAATAAAATGAATGCATTGAGAATTTTAGTTATGCATCATAATCTTTTGCCAGTGATATATTCAGAAGAACCTAAGGTTAATCCGATGTATTCAATGTTACTTGACAGTGAAGCCATTTCTCAGTTTTGTATAGAAAATAATATATTATTAGTATTACACGGACATACTCATAAAAATTTTTATGTAGAGATGACACGAAAATGTGTAGATAAAGATGATCAAAAAAAGACAATTTATGTGATTGGCTTAGGAAGCACAGGTGCTTCTAAATCTGATTTAACAGATGGATATAATAATCAGTTTGCTACAATTCAAATAGAAGAAAAAATCTTAAAGTTCAATATATATGAATTATTCCCTAGTGGTAGCAATGAAAAAACAGAACCCATATGCAAATATATAATACCTTTTGGGGGTAAAAATGAAGAAAATAATAATAACTGATTTAGACGACACGCTATATGATTGGCTTGGTTTTTTTATCCCTTCTTTCTATGAAATGGTAGATGAAATAGTAAACATCACAAAAATAAACAAAGATATTCTTTTAAAAGAATTTAAGTCGATACACCAATGTTATGGTAGTGTTGAGTATCCTTTTGCTACGTTAGAACTACCATCGATATTGAATAAATATAATGGAAAAAGTAAAGAAGAAATAAAAGAGATCTTGGGAGAAGCCTTTCATAAATTTAATTCCGTTAGAAAACGTAAATTACAATTATATGATGGAGTTGCAGATACGCTTAAGCGACTGTTCGAGAATGGCGTTACAATAATTGGATATACTGAATCTGCTCAAGAAAATGGTTTTTATCGTTTGAAAAGATTAGGAATTTCTCAGTATTTTAAACATATATATACATCTAAAAGTGAATACGAAAGCAATATTCCTTTGGATGAAAAAATAATTACAGTAAAAACCAAAAAACCTGATAAAGATGTGTTGATTAATATTTGCAACCAAGAAAATTGTAGTATAAGTGATGCGGCTTATATTGGAGATAGTTTAACTAAAGATGTATATATGGCAAAGTTGGCAAATATGACATCTATATGGGCTAATTATCCGAAAGAAAAAAACAATTATTATGATTTGCTTGTTGACATAACAAGTTGGACTGAAGACGATTTCATAAGAGAAAAAGAACTAAAAAAGCAATACATTTCCTTCGGCATAAAACCGGACTATACAATTAGCAAATTTTCTCAACTTCTGCCAATTATATTACAAGAAATATAATTTAGAGAAAATCACTTTTATGATAGCATACAAGTGATAGCTATTTGATAGCAAAAGCAGAAACACCTCATAGAATTGAGATAATATGTATCAAATAATATCATATCAAATCAAAATTCCTAAGCGAAATCAGTTAATATCTGTTTTGCACTTAGGAGTGGGAGTAAAGAGTAAAAGCCCTGAAAGCCAGATAAAACCTGACTTTTTGGGCTTTTTATTTTGTCCGTGATGCTGTTATGATGCCATTTTCCACAATTTCGGCTGTTTTTAAGCAAAATTAGAGGCAAAATACTACCGCGGAAACATACGGAAAATACGGAAAGTTTTAAGGGGAAATCCGTGCGCTTTATACGTAAAATAGTTTTAATTTAATAGACTTTACGTGCAATACTAATAGGTTTTTCCGTATAATTCTCCATAGGGTACGGAAAAATAGGTGCCTTTCCCCTAAATTCTTTTTGAAAAAATCATTTCATGATATCGAGAACTTTAGCGAGCTCGTTTTGTTTATGAGGATATAAATGCGAGTATGTATTAAGAGTTGTTTCTATATTCTCATGACCTAAGCGCTCGGCTATCAAGTTTGGCGAGAATCCAAGCTCAATCAATAATGAGGCGTGCGAATGTCTTAAATCATGTACGCGAATACGTTTTACACCTGATAACTTGCAACCTCTATCCATTTCATGATGAAGAAATGATTTTGTTGAGGATATGAGCCTTGTATTCGGCTTATGATTATAAAGTTTTTGCATATATTCATCAAGTTCATCACACAGAAACGAGGGTAGAGCGATAGTTCTGTTACTTTTCGGCGTCTTCGGCTCGGTTATAATATCCTCTCTGTTTATCCCCTGAAACGATTTATTTACTGAAATCGTCTTAGCTTCTAAATCTATATCGGCACAAGTTAACGCAAGAAGCTCGCCGACTCTTAATCCACACCAATATAAAATCTGATATGCTAAATGTGATATTGGCTTGTCCTCAAGTGTTTTAATAAAGGTGAGATATTCGTCTTTGGTCCAAAATAACATTTCGTTTGCGCGCTTTTTACCCATAGAGCCTGCTTTATGACATGGGTTTTCTCTTAATCCGTAATACTTTACAGCATAATTAAAAATTGCAGAAAGTTGATTATTGATAGTTTTCAGATATGTTTCTGCGTACCCTTTACCTATCAGTTCATTTTGCCATTGCCTTATAGTAGTAGGTTTGACCTCGTTAAGCTTTAATGTTTTGAAATAAGGAAGCACCTTCGTTTCAATGAGTTGTTTCTTATTACTCATTGTTGATTGTCTTAATCTGTTTTGCATATCGACAAGATAGAGCTCGACAAGATTTTCGATAGTCATGTTCGGGTCTGAGTGGACTCTTTCGAGAAAAGAGCGCTCGTATTCTTTGGATTCTTTCTGCTTTGAAAAGCCTCTTTTTATTTTTCGCTTTTTATTACATTGCCAATCGGTATAATAAAAACAACAGTACCAAGTGCCTCTTTTAGTATATTTGTATGTAGGCATGAAATCACCTCTTATGCAAGCGTTAATGCAAGGCTTGAAAGTTCTTTATCTTTTCTCAACTTCTTAAAAGCCGCGGCCTTAGAATTGTTAATACTTCCTTTAGTAACACCAAACTCATTTGCGCATTTCGTGAGAGTAATGCCGTCAATGTAAATTCTTTTTATCACTTCGCGCTGATGTGAGGTTAAAGCACAAAAAGCAGATGAGAAGGCAATTTTGAGTTGATTGTTATAATCATCTTCAACTATATCGTCAAATGCCTTTTCAGCTTTTGTATCTGAAATTAAGTCTATATATGATAAATTATCATCTTCACCTACATAATTATTAAGAGAGCAAGCCTGATGTACGGTATTCTTTTGCCAACCTGTTGACTTCATTTTTGCAAGAATAAAAAACTGATTTCGTAAGTGATAATTTAAATATGTAATAAATTTAAATTCACCTGTATATACTTCGATTGCGTCTAAAATAGCAAAATATCCTACCTGTACTAAATCATCTACCTCTACGCCAAGCTGAGCGCACCTTAGATTGTATTTAATGTGAAACTTATGAGCTTGTCCGATAATAAATTTTTCAACG
>CANQML010000077.1 GCA_947624935.1 Candidatus Gastranaerophilales bacterium
CACCACCCCTGTAACCTGGGGACGGCAGCATAACGTCGAACTCGGCATAGTGGTCGGACTTGCAATGGCTATCAATATGACAATGGCAACAATAATAGGAACTTTCACCCCGTTTGCCCTTAAAACCGTTAATATCGACCCCGCAGTAGCATCAGGCCCCGTTATCGCCACAACAATTGACGTCATCGGGCTTGCTGTGTATTTCTCACTGGTATCAACTTTCTTATTAAATGTAATTAGGTAAATTTATGAACGAAACTCAAGACAAAATGATAAATGACTATTTGGAAAAAGAAAAACAAAACAGAAACGAACAATCATCATTCGTGAAAACACTCGTTTTTATGATAATAATATTCGCCGGAGTATTATTAGGGATTTTCTTGTTCGCAGACAATAAAGAATTTCTCGTCGATGAATTTGGAGAAGATTCTTTTATAACAAAGCTTTTTGAAAATTTATCAGAACACAATATAAATAAAGAGCATGCTGAATTTACGCTGCCATTCGGACCGAGAAAGCAAAATATTTTACTGCTTGGTGTGGATTCAAACGGAGAAGACGCTGATTTGTGGGAAGGAACAAGGACAGATACAATAGTTTTACTCAATATTGACCCAAAAACCAGATCATTGAACGCAATTTCAATACCACGTGACAGCAAAGTATATCTTCCGCATAATGCAGGCATCCAAAAAATTAACGCAGCACATGCAATCGGCGGAATTGATATGACCGTAAAAACGATAGAAGATACTTTGGGCGTACATATCGACCGATATATTATGGTGCATGACGAAGCCGTCAGAAAAATTGTTGAAGCGTTGGGCGGTATTGACATTTACGTTGAAAAAAATATGCACTACAACGATTATGCGGGAAAACTTCACGTAAATTTAACCAAAGGCGAACATCATTTGAATGCGGACGAAGTAGTCGGGTATTTGAGATTCAGGCATGACGCGATGGGTGATATCGGAAGAACTCAACGTCAACAATGGTTTTTGAGAGGATTGTTACAAGATATGCAAAAACCGCAAACAATCGCTAAAATTCCGCAAATTTTGTCGGTTGCGAAAAAATACGTCAAAACGGATATGTCATTGTATGAAATGTCACAATATGCGGCTGTTGCAAAGCATTTTGACATTGATTCCATTGAAATAGCGACACTTCCCGGTGCGCCTAATAAAAAAGGTTACATAAGTTATTGGATATTAGACCCCGAAAAAACTCAGGAGGTTGTAAACAGACTTATTTATCGGGAAAAAGTCAGAAGTGATAAAGTTCAATACAGCGCAAGCCTGATGTATCCGACAAATACAAGTGATGCTTCCGTAAAAGAGCTGACACAACTTCTTGAAGCAAATAACATATCTGTAAAATGCACAGGGCATATTAATTCAATTCATTCCCAATTTATTGCGCATTCAAAAGATGTCACACCGGAATATTACAAATGGTTAAAAAAGAAAATTCCCGAATTAAAATCCAAACAATTCGTATATGACCCGACAAATTACTATTGCAGCGATACAGATTTCACATTAATAATGGACAAAAATTAAAAATTGTGATAATATGAGGTTAAACATGTGCCTGTAGCTCAGTAGAATAGAGTGTCGGTCTCCGAAGCCGAAGGTCACGGGTTTGACTCCCGTCAGGCATACGGGTTCGTAGCTCAGTAGGATAGAGCAACGGTTTCCTAAACCGGAGATCGCGGGTTCGACTCCCGCCGGGCCCTAGTATTAAAGGAGCTTTGTATGTTAAAGATTTTAAACGAAATTAAAAACATTGGTCTTACAAGTATTATTGCCATTCTGATAATTTTGGGCGGTTTGATTTTCGGCATAATGATATTTTATACCCCGAAACAAATGTACGCATTCCCTTCGGCAGAAGGTTACGGAGCTTATGCCTCAGGCGGCAGGGGCGGCGTGGTTTACCATGTTAAAACGCTTGAAGATAACAATCAATTGGGCTCGTTAAGATATGCGATTAACCAGAAAGGTCCAAGGACAATTGTTTTTGACGTTTCGGGTATAATTGACTTAAAATCACCGCTTGAAATCAAAGAAAACGATTTAACCGTTGCGGGGCAATCGGCACCAGGCGACGGCGTCTGCATAAAAGGTTATCCTGTTATAATTAATGCTGATAACGTTATTTTAAGATTTTTACGGTTTAGATTAGGTTCGCAAGGTTCTGCCTTGGTAACCCGAAACCGACACGACATTATAATAGACCACTGTTCAATAAGCTGGAGCGGTGATGAAAATGTATCACTGTACAACAACAGACGACTAACAATGCAATGGTGTATTATCAGCGAAGCGCTTAATGCTAGCGGCTTTGGCGCAACTCTTGGCGGATATAGCGCATCTTACCACCATAACCTCTTTGCATCAAATAACACAAATAACCCTACATTTTACAAGTCACAACACACAACATTAATGGATTTGGAAACTGTAGATTTCAGAAACAATGTATTATACAACTGGGGAATTTCCTCCATAAACGGAGCTGCAAGCGGTACTTACAATCTGGTTAATAACTACTTCAAGTTCGGGCCTGCAACAAATATCCCTTCCAGAAGTCAAATTGTTGATATGACAGGCGCAGGCAGAAACGGTATTGTATATGTAAACGGAAATTTTGTCCACACAAGCCCGTTGCAAACAAATGACAACTGGATGGGTGTCTATCCGAATATGGATTATATGAAAACATCTAAAAATCCTTTCTTGACAAAAACCGAATTTTACCACGAACCTATAATGATGCAAAGTGCTGAAAATGCAAGCAAAAGCGTTCTAAAATATGCCGGAGCTTCATACAAACGAGATCTTCCAGACAGCCGTATCTCACAATCAGTAGAAACTTTCGTTTCCGGCGCATCAACCACAAACGGGCTTATCACATCACCCGGCGAAGTGGGCGGTTATCCTAAATACAACTCTGATGCGCCCAAGCTTGATTCAGACGGCGACGGAATCCCTGATGAGTATGAATTTCAACATAATCTTAACCCCTATGACGCCGGAGACGGTAAAAGTATTACCAAAAACGGTTATACAAATTTGGAATTATACTTAAACGGGCTTGTAAATGATATCGTAGCGCACGAAAGCGGTATTAGCATACCTAACATTGATATGCTGAAACTGTTAATCCAAAAAACGGCAAATAAAATTAAGAAACACTAAGTTTTTTCATTCTGCCGCAGGATTTATCCTCGTCGCAAAATCCTAAACGTTCACATTTTGGAACAAGGTATGGTTTTAGCCATGGTTCTTCTTTGATAAGTTCATCGCACATCATTTTAACCATGGTTCTAATCTCATATTGTGCCCTTGTACAAAGCCTTAAATTTGCTATATGAATAAGTTCTCGCAAATTCAAACTTGCGACAATGGAGCTTGCGGCGGCATTTGGAAGAACGAATCTGGCGTCTTCTGCCGGAATCCCCGCATCAACAAATTCCTGATATTGCTTTGAGATTTTATCCATAAAATCAACGAATTTTGCTTTCAATTCTTCGTTTTTTTCAATAGTCGGCGGGATAATGTAATCAAATTGACCTTTTTCTTTTACATATCTTTGTGATTTTTGAGAAAAGGACATGTGCCTGTGCCTTACAAGCTGGTGCGTGCAGGCACGAGAAACATTTGATATCGCAAAAGTCACTTGTATATGCTCAATAGTTGAATAATGACCTGAAGATATAACTCTTTCAATAAGTTTTAGCATTTTTTCTTTATCATCGGTCGAGTTATAAATATTAATCGGATAATCAGCGCTATAACAAGTTCTGCAAGCGGTATAGACCGTTTTCAACATGTTATCGGGCTTTGATATAAGATTTACCACAGGTTTGTTATTCATACTTCTCCTTCTTACAATAATAGCCGATTAATATCGGCTATTTTGTATAAAAATTTTAACAGCTGATTTTAAGATTTTTTGCCGTAGCGTTTGTTAAATCTTTCAACTCTTCCTTCAGAGTCTAAGATTTTTTGCTGACCCGTGTAGAACGGATGGCACTTGTTGCAAATTTCAACAGTGATGTTTTCTGCAACGGAACCTGTTTCTATTTCGTTTCCGCAAACGCACTTAATTGTTGTTTTTTTATAATCGGGATGTATTCCGTCTTTCATTTTCTACCTCATTTCTTCAAGATTCCAAACTTGATCGACCGATTACATTATACTTTGCTAAATTCTAAAACGCAAGTATTTTTTCATGCGTTTGTTGTAGAAATTTACTTATACATTATATAAAAAGTTGATGTAATCTTTTTTTAAATTTGTAATAATGGTTTGGTAAACCCTTAGGAAATGTAAATGAATCTACACGAAAAATGCTTGTTAAGATATTTAAAAAATCCTGATGAACTCTCTTATACCACAGAGATTTTGAAATTGAACAATTTTATAATGGAAAAAAAGTTTTTGATGAAAAATTTTGTTGCCAAAACTTCAACAATAAGCTATACTGAAAATTAGCATGTTGAAAAAAGTTTTATATGGTATATGGATAGTTATATTTTTACTGTTTGTTATATATACGGCACACAGTGCAAATTTTAATACGTTTTTGGATTTTCTTGAAAACAAAACCTTTGATTTAAGGCAAAATATGCTGCCCAAAAAGGCGAACAGCAGTATTGTGATTGTTGCGGTTGACGATGCAAGTTATGAGTATATTTTGGACAAATACGGAGAATGGCCGCTTCCAAGAGATATTTATGCCAAAATAATTGATTATTTGGAAGCTCAAAGTCCTAAAAGTATTGCATTTGACATGATGTTTGTAAAATCTTTAAAAAGCAAACAGGATGCCGATTTAACTTTTACGAACGTATTTAAAAAATATAATAACATTTATACCGCGATGAATCTTGACAATCAATCTGTAGAATTGAGGTTTCCTGCGGCTTTGCCCGACAAGTTAAGCGTAAATGTTCAAAACATGTCAAAAAATATTGATTTTGATTCTTTGACTTTTCAAAATTGCAGGTCAATTTTGCCCGAGATAATCAATTCCACCGAAAATATCGGGATGATTAATGTATCAAGGTCTGATGACGGAATTTTAAGGAAAATGCCGGTTTTTGTAAAATATCAAGGCAAATTTTATCCTCAGCTTGCGTTCAAAGTTGGTATGGGGCTTTTAGGACAAAACCAAAAAGATTTTGTTATTGACAAAAAATCAAACCTTATTTTGCATGACAGAAAAATATACCTTGACACAGACGGGAGCGCAATACTTAACTGGTACGGCTCAACGGGGACTTACAGACAAATCCCGATTTATATGTTAATCAAAGCGGTCGAAGAAGGTTCAAAGGTTGATTATGATTTTTCGGGTAAAACAATTTATTTTGGAACAACCGCATCAAGCCTGTTTGATATAAAGACTGTTCCGGTTGCAAAGGTATATCCGGGTGTGGAAATTCAAGCAACATACGTAAACAATTTACTTGACAACAATTTTATAAAACGTATTGACAAACGAATAACAACGGCTTTAAGTATAATTTTAGCGATTATAACGGGATTAATTGTCATAAAACTTACGTCTGCAGCGGTTGTAAGCCTTTCATTTGTTTCAATTTACAGTGCATATATAATAACCGCATATTACTTAATGAAATATCAAAATTTGTGGGTTGATATTGTTTACCCGCTGGTTTTGGGGATTTTGGTATTTATCTCGGCATTTATTATCAAATACATAATAAAATCAAGAGATTTTGACAAACAATATCTGCTTGCAACTACAGACGGGCTGACAGAGCTTTATAATCACAGATATTTTCAAGAGCAGATGAAAATGCAGGTTGAACAATCCAAACGTTATAATACAACATTTTCACTAATAATCATTGACATAGATTATTTTAAAAAGTTTAACGACACATTCGGACATCAGGCAGGAGATTCTGTTTTAAGGCAGGTCGCGCAGATACTGAAAACCAATGTACGTGCAACCGATATCGTATGCCGCTACGGCGGAGAAGAAATGAGCATAATTTTGCCAAACACACACAAAGACATTTCATTGTCGACTGCTGAAAAGATATGCAAAAGGGTTGCAGAAAAACGATTTAAAATAAACAACTCGCAAGAAGGCAAAGTTACGATAAGTCTGGGTGTTTCATCATATCCGCAAGACGGGGTAACCCCGTCTGAATTGATAGATGCGGCAGACAGAAGGTTGTATCAGTCTAAAAATAACGGAAGAAACCAAGTAAATTAAGGAGATAGAATTATGAGAATTTTAACAATTTTAATCGCATTGATTATAACGGCACAAACAGCACTGGCAAGTCCTTTTAATGCAAATGCAAAAACCAAAAGAATCCCTGCGGGAACCAAGTTGACGATAAAACTTATGACGCCTTTGTCAACGGCGCTAAATTCCGAGGGGGCTGATTTTCAGGCGATGTTATTGACCGATCAGACATCTGACAGTGATGTTATTTTACCAATGGGCTCAATTGTCAGGGGGTCACTCATCAAGATTGTTCCTGCCAAAAGAATGTCACAAGGTGCAATATTGTATTTGGATTTTGACCATATTGTAACCCCCAACGGCAGGCAGGTACCTTTGTCATTTAATATTGCAGGCAGAGAAGATTTAACTTATGACGGCGGAATCACGACCACGAGGGGTTATTCTGACGCTTTTAAATTGACCTGCCAAAAATCAGGTGATATCACAAAAAAATCCGTTGCATGGGGCGTTGATGCGGGAGATGATTATTGGAACGGTTATATGAAATACTTAACCGTAACGGTAGGTGCAATAGGCGGTGCCGTAGGTACGGCAGGCTACTTTGTATACGACAGCATCGCAGATATGATTAGAAAAGGCAAAGATGTTTATTTGGATGAAGGCGAAGAACTTCACGTGATATTGGTTGATCCAATTGATGTACCGGTAATTTAGATGTCAAAATTTGATAAAATAGAAGAATTACAGAGCATATTAAAAGATGATCCGTCGAATTTGCAAGTCAGACGGCAATTAGCTGTGCTTTTGCTGGATACGGGATACAACGAAGAAGCTCTGCAAAACTTTTTATACTTATCGCAAATTTCCAAAAATGACAGCGGAATTTTTTATAATATCGGAATAGTTTACGAAAAATTAAAGCAATTTGACAATGCAAAAAACGCTTACCTAAAAGCGATTGAACTTTCGCCGGAAGAAGTTGATGCCGTTTATAATTTAGGGTTGGTTTATATCGAGCTTAAAGAGTATGACAAAGCTATTGAATGTTTTGAGAAGGTTTTAGAAACCGATGATAAAGATTCAAATTCTTATTTTAATATCGGGATAGCAAACTTCAAAAAGGGTGATTTGATTGAGGCGATGGATAATTTTCAGCATACTGTTGATTTGAACGATGAAGATATTTATGCACATTTTTATATCGGAAATATTTTCAAGGAATTTGGCGACAACGAATCAGCAAGGGAAAAATTCAACAAAGTGCTTGAAATCTCACCGGATTATAGCTGGGCATATTACAATCTTGCGGTCATATCTTACGATGAAGGCGACATTGATGCGGCTTTGCTTGACCTTGAAAAAACGCTTGATTTGAACCCTAAAGACGTTGATGCCTACATGATTTATGCCAAAATCCTTGCAAAAACCGGCGAATATGAAATCGCAAATGATATGTTGAGAGAGGCACTCAAAAATTGCGGCGGAAACGGCGATTTATTCTATATTTACGCTCAAATTAAAAAGTACTTGAACGATAATGATGCATATATAAATTACTTGAATAAAGCGCTTGAATACAATGATACTTTATCAATCAACCCCAAAAACGTCAAAGCCGAAATCAATAACTTTGTAAACTAAAACTTTTATGATAAAATTGACTTGACGAAAGGACAATTTACCATGAAAATGTCAAAATTATTTGTGCAGACTTTAAGAGAGGACCCCTCGGATGCCGAAGTGGTTTCTCACAAACTTCTTGCACGAGCAGGATATATAAGAAAGCTTACTCCCGGAATTTACAACTTTTTGCCGCTTATGTGGCGGGTTTTGAAAAAAGTAGAAACCATTGTCAGAGAAGAAATGGACAGAGCGGGGGCGCAGGAGCTTTTAATGCCGTTTGTCCAGCCCAAAGAATTATGGGAAGAATCGGGCAGATGGGAAGTTTACGGCAAAGAGTTAATGCGGATGAAAGACCGCCACGACCGTGATATGTGCTTAGGACCGACGCATGAAGAAGTTATAACCTCTGTTGCGCGTGACGGACTGAAGTCATATAAACAATTGCCCGTTAACCTTTATCAAATCCAGTCAAAATTCCGCGACGAGGTCAGACCGAGATACGGACTTTTAAGAGGACGCGAATTTATTATGAAAGACGCCTACAGCTTTGATTTAGACGAAAAAGGTTTGGACAAAGAGTATGAAAATATGGCGCAGGCTTATAAAAGAATTTTTGACCGCTGCGGTCTTGATACCAAAATGGTTCAATCGGATTCGGGCGCAATAGGCGGGTCGGTTTCACACGAATTTATGGTAATAACCGATACCGATGCGGGTGAGAACGATGTTTTCTATTGTAATTCCTGCGATTATTCGGCAAATTCAAACCATGCGATATCAAAACTTCCGACAGCCGTTGTTGACGGCGGGGAATATTTTACGCAAAAAGAAATCGTTGACACTCCAAACACACATTCGATAGAGGATTTGAGCGAATTTTTGAAAATCCCTTCAACTCTTATTTTAAAGACACTTGTCTATATAGTCGACAAATCGCCTGTTTTGGCGCTAATCAGAGCAGACAAAACGGTTGAAGAAACAAAATTAATGAATGCCGCAGGCGGAATAGAGATAAGAATTGCAACGAGTGCAGAGATTGCGGAACTTATGGAACAGAACGGATTTTGTGCCGTTCCCGGGTTTATCGGACCTATGAAAGGTGTTAAAACGGTTATTGATGAAACCGCTCGGGATATGAAAAATTTTGTTGTCGGAATAAACCAAACCGATAAGCACATGGTTGGGGCAAATCTTGAAGATTTAGGACTTGAAGATATCAAATTTACCGACATAAGACTTGTTGATGCGGGTGATTTTTGTCCGGTATGCGGCAAACCGCTTTTTGTAACAAAAGGGATTGAAGTCGGAAACATATTCAAGCTCGGAACTAAATATTCAAAGCCTATGAATGCGGTCTATACCGACGCTGACGGCAAAAACGTACCTTATGTAATGGGCTGTTACGGGATAGGGATTTCAAGAACGGCAGCAGCAGCCGTTGAAGCCCACCATGACGAACACGGTATCAAATGGCCGATTTCTATTGCGCCATATCACGTTGTTGTTGTTCCCGTAAGCACAAACGACGAAACTCAAATGTCTTGCGCCGAAAAGATTTATAAAGAGCTTATTGAAGCAGGCGTTGAAGCCGTTATTGACGACAGAGACGAAAGAGCGGGTGTTAAGTTTAAAGATGCGGATTTGATAGGTTTTCCTTTCAGAATTACGGCAGGAAAGACGTTGAGCGAAGGGCTTGTGGAATTTAAGGTAAGAGAAACGGGCGAAGTTAAAAACTTAACTCCCGAAGATGCCGTAAAAGAAGTTATTCAAGCGGTTTTAGGCTGATAAACTATTCTTCAACAGGTTTTGTCGCAGGATAATCCATGTTATCATGCTTCAAAATCCAATCCGCACAGTTATAACCTACATCGTTCAAATAACAAGAATCCAATGGACTCATTATAGAACTATCAGAAGTAATAAACCACGAAAAAATATCTTTCCCATAAGTATTTGGTTTTAAACTGCCGTTTACATCATACCAAAACTGACCAAGTACACCATAATCCTCTTGTTCTTTATTTTCCAACAACTTTGACCTAAGCCACAACACAGCACCATCTGCAAGAACAATTCTTACATAATTTTCACCGCCATAAACGATGGTGTCGGGGCTACACCATATATCCCCTCTTAAATAATAATAATTTGTATTAGTATCAAGGCAGTTACCCAAATTATCTTCAACACATTCTTTTGCTACCTTTAAATACGGTTTTAAATAACTGTATAATTTTTGACTTCCACCCTCATCGTATGGTGGCAAATCCCATGTATTTACGGATCCGTTATCGACTTCGGCAAGCTTAACCGCTTGACTTAGCGTTGAATACATCTTTTTGACCTTGGTAACGGTGACTTTTTCTTGATAATTGTTTATAAGTGTCGGAATAGTCATGGCCGCAACAATGCCGATAACGCCCAACGTGACGAGAACCTCAGCGAGGGTGAAAGCAGCATGTTTTAAAGCGAATAAGCGAATAGGCAAATAAGCGAATAAGCCCTTATCATTAATTAGGCTCTGTGAATTGTCGCCACACAATCCCCACCCCTCGTG
>CANQML010000078.1 GCA_947624935.1 Candidatus Gastranaerophilales bacterium
GCCACTTTGCACATTGGGCTTTGCATAATAGCGCACGTCATTGCGAGGAGGGCGTAGCCCGACGCGGCAATCTATTGAATGGATTGCTTCGTCACTTCGTTCCTCGCAATGACGGAGATAGTGGCACTCCACAAAGCCTAATTAATGTAAAGAACTTAAAGACTTATCGTCTTAAAGTCTTAACGACTTTAAGAAAAGCTGCCTTCACATTGGCCGAGGTGCTCATCACATTGGGCGTCATCGGCATCGTTGCAGCGATGACCATTCCGACATTAATTAGCAGTTATCAGGAAAAACAAAACGTAACACATCTTAAAAAAGCTTATTCGACTATTCAGCAGGCATTTCAGATGTGTGTTTTGGATTACGGAACATTGGATGAGTGGGGCATGGGTAAAATCAATTTAGGTAAAGATGAAGACGGCAATCCAAAATATGACATGTCAGGGCCTGAACTGGTAATTAAGCGATTGGGAGAGTATTTGCGCCATGAAGATATTGAGGAAGGATATGTAATCGGTAATGTAAAATCATTGGACGGCAGGGATGTTTTTACTCCTTGGAAAACGTTAGGTAAAAGGTACATCCTACTTAATGACGGTGTGATTATAGGAGTGGGATTAGTTGAAAATACATCATGTAGTACCGGTAAATGCGGTGATTTTTGGCTTGCCCTTCCTCAAAAAAACTTACAATTAGGGTATAATGTTTTTAGTTTTGATTTATACAAAGACGGACTTGGTCTTAAGGGAGCTAAAGATGATGAAACTTACATATTCCCGAAATATTGTGATATCAAAGGTACGTCATTGGCTGCGGATCGACAGGGCAGAGGCTGTACAGCATGGGTAATATTAAACGGTAATATGGATTATCTTCGTGACAATAATTTATCATGGTAATAAAAAAAAGCCGTATTGAACGGCTACCAGACTTGGGGAGGAGGTATGAAAAACTTATGCTTTTCATATCAATATTCTCATGTTCGTCCGTCAATTTTTTTACTTTAAAAATCTTTTAAAAATCTACATCATTTGATGTAGATTGCGAAATATTTTTTAAATGTTAAAATTATGCTATGAAAAAATTAATGTTGAATGAGAAAATCGGGTTTATAGATTTAGATTCTCACTATATGTTTCGTTTTTTTGGGATTAAGATAAATGTCAGACATAAATGTAAATTCAAATATTGTCCGGCGACTGAATATGGTGTTACAAGAGAGAAACGTAATCCGCAGATTATTGTTTCGCTTACGAGTTATCCTGCAAGGATAAATACCGTTCATAGACCTATAAACACTTTACTTCGCCAAAGCATGAAACCTGACAGAGTTATACTTTATTTGGCAAAAGATGAAAATAATGTTTTGCCCAAAACGCTTTTAGATTTACAGGATTTAGGTTTGGAGATAAGGTGGTGTGAAAATTTATATTCATATAAAAAACTGACGCCTGCGCTTATGGATTTCCCCGAAGATATAATTATTACGGCAGATGATGACGCGTATTATGATACGGATTTGGTTGAAAGTTTGTATAATTCATATTTAAAAAATCCAAAAGCCATACATTCACGGAGATGTTCAAAAATTTATTACAGGAATAACAAATTTGAGGGAAAAGCAAGCAGAAATTTCATCTTAGAAAATCCGCTTGATTTAAGTTACTCAAATCATTTTGCAACAGGTGCCGGATGTCTGTTTCCTCCGCACTCACTTCATAAAGATGCCGTTAATATTGATAAAATCAAAACGCTTGTCCCGACCCATGATGATATTTATTACTGGACAATGGCGCTTATAAACAACACGAAAATCCAAATTGTTAAAGGAACGGATGCTGATTTATATTATCTTGATGAAACCAACAAATCAGGTTTGTGCAAGATAAACAAATCAAAAGGAACGGGGTTAGAGCCGTCAAAAGCTTTTAAAATAATGGCTCAAGCTTATCCCGAATTGATTGAAAAAATAAAAATTGCATAAGATATTTTTTTAAAGTAATATTAGGAAAAAAGGAGAAAAATTATGTCAAGAAAACCAATTATTGCAGGAAACTGGAAAATGAATTTACTTCAATCGGATGCAAAAGCGTTGTTTGAAGGTATCAAATCTTTTGTAAAAGATTACACGGCACAGCAGTTACCGACGGTTGTGATTGCGCCGACATTTACGTCTTTGTGCGCGGTTAGTAGTGTTGAATGCAACTGCGGATGCGGCGGAAACAAGATTAACGTAGCATGCCAAAATTGCCACTGGGAAAATTCAGGCGCATATACAGGCGAAATTTCCGTTGAAATGGCAAAAGATGCGGGATGTTCTTACGTTATTATCGGACACTCCGAAAGACGCCAGTATTTTTCTGAAACCGATGAAATGATTAACAAAAAAGCCAAAGCTATTTTAGCGGGTGGACTTATCCCGATAATCTGCTGCGGCGAAACTTTAGAACAAAGAGAATCAGGCATAACCGATGAACACATCGCATCACAAATCAGAGCGGCATTGAACGGAATTTCATCCGAAGATGTTGCAAAATCAGTTATCGCATACGAACCTATTTGGGCTATCGGAACGGGCAAAACTTGCGACAGCCAAGAGGCAAACAGAGTAATCAAGATGATTAGAAATGTCGTAAGTGATGTTGCAGGTTCAAATGCGGCAGACAGCATAAGAATTTTATACGGCGGCTCAGTAAAACCGTCCACTATTGAAGAACAGATGTCACAATCCGATATAGACGGCGCGTTGGTTGGCGGTGCATCACTTAAAGCAGACAGCTTTAATGAAATTATCGCAAACACAATGAAAGTAGCGGTATAAATAGTTTAAACAAAAAAAACTCCCGAAAGGGAGTTTTTTTTAGCTCTTGACATGACTTGAAAAAATGTATATAATTAACGTATGGAAAAAGAAATGCTGAAAACACAGAGTATAAGAGAGATTAAGGTGGCTACCCCCCCCCCCCGTACTCATAGAGTGAGTTTTGGCGATTATATAGGTTTAAAACGCTTGCGGTGTATACATCGGAGGTGAATTTGGCGTGCGAAAAAAGTGAATAAGCGAATAAGCCAATAAGCGAATAAGTGCGTTAATAAAATATAAAAAAAGAAAGGACAATAATATGACAAAAGAATCAGTAGATGAAAAAGCAACAAGACAAGACGGTAGTCAAGAAAACTCCCTCCCGCCCGTCGAATTGACCTTCGTGAGGGGGAGGGTTGGGGTGGGGGGTTCACTCACAATGGGCAAGTACGAACCCCGCCCCTGCGGTTGTAACACTCGTAAACTCGTGAACAACCGCTTTCCCGCCCTCAAGGGGTGGGGATTGCGTGGCGACACTCCACAGAGCCAGCTTAATGATAAGAACTTAACGTCTTATCGTCTTAACGTCTTAACGACTTCTAAGAAAGCCGCCTTCACCCTCGCTGAGGTTCTCGTCACCTTAGCCGTTATCGGCATTGTTGCCGCCATGACTATTCCGACCTTGGTCACTAATTACCAAAAGAAAGTCACTGAAACAAAATTAAGAAGATTTTATGCAACAATGACAAACGCGATAAGGCTTGAAGAAGCCGAAATTGGCAGCCTTTCAACATGGCTGCCTGATGATTCACATGGTGAGACTTTTGAACAATGGTACAACAATCATTTGGATAAACATATCAAAAGCCTTTCTAAATCTGACTTAGGCAGTGTTGTGGATGGAGTGTCGTCAAGCAGTCCTAATTTTTTGGTCGGATTTGCCGACGGTTCGGGCTTTGTGGGTGTATCTTCGGAAAATATAGCCTCTCAAAATTATGCTCATTTTTTCTATTGTACGGAATTGAAAGAATGCGGTGTTAATAAATTTGACGGGAAAAAGTCTTTTCTCTTTTCATTAATAACTCCGGGCAAGTTCGTTCCTTCACTAAAAGGCGCCCAATCTAAAACCCGAGAAGAACTTTTAGAAGGCTGCAAATACGGAAATTATGACAATTCTGAAGTTTCCACACCCGACAAAAGACACGATTGCGCCCTACTTATAATGCGTGACGGCTGGGAGATAAAGGATGACTATCCGTGGGAACAGGTTATCCTACCGCAAAAATAACTGCCAAATTCCTTCTTTACATATTTTAAAATATTTACATCATTTCAATATGATTGTATTATTATTGTTATATAACAGACTATTGAGGAAAAAATAATTGGCAGATAAATTTTATATAAAAGGCGGAACACCTTTGAAAGGCGAGGTTTCAATCGGAGGAGCAAAAAACTCGGTTCTGAAACTTATGGCGGCATCGCTTTTGGCTAAAGGCGAAACAAAAATCTATAATGTCCCCGACTTGACGGATGTTGAAATCATGTTGCAGGTTATCAACAGTTTAGGAACTAAAACTTCTTATGACAAAGAAGAAAAATCACTCGTTATTGATGCAACAGAGATTACAAATATTACCGCAAAGTATGAATTGGTAAGCAAAATGCGGGCTTCTTTTAATGTTTTAGGGGCGCTGGTTTCACGCTGTAAAGAGGCAATAGTGGCACTTCCCGGAGGCTGTGCGATTGGCGAAAGACGGGTTGATTTCCACATAAAAGGGCTGGAGGCACTCGGTGCAAAGTTAAAGATTGAAAACGGTTACGTACATGCAAAGGCAAACAGGCTTGTCGGTGCGGAAATTTGTTTGGATTTGCCATCTGTCGGTGCGACCGAAAACCTAATGCTTGCAAGCGTTTTGGCGGAAGGTTCAACACGTATCCAAAACGCTGCACAAGAACCCGAAATCGTCGATTTGGCAAACTTTTTGAACGCTATGGGCGCTGACGTTGTCGGTGCCGGAACATCGGAACTTATAATTAACGGCGTAAAACAGGAAGATTTGCACCCGATAGAATACACGACAATCCCTGACAGAATTGAGGCGGGAACGTTTATGGCGGCAATTGTCGGAACTAAAGGTAAAGCGGTTATAAGAAATATTTATCCTGCGCATTTGACGTTTTTCACCGACAAATTGCTAAAAATGGGCGCTAATATAAAACTTGTTGATCCGACATCAATAGAAGTCGCCTGCAAAAACAGGCTTAATTCAATAAATTTCGTAACACAGCCTTATCCGGGGTTTCCGACAGACTTGCAATCAATGGCAATGACGCTTTTAACCACCTCAAACGGTGTCGGAATAATTACCGAAAGTTTGTATGAAAACAGGTTCATGCAGGTTCCCGAGTTGAGAAGAATGGGCGCTGATATTCATCAAGACAGAAATCACGCCATTATAAAAGGTGTAAAAAAGCTTACCGGTGCTACTTTGACGGCAAGCGACCTTAGAGCAGGCGCGTCATTAGTGGTTGCCGCACTTATGGCAGAAGGAAATTCCGTTATCGAAAAATTACATCATATAGATAGAGGATACGAAAATTTCGAAAATAAGATAAGATTATTAGGAGGTAAGATAGAACGAAAGGAAGAAACAATTCCTCCGGAGGAAATACGAAATGAGTCCTACATATAAACGTTGGTACGATCATGATCCTTTATTATTAGAAGTAATCGAGCTTTTAAGAAATTATCAGACAGAGCTTAGAGCGCAGGCTGAAATATTCTTGCAAAAAATCGAAGAAAAGGTTTCAAAGGAAACCATTGACAAGTTTTATGCCATGGTAAAACCTGTTAATGCAAATAACCGCTGGTACGATAAAGACCCCGTTATATCAAAAACGGTTGAAATCTTGAGAATTGTGCCGCCGGAAGCTCAAAAAATTTGCGCACAAAACTTTATCAAAACTCTTAAAGAAATGGGAATTGATTATAAAAGTCCTAATGCCCAATGATAGACTGTACTTCAAGTGAAAAATTTCAATTATTCAAGGATTTTGTAAAAAAATCCCAATCTTTTGCTGTTACGGGCTTAACCTCT
Organism: Candidatus Gastranaerophilales bacterium; assembly: GCA_947624935.1. Taxonomy (GTDB): domain Bacteria; phylum Cyanobacteriota; class Vampirovibrionia; order Gastranaerophilales; family Gastranaerophilaceae; genus SIG32. The sequence goes on from CANQML010000078.1 coordinate 5,908, forward strand.
ATTTTAAGGCTTTTGTTGATAAAAACGGCTTTAGAAAATAAAAAAATTCTTCTCGTTACCTCAACTGAACAAAATGCCCTAAAATTTCAAAACGATTTTAAAAACGCTTTTGATATTGATGCCTCAATTATTCCGTTCAGTAATATTTCGGTGTACGAAACCGTTTCGCACAATTTGTACGAGTATTTTGAGCAGGTAAAAGTCTTAAAAGAAAAGCCTAACCTTGTAATTTGCCCCGTAAAAACCCTTTTGGAAAAATTTCCGCAAAGTGATTTTTATGAAAAAAATTCAATAAAAATCAAAGTCGGTGATGAGATTGATTTAAAAAAATTAAGCCAAGACCTTACAAATCTCGGCTACAAGCGCTCAACAATGGTCAGCGATATGGGCGAATACAGTATCAGAGGGGATATCGCAGACATTTTTTCATTAAATGACAACCCTGTCAGAATTGAGCTTTGGGGAGATGAAGTTGTCGACATAAGGTATTTTAACAACGAAACTCAAAAATCAATCGAAAAGGCAAAAGAAACCGAAATTTTGCCGATTTATAAGTTTATATATAACCCTGAAGTTAATTTAAAAAGCGATGAAGAAGGCTATTTTGAGGGGATAGAAGTTTATCAAAGCTATTTTAATGACAAGCTTGTAAGTGTGTTGGATTATTTAAAAGATTATGTAATTGTTTTTGACGAAACATCGGAAATTTACGCAAAATATGAGTATGTTGACAATAATTTGGAAAAACAGCTTGAAGAAAACCTTAAACTTGAGCTTATTAAACCGCTGAAAGATAAAAACCATTTTACGTTTGAGGAGTTTTTGAGAAAAAGTTCGTATTTTGTAAAAATAGGATTGAACAATTTTATAGATGGCGGAACTGAAAACATAATCGAATTTGATGCTCAGCCTTTGAGGAATTTTGAGGCGGATTTTGACGCGTTAAGCGAATTTATAAAATCTCATAAGGGTTACAAAATAATTGCGGCAACGGATTATCCCGAAAGGGTCAAGCAGATTTTGACCGAGCATGAAATTTTTGACGTTGAATACAGCGAAAGTTTAGTAAGCGCGGGTTCAATTCTTGAAGATTGCAAGACTGTCATAATAACCGATAGAGAGCTGTTTAACAAGCGCTCAAAAGAAATAACGACTTCCCGCAGGTCGTATTACAAGGAAAAGCCTGAATATATCGAAAATATTAACGATATACAAGAAGGTGAATACGTTGTACACACAATCCACGGGGTCGGGATATACCGCGGTTTAAGCCAGCAGGAAATTGACGGGCAGTTAAAGGATTATTTAACGATAGAATATGCGGCAAAAGATAAACTTCACATTCCTGCCGAGCAGATAAATTTGCTTGTAAGATACCGCGGTTCGGGGTCAATCAAGCCGAAATTATCGAGAATGGGCGGAAAGGATTGGGAAAACACCAAGTCCCGAGTTAAAAAAGAGGTTGAGGCGGTTGCGTATGATTTGTTGAGGCTTTATGCAAGACGCAAAATGCAGCAGGGAATACAGTTTTTGCCAGATACGACATGGCAAATTGAAATGGAGGAGGCATTTGAATTTGTTGAAACCCCTGACCAATTGCGTGCGATAAAAGAAGTTAAAGCGGATATGGAAAATATAGAGCCGATGGACAGGCTGATTTGTGGCGATGTCGGGTTTGGCAAAACCGAAGTTGCCATGCGGGCGATATTTAAGGCGGTAACATCAGGTAAACAAGCTGCCGTTGTTGTTCCTACGACAATTTTGGCACTACAGCATTTTCAAACAATATCCGAAAGATTTAAGCCGTTTGGGGTTCAGGTTGAACTTTTGTCGAGGTTTAGAAGTAAAAAACAGCAGAAAGAAACCGTAAAAAATCTTGCAACGGGCAAATGCGACGTTGTAATCGGAACGCACAGACTTTTGCAAGACGGGATTGTATTTAAGGATTTAGGCTTACTTGTGATTGACGAAGAACACAGGTTCGGTGTTCGTCACAAGGAAAAACTTAAACAATTCAGAGAAAACATTGATATATTGACAATGTCTGCAACACCAATTCCCAGAACGCTTTATATGTCACTATCAGGGATAAAAGATATGTCTGTCATAAACACTCCGCCTAAAAACAGGCTTCCAATCAAGACCTATGTCGGCGAGTGGAACGAAAACATGGTTAAAAACGCCATAATCCACGAACTTGACCGTGAAGGGCAGGTTTTTTATCTGTATAACAGGGTTGAAACTATTGAAGAATTTAAATTTCATCTGCAAAAACTCCTGCCGAACGCAAGAATTGCCGTCGGGCATGGTCAAATGGACGAAAAACAGCTTGAAGAAGTTATTATTGATTTTGCAAACCGAGAGTATGACATTTTGCTTGCAACAACGATTATTGAAAACGGGATTGATATTCCTAATGCCAATACAATGATTATCCACGATGCCGACAGGTTCGGGCTTGCACAGTTGTACCAGTTAAGAGGGCGTGTCGGACGTTCGCAAAGACAGGCTTATTGCTACTGTTTCTACAAAAAAAGCAAAGAAATAACCAAAGATGCAATCCAAAGATTAAAGGCAATAAAAGAGTTTACGACACTTGGGAGCGGTTATCAGATTGCATTAAGAGATGTTGAGATAAGAGGGGTCGGAAATATTTTGGGAACAAAACAGCACGGTCACATGATAAATGTCGGATTTGACACGTATTGTGAGCTTTTGGAGGAGGCGGTACAGGAACTTCAAGGCATTGAGGTTGACTCTAAAACCCCGACAATTGTCGATATCAATACAACGGCATTTATCCCCGATGAGTGGGTTGGGTCGGCAGAGCAAAAGATGATAGAATACAAACGGTTGGCTGATGTAAAATCTCAAATAGAGCTTGATTATATAACAGAGGAGTGGAAAGACCGATTTGCAAAACCGCCCGAAAGTGTTGAAAATTTAATAAAACTTATCAAATTGAGATTGTCGGCAACTGATGTAAAAATTTCTTTAATCAGAGAAACCCCTGAAAATATAAGGATTTACACGCCATATACGCAGGTGGAATGGAATATAATTCAGCATGCTCTGCCCTCAAATATTCTAAAGCGGATAAAATTCACCGTTGCGCCAAAATCTTGCGCAGACGGCTGTTCAATATTATTGTTAAACAATTCGTATATGAATTTTGATGAAGTATTTAACATTTTGACGGATTTGTTTTATTATATATATAAAGTCAGTCATGAATATAAGGAGAAATAAAAAATGAAAAAATTAGCATTAACACTTGCAGTATCAGCGGTATTATTTGCGGGCTGCGGATTAAAAAAAGATGTTGTGATAAAAGTCAATGACAAGACTATAACACAAGCACAGTTTGATAAGGCATTTGACAAACAGGCAGACAATTCCGTTTTTGCAAAAATGGGTGTAAAAATTAAGGAAAACCCCAACGGCTTTATGTATTTGATGATAAAAGAAAGAGTTGTTAACGAACTTATTATTAAGACCTTGATAGATGAAGAACTTGCAAAACGCGGGGTTAAGGTTACAAAAGATGATGTAAACGAAGCCGTAAAAGAAGTTATAGACAAAGTAGGTTCAAAGGAACAATTGGACATAATTTTGAAACAAAACGGCATAACTTCTGCTCAATTCAGAAAAGATTTGGAAGAAGAAGTTAAGATGAAAAAGCTTGCCAAAGAACTTGGCAGTAGCGAAGTTTCAGATGCAGAGGCACAAAAATTTTACAAAGAAAACCTTGCAAAATTCAAATACCCCGAAAAAGTCAGAGCATCACACATCTTAATTTCGGCTGACCCTAAAGAAATTGAAGAAGTTATCGTTTCGGATTCTGCAAATAAAGACTTGAGCGCAGAAGAAATAAAAGTAAAAGTTAACGAAGAATTGACGGCAAGAAAACAAAAAGCCGATAGATTGTATAATGAAGCAAAAGCTAATGTTGACGGGTTTGCAAAACTTGCACAGGAAAATTCCGACGACACAACATCGGCTGTTAAAGGCGGTGATTTAGGGTTCTTTGCAAAAGAAGAAATGGTGCCGGAATTTTCAAAGGCAGCTTTTGCTCAAAGACCGAACACAATTTCACCCGTTGTCAAGTCAAAATTCGGTTATCACATTATCCTTGTAACCGACAGAACCGAAGCGGGGCAGCAACCGTTTGAAAAGGCAAAACCGGATATCAAAAATTACCTTTCAAACCAAAAACAGTTGAAATTGATTGATGATTTGGTTGAATCTTTGAAGAAGAACGCAACGATTGAATATGTAAATTCGGATTATGACCCGAAAAATATTCAGTCAAAACTTCAAAAAGAAGTAACGGAAGGCGAAAAGAAACAAGAAAAATAAAAAAGCTCCCGAAAGGGAGTTTTTTTTGAATATACTTGACAAGCCGTAAAAAAATTCCTATAATAAATTCAAAAGGAGCATGCGATGAAAAACCAAATAAACAGAACAGTTGAGCTTGCCCCCCCCCCCCGTTCTTGCGCTCATAG
>CANQML010000079.1 GCA_947624935.1 Candidatus Gastranaerophilales bacterium
CCCTGGTTTTGCTTGCCTTAAATATACATTCCCAAAAAAAATTATTCTCTTGACTTTCTAGACATTATCTACAAACTGATGAAATCCAACGATTATGCGATTACGACGTCGCTATCGCTCCTCGTAATGACAAGTGCTATTATGCAAGACCCAATATGGAAAGTGGCTTGCCACCTCACCTTACTCACTTATTAACCGACTTAACGTCCTAACGTCTTATCGTCTTAACGACTTTTTTTAATGTGCTTATTCGCTTATTTGCTTATTGGCTTATTCACTTTTATTAACCACTTTACTCACTTTATTCACTTTGTAAAGTACTTATTCGCTCTATAATGCGTCTATTTGCTCTTGAACGTATTTGTCAGACGGCGCAAGGGTTTTGGCTTTTTCTGCCGCGGCTTTTGCCGCGGTTAAATATTTGCTGTTCTGTGTCTGTTTGTACAAATATTCGTTTGCGTATGATATATAAAGGCAATTGACATAATTGTCCTCGCCAAGCTTTTCAAAATACTTGATTGCGTTTTGCATATTGCGATTTTGATAGCTTGCATAAGCTATTCGCAAAAGCTTGGTTTGAACATCTTCCGGCTGATAGTATTTATGTGCATTCGGGTCTTGACTTATTACAATCGATACCCTGTCGGATGATTTTTTAACGTCCAGCACGTTTGAATTCATTATGTTGTATTTACCTTCATTTACCCAATCTGGAGGAAATGTCGTTCTGATTTCCATTATGCTTTCAATACGTTTATCGGTCATGGGATGATCGTTTGAAAGCGTTTTGACATTGGGCAAAGCATTCATAAAGGTCAGAGCCTCCATGCCTTTGTTCATATCGTATCCCGCGCGTGTCATAAGTTCTGCACCCATGGCATCTGCCACGTATTCCATGTCACGTAGTTCCGCAAGATACTTTTTCTTTAAAATGGTTGTCGCTACTCCGTCATAAGAGCTTCTTGAAATTGATCTGAGTTTGTTAATTCTTGTGTTCATCTCGGCTGTTCTTTGCTCGTGACCTAAAATCTGATGCCCCATTTCATGTGCGATTACAAATGCCATGGCATCCGGTTTGTTGTAAAAACTGTCGTACAAAGCCGTGTTTATATAAATGTAATTGGCTGATGAAGTCGCTGCATTAAAATCATCCTCCGATTTTCTTATTGCAATTCTCCAATTCATATAATCAAGATTGTTTGCCCTGATTAAGCGTTCCGCAATCCTATAAACGTTATAAAAATCAACCGCTGCCGGCTGTACGTTAATGCTTTGCATATTTTTGCCAAGCGCGGATTTAATTTTTGTATTGTAAATAGTGTTATCTTTTGCAAGTTTAGCTTTGTATTCGCTTTCGTTTACTGTCGGAATGCTTGAAAGCGAGATAAGATGCGGGTCTTTCAGCTCAATTTTCATATCAGCGGTTGGCATATTGTATTTTGCCGTATGCTTTTGTACAGATTCGTATTTAACATTTTTCTTAGTAGCTTTTATCTGTTTGTCAAGATATGAGCCTGCATACACCGGCAAGTTTATAACCGTAATCAAAAAAATCACAAAAATCTTTTTCATAATAACTCCTTTTTCTTTATGATAATACAAACTTAAATAATTTGCAATTTTACTAATTTCAAATCGGGTAAAAAAAGCTCCACGAAGTGAGTAACGTGGAGAGTCGAATAAGTACTTTACAAATAAATAAAAAGAGAATTTTCTCGGAGATGGATTCGAACCACCGTTGGAAGAGCCAGAATCTTCAGTCCTGCCGCTAGACGATCCGAGATCACTACTTTATATTACACTAAATAAAAATAAATATCAATACATGTTCATTCCGTCAGATTTTAACTTCGTTTGATTGATATGAGTTGCGTATCTTCCGTAAAATTAAAGCTGTGGCTAATGTTTCTTTTTATAACAAAAAGTCACATTACTTTATTGTGTAATTTTTTTGCAGGTTTTGACATCGGTCGATTCGAGTTCAAATCCCCCTGATATTACGTAAAAAGCTTCTTCATTTTCTTTATGGTAATGAGTTCCTCTTAAAACATGCGGGTCGTTATGTAATTAACTTGTTTGTAGCCTTCTCGCACAAGCTGTGTTATTGTTCCTCTTTCGTCGTTAAATTCAAAATCAGGCTTTAAACTTCTATCAACATCTAAAACTCCAATTCAATCTTGTTTAATATACTCTAAATTTCATTTTTATGCCTAGAATTCTGACTACTTTATGAACTTTATTGAAAGACTTTTCATAACTTGTTTTAAAAATCTTTCTTTTCCAATAATTTTTAATTATGTTTTTAATTTTAGTTTTTTCATAAATCAATTCAGAAGAGGATCTTAAAATTTCTAATTCTTCATCAACATATTTTTCCTTATATTTAGGCTCCATTAACAGGATTTCAAGTAATTCTTTTTCTGACATTTCAATATTTGCCTTAAGTCTGCGTGAAATATCTTCCCAGTCAAAGGTATCTTTTATGTCTTGTTCGCTTATATCATCAAGTGAATTTCTTTTTGCTGATTTAATATTATATGTCTCCAGAAGGAAATTAATTCTTTCAAAAGCTGCAACATCACGAGTTTTTACGGCAATAAACGGTTTTTTAAATATTAATGCAAATATACAGCAATGGAAGGAATCCGTAATAACGAAATCCGAATTTTTTATATAATTCAACCAGCTTTCGACACTTCGGGAATTGCCTTTTTTGTCTTTACAAATATGTATTATATTATGATTTAATTTTTTTCTTAGGTTATCTAAAGTAATTTCTTTGTTTAATATTGAATCATAAATACAGTATGCGATATATTTATCAGGGACTTTAGGCAGTTTTGCACGGTCAATTAATTTGGAATAATCGTCTGCATCAAGTAATAAAGCCGGATCAACAACTTGTTTAGCTTCAACATCAAATATATTTTTTAATATTTCAACTCCTGATTGTTCTCTTACGAGGAGTTTATCATATCTTTTAAACAGTTGTTTGCATTGTTCAACACAGGATTCCTCTCCGATGAAGCTGTCAATACAAAAACTTGAGCCGTAGCTGGCTATAACTTTTTTGCCGTGTACAAAGTCAGCAAGTCCTCTTAGATAAACGTCATAAGACAATAGATACCAGTTTCTGAACATTACATCACCGCCCGTAATAACTCTGTTGCAATCGAACAGATGTGCGTCATATTCTTTTTGCATATAACATAATTCCGTCAACGGAATATTTATATCTCTGAATTTTATAATCGGGTGATTACTGTTTAATACTGCGTCTCTGCGTATTACAACAGGATTAAACCCTAATTTTTTAATTTTTTCGCACAATGCATAAGATTGAAGTTGTGCGCCATAATTATAAGAAAAGTCATAAGTTAATATTTTAACCTGCTTTATTCCTAATAATTCTTTTGTTAATTCCATCGGGGAGTAATGATTTTTTACATATTTAAAGAAATTTTCATTGTTTGGATGCTTCGTGTATCCCTTGCCGTTTATAACCCATTGTGTATTAATACCTTTTTTATAATCAATACTTTCGCATACGGACATTTTATCTTTAATTTTATCAAATACTTCCTTTCCTTTTTCCGTATTGTGCATAACAAAAGATATACCCATATCATCATTCAAAGATTTATTAATATTGTCTATTCCCCAAAAATCGCCTATGGTTAAATCAGAAACTCTTTTAGGATTGGAATATATACATTCCTCACAGGAACTTTTCATATATAATCTGGAAAAAATGCCATTAAATAATATATTTTTATAATTTTCGTCATAAAATTTTTTTACAACATCATTTTTATCAGTCCATTCAATGAATAAGGAAAATTTACTCCAACCTAAATCTTTGTGTCGGAAATCAATTTTATTAATTTTTTTATAATTGTTGTTAGTTACATATTTGATATATTCTTCCAATAAAAACGGAGGATTTATGCTGGAACATAATAAATCAACCGTAAATAGATTATTATAATCTTTATTCAAATATGCTTTTAAACCTGCAACTTGACAGGGCGTTGAACAAAAGAGGACGGGATTATTATCATCAAGCAGACTTTTAATTTTTTTGTAGCAATCACCTACATAGCTTTGAACATATTTAGATTTTCTCATTGATTCAACATCGGAAATTTTATCGGAAACAATATGTTTAACAATTTTATCATCAGAAAATACGGCTCCCGAAACATATCCTCCTATTGATAAAAAATAATCGGCAAGTAAAGAAAATATACCGCCGGATGAGCTTTGTCGTTTTACATCTTTATCTTTATTTACGCAAGCATATATGCTTTGATAAGGATTTGTTGAAGGTTTCTGGGGGGGGGGCGATACGCGTGACGGGGCAGATTTTATTGCACAAGCCGCAATTAGTGCATTTGTCCTCATTAATCTTAGGAGCATAAAACCCCTTTTCGTCTGTTATTATGTCGATTGCATCATTAGGACAAGCGCTATAACAAGCCATACACCCCGTACATTTTTCTTTATCACATAAAATAACTGATGATTGTAAATTTTTAACTTCCATAATTACTCCTTTTTTTGTATATTCGTATTATTAATTGCCAAAGGTTTTATCTTAATTAAAATTGATAAATATCCTTTCCGTCTGCTTCTTCAACCCCGTTTGAATACATTGATATGAGTTGCGTATCTTTTGTAAAATTAAAACTGTGGCTTATATTCCTTTTTATCATAAAGAAATCGCCTTTTTTTAGTGTATGAGTTTCTCGCTCTTTTGTAAATAGATCGGTCAATTCAAGTTTAAATACGCCCGAAATCACAAAAAAAGCTTCTTCATTATTTTTATGGTAATGATTTCCTCTCAACACCCCTTGTTTTGTTGTTATGTAATTGACCTGTTTATAACCGTTATGAATTAACTGGGTGAGTTTTCCCCGTTCATCTTCAAATTCAAAATCGGTTTTTAAAAATTCTATTAGCATTTAAAACTCCAATTCTATTTTATTAATATCTAAAAGTTTTTTAAGTTTTGTATTGTCCAATATAGCGCTCGTGGCACGTTTTGCCTTGAATATCCCCTCGCAGTTTTTTATTGATATTGGTTTTACTTTACTTTTATCAAGGTTATATTCATCGCACATTTTCAAAACAACATCATACTTAGACATAGCGTTATCACTTGCTATATTTATAATTTTTTCTTCGCAGGCACCGTATTTTTCAATCAGCATTACGAGATATTTGGCGCACTGGTTAAAACTCAAAGTCGAACGGTACGAATCTTCAAACATCTCAACCGTTTTACCTGCTTTTAAATCACTCATGATTTTGTCGAAGAAATGCGGTTTTGTTTCAACAAGGCTTGTTCCGATAATAAACGGAAATCTTACTACATTCCCATTATGTGCAAGCGTAATTTGTTCGGCTAAAACCTTGTGTTTGCCGTATAAATTAACCGGATTTGTTTTATCTGTTTCTTTGAATAAAACATCTAATCCGCCTTCACCGTATACTGTATCGGTTGATGAATAATAAAAACAGCTTATATTTTCAAGCTTATTTATTAAATAAGCCAATGAGGTTATATTTATATCCCACGCGAGTTTTGGATTTTCTTCCACCTGATCCGGATGATGATAGGCACTTAAATAAATTACTTTTGTACCGTTTTCAAGCATTTCGTTAAGTTTATCAACATCCGTTTTATCTTGAACATTAACTTTTACCCACTTTACCCTGCTATTTTGTATCGTAGGCTCATTTGATGAAAAAGTTGCAAGTATTTTTTCATTGGTTAATTCTAAAATGTTTTTAATTGCATAGCGTCCTAAAAATCCGCTACCTCCGATTATTAAGTACATAAATTACTCCTTATGCAGCAAGTCTAACCCCCCCCCCCCGATAGGGCTCTATGGGAATGACGTTATTTCTGATTTCTTTCAGTTTTTTTATACATGCTTGAATATCGTTGAATGGGAGTGTTTCAATGACATCGTCAGGTAAATCCCACCATTTAAGTTCAAGCAAATCAGTGATGGTTTGTTCATCAAACCTGTATCGAATTATTTTGGCTGGAACTCCGCCCACGATAGCGTATGGCGGAACATCTTTTGTTACAACCGCATTAGCTGCAATAACAGCACCGTCACCGATTGTTACCCCGCTCATAATGCTTGCATTATGTCCTATCCATACATCGTTGCCTATTTTTGTTGGAATAGCCCAATTCCATTCGTATAAAGGGTTTTTCCATTTAGGTAATTTTACATACTGGAAAGGATGAGTGCTAAGAAAACTTGTAGGATGTTGTCTTAAACCTATCACAACACATCCTGCTATTGAAACAAATGAACCGATTGTCGTATCTCGAGGTCGGGTTATAAATGTTCCCCAGCCAAAATAAGAGTGCTTTCCCTTGATAGCATAATGTAAATCTTCAAGGTGGATTATTTCTTCTTTTATTCTTCCCATGTTGCATTTGCGGGATAATATTCCGTCTAAAATATCAAACAATCCATCTTTTAATTTATCATCGTATTTTTTAAATTTTAATGCAAATTTCTCATTAAATTTTGCAAGAAATTTATAGCCTGTCATTTTAATATAGCAAGTTATAATGTAAAATATATTATTTGTATTACTGTTATGCTGCAAGTTTAAGCACCCCCCCCCCCAGCTCTATGGGGATGACATTATTTCTGATTGCTTTCAGCTTTTTAACACAAGCTTGAACATCGCTGAACGGGAGTGTTTCAATAGCTTCATCAGGTAAATCCCACCATTTAAGTTCAAGCAGGTCAGCGATAGTTTGTTCATCAAACCTGTATCGAATTATTTTGGCTGGAACTCCGCCCACGATAGCGTATGGCGGAACATCCTTTGTTACAACCGCATTAGCTGCAATAACAGCGCCATCGCCGATTGACACACCGCCCATAACACAGGCATTATGCCCTATCCATACATCATTTCCTATAGATGTTGGTGCATTCCAAGTCCACTTATGTACAGGATTTTTTAGATTTTCCCATTTCATATATTGAAAGGGATGTGAACTTAAAAATTGTATCGGATGTTGCGTCAAGCCCAGCGCTACACGGTCGGCTATAGAACAAAATGAGCCGATGTGAACCATTCCCGGTTCTACAAAGCATCCCGGACCGTAATAACTGTGTTTACCGATAACAGCTTCCCTCATTCGCTGTTTATAATAAGTATCGCTTTTTAGAATATCCAAACATAAACCTAATTTTTTTTCAGTATTTTTAAGCTTTTGTTCTTTTATTATTTCTTTATACTTATTATATTTTTGAACATATTTTTTATCGATTTTGGATAAAAGTTTGTACAATCCCTTTTTTAAATGTAATTTACCTGTTGACAAGGCACTGCACATCGCTGTATCCTCTTACGCTTACCATTGTTTCAAACCAAACTTTATGACCGTCAATAACATGGTTTATGTATGCACGCTGTTTAACGGGTAATTCATCATTATCAAGGTTATCTATAATGTTTTTTAGTCCTTCCATTAATTCAATACCGCAATCCAAATAAGTGTCTTTTGTAAGCTCAACTTGTCTGAGCCACTTGCAGAATTTGGTTGTCATTTTTGTACCCATTTCTTCGACCCAGGCATCAACCCAGTAATCGTGGTCATTTCTGATTTGTTTTACAAGCGGCTGACCATAAGAAATATAATCTCCCATATGCCATGCGATTCTTTCCACAATATAGCTTGACCAAATATCATCAAATCTGCCGATATCAGGTACTAAAAAGTAAACAGGCACCATGTCTTTATGTATTGCCGTATTTTGAGAATTGAACGGTGAATACGTTTCTTTTTCAAGCGCATAGTTATAATCTTTTTTATATTTGATTACATCAATTGGAGCTGCAAGCCTTGTAACAGCATCAATATCAGGGTCGCCAAGCCAAAATCCTGCATTTACAACCGTTCTTATTTTTTTGTTTTGACGGGTAATATTTTTAACTTCGTCAACTCGGTCTATCCAACTGTAACCTCTCGGGTAAAATTTTCTGCCCTGTCGGTCTTCTAAGTCTTCGCATATATTATACCAGCCGGTTGGAGAAGATACTGTTTCCATTTCAGTTTCCAGCCCAAGATTCATGTGCTTTCCGACATAATCTTCACAGGCAATGTAGTTGTCATCGTCGATTAAAACAATTATGTCAGAGCCTTGTTCGTAAGCCTTTAATATCGCAACTTGTCTTCTTTGAATACAGTTCCAAGGTAAAAAACCTTTCAGTTTTTTATATTTTTCCATATATTCATTTTGGTCGTCTACATCCATAAATAACACATTGATGTTGTATTTTTCCTGAAGATTTTTGCAATATTCTTTTGCTTCTTTCGGAGTTTTTTTATCTCCGGTAATGACAAAATCTACATAATCTTGCCTGTTGTATTTGATAACATCTTTGATATAATCCTCAATCAAATACGGTACATTAATTGTTGTTGTTGTAATTGTAATTTTCATTTTTTACTCCTTATTTATATTCTAGTCATCCAGTCGTTAAATACAGATTTTAATGTTTCTTTCATTGTATATTGTTGAGTCCAGCCAAGCGATTTTAATCTTGAATTGTCGCCGACTAAAACAGGCTCATCAGAAATTCTTACAAGCTTTTTGTCTTTTATAACATCTACTTTCACATTGGCTATTTCAATAAGCCAGTTTAAGATATCAGATATTTTGTAGGTATTTCCGGTGCAAATATTAACGGGAATGCCGACCATATCACTTTCTGCGAGCATTATCATGCCTCTGACGCCATCTCTTACGTCGATAAAATCTCTTGCTGTTGACAAATTACCTACATGAACAACCGGTTCCATCATGCCTTTTTTAATCATAGCTAATTGTCTTGCAAAGTTTTGGATTGCAGTAGCAGGCGGATGCCCTGTCCCGACATGTATAAACATTCTTGGGAGATATATCTGCATTCCATAGTTTGATATATATTGATATGCTAACATTTCCATTCCTACTTTTGATACGCCATATGGTGTCATTGGTCTAAGTTTGCGGTCTTCTTTTAGCGGGCATTCTTCGGGTTTAAAATAACCGTATTCTGCTGATGTGCATGCTAAAAGCATTTTAGCCGGTTTTTTCATTTTATGAACCGCTCTTATTAAGTTCAAACTGCCGAAATAGTTTGTTTCATGTGTCAAAGTTTCGCATTCCCAGCTTAAACCGTTAAAAGCTTGTGCTGCCATGTGTATAACCAAATCCGGTTGGACTTTTTCGATTACGGATTCTATCATATCTCTGTCTAATAAATCGCAACGAATGACATCTCTTCTTTGGTCTTCATACATACGTGCCGGTGCTGAATTACGAGCTATGCCAAGTACAGTCCCCCCCCCCCTGTTTGTATATTGTTGGGCAAATTCTTTGCCGACCATTCCAGTTATTCCGGTTATTAGTATTTTCATCGCTTCTCCTATTTTACCAAGGTACAGAAATCAACGGTTTACCACCATGAAGCAACATGATAATGTTTTTCAAAAAATCATAATGCTTCGGATGATTTATCAAATGAGTTCTCAACCTTTTATATTTTTCTTTGATTTTCTTAACTTCTCCGACTGATAAAAGTTTCAGTATTTCTTTGGTTAATTTGGTTTTAATAATATAATCCTTAAACTGATTATCAATAGCTGTATTTATCATGTTATTAAAGAAATCGTAATCAAAATTTTTTAAATCCAGTTCATTAATATGCTTAACCAATCCGTGTAAAAATTCTAAAGGGAATTTAGTTTCGACAAGCATTTTTTTGCATTCTTCATCAGTCAGAGGGTAAAAATCCCACAAATCTTTCCATAGATTAGCTACATTTTTGATAGTTGCATCGGAACTTGTACATTCTTCTGTAGTTGAGCTACCGCCAGCTCTGCCATAAAAAATAATGTCATTAACAGTGCATATACTACAGCCGTTTAAAACTAATTGAATATTCCAGTAATAATCAATACAAGTTTTATATTTCAAGTTATGCTTGCCTAGTTTTTTATAAACATCAACCTTGCAGATTAATGTTTCGTGATTATAGTGCATAGAACGCCAGAACTGTTCACGTCTTATGGGTGGTATGTTTTCATGAAATTCACTAATTATAGTGTCATCTTTATAACGATATCTGAAATTTCCGACGCAAGCATCTGCACCGGTTTCCATTAACTTATTCATGCACTTTTCAATTACATCGTTTTTAAAAAAGTAGTCATCTGAGTTCATATAGTTGAGGTACCCCCCCCCCCTGGTATAATCAATGGCTTTATCCATAGCATCCCACATGCCATCATCGGGTTCAGAAATGACCCTCATTCTCGGGTGTCTGCATTCTTCAATAAGTTCAAGCGTGCCGTCAGT
>CANQML010000080.1 GCA_947624935.1 Candidatus Gastranaerophilales bacterium
GGGGGGGGGTACTCGTCTTAATCTCTCTTATACTCTGTGTTTCAAGCCATTCATTTCTCATACGTACATTATATATATTTTTTCATAAATTGTCAAGCTGACCTTAACAATTTGACCACAAAACTTTAGGATTTAAAATGTTATTATGAAAAGAATTTTAATAGTAATTTTTTCAATTATTTCATTACCGGCTTTTAGCGAGCCGGATAAATTCCAATATATATACATAAATGATACCTCTCAAGTCCAAGATGAAATTGAACAAGACAACGCCCTGAAAGGTTATGCCGAATTTATGGAAGATTCACAAGCCATATACTTAAAAGATGATAATGATGAATTTGTACTGAATTTAAAAGTTCCGCAAAAAATTACCTCCCAAAAACTGAACGTTACCCCGCAAACACCAAAAAAAATCCCGACTTATTCAAAATTTGGCGCCGAAGAATATCAGGTAATCCCCCAAAGCAAAAAAGCCGTCGTCAAAAAAGGCGGACTGTCTTTTGGAACAACCTACGATCAAGATATTGACTATTCCGAATTTGAACAAACTGCGGCATTTTTCACCAGATATAAAATCGGCAAATTCGCTTTGAATACAGCTTATGAAAGAACTATAGGAAGCACCTACAACAACTACTATGACAGCGTTTATCTCGCTCCCGAATTAAAACTTAACGATATGTTTTCCGTCAGAGAAATCCTTACAAACGACATGACTTACCGCAGAAGAAAAACCGAGCTGGTTTTATCGGTAAACCCGCTTGCCAAAACCAATGACGACAGGCTTAATTTGGAATTCGGCGCAGGTCAAACCTTTGACCAAAACAATAACATGATTAGAAGTAAAATAAGATTTAGCACAAACTTCAAATTGTAACATATTTGAAAATAGCCAAAATATCGGATATAATTAAATAAAATGACACCTGAACAACAAAAAAAAATTAAACATCAATCAAACAAAGAACTTCGCAAAACCGGGTTCTACTACTCATTTTTGACTATTGTGCTTTTGTTTTGCCTAATTCAAATAGGTTTTAGCGCAATACTCAATATCTCAAAACTCGTAGCGTACAAAGCTAAAATTATTACGCTTAAAAAAACGCTTAATAATGCGGAAAATAAAAATAAAGACCTGAAAGATGACATAAAAATGTTTTCCAGCACCCAAAATCTTGAGGGCATAGCAAGAAATACGCTTAAAATGGCAGGCGAAGACGAAGTTTTGATTATCATAAACAACACTAATCAAACAGACAAAAAGCATAAGAAAAAGGAACACCATGCTCAGTGAAGAAAAAGAAGTGCTTAATTTTATAAAAGAAGCGTTTGCTTTAAAAGAACAAGGTTTGTACAAACCCGCTGTTGAAATGCTTTATAAAGCACTTGCTATGGACAACGACAATATCGAAGTGCTTTTTCAGCTCGCCGAGCTTTATTCGTTTATGTATAATTACACAAGAGCAAAGGGGTATTTGGAGCAGGTGCTCACAGTAAATCCCAACCACCTTGAAAGCCTTAAACTGCTGCAAAAAATATTGGAAAAAGAAGAAGATTTCAATGCGGCTTTAGATTACGCAAAAAAGATTTTTGAGCTTGAAAAATCATCCGAAAACCTCAAAACATTGGTAAAAATTTCCTCAAAGCTTAATATTATTGATAAAACATGGATAAATTCAAAGTATGCAAATTCCGACGTTATTTTTGAGATAGCGAAAGCAATGTACGAAAACGGCGAAGACGCAAAAGAACTTTTGAAAGGCGATGACGAGCAGAGCAAAATTCTTTTGGGGAAAATTTATTTTGACGAAAACGAGCTTGAAAAATCACGTGAAATATTCCAAAATTTTCCAAACACAACCGAAAATGCCGAGATTTTAAACTACAAAGGGCTTTTTGCGCTTGAAGATATGAATTTTACCGAAGCGATTAAATGTTTTTCAAAGGCATCAAATTATGCGAAAACAAACCCCGTGTACTTTTACAACCTTGCAAATGCTTACTTTTTTAACGGCTGGATGACTGAAGCTCAAAAAGCATACTCAAAAGCCCTTTATCTGAACCCCGAAAGCCTCGATTACAGGTACTCTCTGGCATATCTGTATTGGGAAATAAAAGAGTTTGACAAATGTCAAAAGGAAGTAGACGCTATTCTTGCAATCAACCCAAATCATTCCGGCGCAAGGGTTTTAAAAGCATTGATTTTAAACAGAAACAATGAATTTATGAAAGCAAAATTAATTCTTGAAGAAAGTGTCGATTTAGGTTACAATGATGATTTTACGCTCACATCGCTTGGTGAAACATACAAATCTCTTGATATGTTTGAAAAAGCCGAAAAAGTTTTATCCGAAGTCCACGGGCGTAATCCCGAAAACCTCGATTGCATAAGCGATTTGGCAGATGTTTATATCAAAGAAAAAGAATATGATTGCGCATTAAACCTTGCAAAAAAAATAATTCAAGCCAACCCGAATTATATCTACGGTTATGTTTTGGGCGCAAAAATTTCGTATGCGAAAAAAGATTTTGAAAAAGCAAAAGAATTTGCACAAGAGGCGCTTTCTCTTGATATGAACTGTTCTGAAGGTTACTATTATTTGGCATTAGTAAGACTTGAAGAAAAAGATTTTGACGAAGCGATTGAATGTATGAAACGCGCGATAATTTATGATGCAGCAAATCCTGTATATTATGCCCAAATGAGTAATATTTACAAAGCTAAAAACGACATCAAGACAGCGCTTGAATACATTTCGGAAGCCGAAAGCATAAACCATTCAACCGAATATAAAATTTTATATCGTGAACTTGCTCAACTAAATAAGAAAAGCTAGAACTTATGTGTCAATATTAGTTGCGTAAACCGCATTGGATTCTATAAAATCCCGCCTGGGTTCTACTTTGTCACCCATTAATATATCAAACAACTGGTCGCAAAGCATTGCATCTTCTATATTTACCTTTAACAATGTTCTGGTTGCAGGGTCCATTGTTGTTTCCCACAACTGCTGCGGCATCATCTCGCCTAAACCTTTGAACCGCTGTATCGTCAAGCCCTTTTGACCTCTGTCGTCTATGAGTTTTTGCAGTTTTTCAAACGATTTAATCTCATACTGTTCGGTGTCCGTTTCCAATACAAGGTTCTGTTCTTCTTCTATCAAAAATTCTCTAATTAGCGGATATGCCGCCTTCAAACGCTTGTACTCGGAGCTCTTGATTATATTTTGAGTTATAATCACATGTTCTTCTTCGTTCAAATTCAATTGTATTGAATATTTTGCGTTTTCGGGGTTGTATTTTAAAGAACATACGTAATTTTCAGCTTCTTTGATATTGTAATTTTTAGCATGGTCTTTCAAATAGTGATTTAAGTATTCAATAACTTCATTCATTCTTGACTGATTATCAAAATCTTCAACTTCAATCTTTGAACGCACCAGACCTCTCAATACAACAGCCGGATAAAGATTTAAAATCGGGTTGTTGTATGAATTGTAAAAAGCTGACATGTTTTTAATCAACTCAAGCAATTCGTCACCCGTTTTGGTCTGAGTTTTTGTTTTTAATGAAAGGTTTTTAATACCTCTTTCTTTAAGCATTTTATCTAAAGCATGCTCGTTAAACAGATATTCTGACGATTTGCCCGTTGTAATTTTGTACAAAGGCGGCTGTGCGATATAAACGTAGCCGTTTTCGATTAGCGGTCTTGCGTATCTGAAGAAAAACGTCAACATCAATGTTCTGATGTGTGCACCGTCAACATCCGCATCGGTCATGATAATAATTTTATGATAACGGAGTTTTTCGATGTTAACTTCTTCTTCGTTTTTGCTTATGTTGATACCGAACGCCTGAACCATGGATTGAATTTCGTTATTGCCGTAAATTCTGTCAAGACGTGCTTTTTCAACGTTAAGAATTTTACCTCTTAAAGGCAAAATTGCCTGAAACATTCTGTTTCTGCCCTGTTTAGCCGAACCGCCCGCAGAATCACCCTCGACGATGAAAATTTCGCATTTTTCGGGTTCTCTGTTTGAACAGTCGGCGAGTTTGCCGGGTAATGTTGAATTTTCAAGAACGGTTTTTCTTCTTGTAAGCTCTCTGGCTTTTCTTGCGGCTTCTCTTGCACGCTGTGCCTGCAAGGTTTTGTCAAGAATTATTTTAGCCGTTTTCGGGTTAAATTCAAGCCACTCTTGAAGTTTTTCTCTGACGGCATCTTGAACCGCGCCCATAGCCTCTTGCGAGCCTAATTTTTCTTTTGTTTGACCTTCAAACTCGGGGTTTGGCAGTTTTACGCTGACAATCGCCGTCAAACCTTCACGGACATCTTCGCCCGAAAGGTTTTGGTCGGAATCTTTCAAGATATTGTTTTTTCTTGCATAATCGTTCAAAACACGTGTAATTGAGTTTCTGAAGCCTGTCAGGTGAGTTCCGCCCGAATTTGTGTTGATGTTGTTTGCAAACGACAAAACGCTTTCATTATAGGCATCTGTATATTGCATAGCAACTTCAACCTGCATATCGTCAATAACTTTGTCAATATAAATCGGTTTTTCGTGCAAAACTGTTTTATTTTTGTTCAAAAATTCGACATAACTTCCGATACCGCCTGCATAATGGAATGTTTCTTCGCTGTTTGTTCTTACATCTTTGAAAATTATTTTTAAGCCTTTGTTTAAGAAAGCCATTTCGCGAAGTCTGTTAGCGATTACGTCGCGGTCGATTTCGGTAGTTTCGGTAAAGATTTCAGGATCGGGCCAAAAAGTTGTTTTTGTACCTGTTTTATCGGTTGTTTCACCTTTTTCGACAGGTGTTAAAGGTTCGCCTCTCATGTATTCTTGGCGCCAAACATGCCCTTGTCTTGAAACTTCCACAATATATTTTTCTGAAAGTGCGTTAACAACGGATGCGCCGACACCATGCAAACCGCCCGAAACTTTATAACCGCCGTCACCGAATTTTCCGCCGGCATGGAGCACCGTGTGGACGATTTCGAGTGCGGATTTGCCCGTTTCGGGTTTGATATCAACAGGAATACCGCGTCCGTTATCTTCAACAGTCACGCTGTTATCAGGATTTACAGAAACTATAATATCGGTACAAAATCCTGCCAAAGATTCGTCAATCGAGTTATCGACAATTTCATATATACAGTGGTGCAAACCTCTTTGCGAAGTTGAACCGATATACATGCCGGGTCTCATACGAACCGCTTCCAATCCTTCCAAAACTCTTATGTTACTTGCATCGTATTCCGATGATGTCTTGGTTTCTATTTCTTCATAGTTTTCATCTTTTATTTCTTGTGTGCTTTCAGCCATGATTTTCTCCCCTTATATATACTATAGCATAAACACAAACATTTTGCCAAAAAAATTTACTCTATGTAAATCTACATTAAATAAATGATTAACAAAATTATAAATATAATTATAATTATTAGGTAACAAAAAAAAGGAGATTGATTATGACTGAAGAAGAAAAAGAACAAAAATTTTGCTGTATGTGTTTATCACATGATTACAAAGTATTTTTGTCAATCCTTTTAGGCAGCTTTATTGGTGTATTTTATGCATTAAGCTTATTTGCCGCAGTGCAAAAGCCTAATTGCTGTTCAGTGCATCATCCTACACCGGTATACAGCACATACGATGCGCCTGAACACTATCATAAAAAATAATTTTTTTAGGGGCTTTTTCAAGCCCCTTTTTTAAATCCCCCAGTTGGTACGCTTAACGGTCTGTTTACCGTTTTTATCATACATTTTTTCTTTGTACCAAATTCCTATAAAATCGCCGTCGGGTTCAAACATATATTGAATATCAGGCGATGTAAAATATATTGCGCTGACCAATTTGCCGTTTTTTCTATACTGCTTTGAATTGTAAGGGAAATTCGGATAATTATCGGATATCACATCTACATATTGCAAATGCCCGTATGCGTTATAATAGTAAACATTTTTTAAATTATCTTTATATTGAAGTGCGTATATTAATAAGATATCTTTTTTAAAAAAGAATGCGCAGATATTTGCCTCATCATTTTCTTTCATGCCGCTTTTGGCTTGGCTGTAGTGAAGTTTATAGTTTTCATCCTTCATAAACGGTGCAAATTTTTGTTCAAAATCAGATTTTGACAAAATCGAAACGCCATCATCGCCAAAAAGAATGTTTTTGTAATGTTCAATGGTGCTATCTCTTTGGATTTGGGACATATCAACCCAATCGAATTGAGCTTCGCCCGTAAGCTTTACGCCATCCGCATAAGACGACAAACCAAGTAAAATGACCGCTAAAATTATCAATATTTTTTTCATAATTACAGTTTAGCAAAAATAAAATTAAAAGTATATTTGCCTTAAAAAAATATGTAAGTATAATATTAAGTATGAAAAAGATAATTTTGATTATGGGATTATGCATGGCGCTGCCATGTTTTGCACAGGATACGCCACAGGAAGAAGTTGTTCCTTCCAATTATCCGAAGATGTACACAAGCGAATACATTAAAAAAATCACGCCCGAATACAAATCGGTCGGCAAAGACGAGATTTTTTACGTGGCACTTGACATGCTAAAAAACACAACGGGCGATTTTTCAAGAAAAGCGATATTAGGCAACAACCTGACAGAGCGCCCCGTAAAAATCGAATTTAGGGATTTGGGGCAGATAAACCCCGCTTACGCCTCATTTGACGCATTGGGATGGAAAAACGGGAAAAGGCTGTTTATTTATATAAACCCGCGTCACAAAGACGCACCCGCAGGCGCTTTAGCCGCGCTTTTATCCCATGAGGCACTTCATCAGGACGAATACAACTCAATAGCAGAAGAAACCTACGCATGGACTATGGAAGCTGCTGTATGGTGCGAGATTTTGAACGAATTTCCCGAAAGCGAGGACAAGCTTCACCCGCTGGTTGTAAGAGAGGACACCTTAAAAAAACTTTTTGAAAAAGGAAATTACACAAGTAAATATATTAAAAAGACTGTTATGCAAAACGAAGGCTATGAAAATCTGCCTTCTACATCTCCCGGATTTGAAGATTTGTAAAACTAATCGGGTTACTAAAAAAGTATATTGATTATAAAAAACCATTGATGTTAAATTGTGGTATGAAGAAGAAACAAGTTGTCATTTTTGTGTTTTTAATAATTGCACTGTTTGCTCTAAACAGCATGTTTATGAATTTTAATCGCGGAATACAATCCGACGAAGAAATGATAAACAGAGAGCATGTTTCTTCACAAAAGCTTTTTGAAAACGTATGGCAAACGGTCAGAGATAACTACTATGATTCCACATTAAACAGCCAGTTGTGGAGCAGGTGGAAAGACCATTACAGAGGCAAAATCAAAAACGACGAAGACGCCAAAGTTGCCGTCCAAACCATGCTCGAAAGCCTTAACGACCCGTATTCAAGATATATGAACAAAGCCGAATATGCGGAACAAAATTCATCAATAAGTTCCAAAATAACGGGAATAGGGGTAAATATTGCGGCTGTATCAGGGAAAGTTCAGATAATAAACGTTATGGAAGGTACGCCTGCGCAGTTTGCCAACCTTCAAAACGGCGATTTTATAATGGCAATCGACGGAAAAGATGTCAACGGTCTTCCGCTTTCTGATGTTGCAAACATGGTAAGAGGTCCCGAAAACACCTTTGTTGAAATAACTGTTTTGAGAGATAAAGACAAATTTACCAAAAAAATTATAAGAAAAGAAATTAAAATAAAGACGGTAAAAAGCTCGGTCGATAAAAATATCGGCTACATACAGATAATGACGTTTATAGGTTCGACCACACCGAACGAGTTTTTAGAGGCGTTGGAAAAAACCAAAAAAACAGACGGGCTTATATTGGATTTGAGAGGGAATACGGGCGGGCTACTGCCGAATGCGATATTCATAGCAAACCTGTTTATCCCCGAAGGTAACATAGTAAGCATAGTAGGCAGAAACGGCTACAAATACGATATATTTGCGCAGAATACTGAATTTAACGTAAACAAACCGATGATAGTGCTTGTAGACGGTGCAAGCGCAAGCGCAAGCGAAATATTATCAGGCGCATTAAAAGATTATAATAAAGCAAAGCTTTTAGGTTCAAGGACTTACGGCAAAGGCATGGTGCAAAAGATTATCCCTCTGCCAAATGAAACGGGTTTGAATTTAACCGTTGCAAAGTATTTAACACCAAACGGAACCGACATAAACAAAAAAGGAATAGACCCTGATATAGAGGTGAAATTCACACTTGACGATGTTAAAAAGCAAAACGATGTTCAGCTAAAGACTGCCAAAAATATTTTGACCGAGATGATTAACCAGCAAATGGTTGCAGTTAATAAAGTGAATAAGCCAATAAGCGAATAGGCGAATAAGCACTTTATAGAAAGTCGTTAAGACGATTTCTTACTCGCTCGCATTTAACGGGTCTGCGGTTGACGTCTGCAATGACTGCGTCATTTCCGCCGTCAAGCCTCGCCCTCAGCTCGCTCGCGCAAGACGTTAGGACGATAAGTCGGTTACTTTAATTAGGCTTTGTGGAGTGCCACTGTTATCAAGGTATGCCCCCTCGCCCCTTGCGGGAGAGGGGGCGGAGCGTAGCGACGGGGGTGTGGGGTCAAATGCCATATCAAATGACGGGTATAAACCCCGCCCCTGCGGTTGTAGTACTCGTAAACTCGTACACAACCGCTTCCCCGCCCGCACGAAGGTCAATTCGGCGGGGTGGGGATTGTGTCACTGTCATTACGAGGCACGAATGTGCCGTCGTAATCGCATTGTCGTTGGATTTCACCAACCTTGCGATTGCAACGCCCCCGTTGGAGGCTTGGGTTTTGACGGTCTTAGTCAGAGCATTTATGTTTACCGTTCCATGATAGGTCATCGCAGTGCAGATAGTCCATATTACCGTTTTGTATTACCCAACCCGCGCAGCCTCTGCCTTGTGCCGCTGCATCAATATCAGTCCTGCTTTTGTTGCAATTGGTATCAAATTTACCTGAACCGCTATCAATTGAAAGAATACCTTTTTTTGTCAATTTTAAATTAAACATATCTACACCAAAAGTTTTTGATTTTCCACCGGGAAGTATTATCCAAAAATCACCACAGTATGGCTCACAGTTTAAAGAATTTACCCATCCCGGAGTAAATATAGTGCCGTCGTTCATTCGATAAAAAAGATTGTCAGCTTCTACTTTCATAAGTGTCGCATCTTTAACAAGTCTGCCGTCAAGAGAATATATTGCGTCAGATATAATAGTTCCTTTATCCAGCGATTCAGATTTAATGTATTTAGACAATATCTTACTTACATTTGTAGTACCTATTCTGTCGAATATGCGGTTGCCTTCTTCATCTGTTTCGCCTGTATTTGTGATTGTTAAACCCCAATTGTCAGGTGTGCCGTAATCTGCAACCGCCATGGTAAATGCTTGATTTAAGACAGAATATGCTTTTTTCAACTGTGTTACGCGCTGCTTTTCTTTGTAACTGTTTACCAATGTCGGAATAGTCATCGCAGCAACAATGCCGATGACGCCCAACGTGATTAATACCTCAGCAAGGGTGAAAGCAAATTTTCGGTAGGGCGCCGTGTGAGCGTCAGCGAACTCAGCCCGTAAGGTGCGGCGAAACCGCGCTTTTGCCGCACCCCGAATAATTTGGGTAACAGCTTTTTTGAAGTGAGTGAAGTGAGTAAAGTGGTTACTACTAATTAGGCTTTGTGGAGTGCCACGGTTATCGAGGTATGCCCCCTCGCCCCTTGCGGGAGAGGGCTGGGGTGAGGGGTTTTGACTGTCAATGCTGACATTGACCCCGCCCCTGCATTTGTAGCTCGCTTCGCTCGCACAACTGCTTCCCCGCCCGCAAGGGGTGAGGATTGCGTCATGACTATCGTCTTGTTTTGTTACATTTTCTTTTACTAATTCTTTTTTCATATTATTGTCCTTTCTTTTTTATTTTCCTGTTGGGCTGAAAGCCCAACCTACATACTACATTTTTATATAGATTGCTTCGTCGGGCTGCGCTATGCTTGCCCTCCTCGCAATGACGAATGCTATTATGCAAAGCTAATTGTGCCGAAGGCACATTAAACACCTCACTCACCTTACTCACTCTACTCACTTCACTCACTTGA
>CANQML010000081.1 GCA_947624935.1 Candidatus Gastranaerophilales bacterium
CTCAAACATACGTTCAATTAAATTTTCAGGGGGCAATCAATATATTTAGTAAAACCGAGGCGGGTGTACAGAGGCAAACATTTGTTCATAATTTCGGCAAACATTTGTTCACATTCCTACGGGTATTCAGATATAGGACATGCGCGCACGAACACGTCAAAATAGCCCCGAAATTGCCTCTCAAAACGGCGTTGTGTTATATGCCGTGTGGTTATACGCAAACAGGATCGCAAGCCCGTAGGAGCCGAATTTCGGGACGAACATTCGTTCGTGTACACCCATATGACAAAATAACAAAAACAATGGAAAAAGCAAACATGTTTTGTAAAGTTCAAACATTATACATGAAAAATACAAACATTTTCAAAAGCGCTTGACATGCCAAAATCGCATATGATAAAATCGCCACGATGAATGCTTTCATCAAAACGATGTTTGACAATTCAATATAGCAAACGTCCGCAGCGACATGTGCGAAATTTTCACAAAAATGTCCCAAAGTAACAAAAAATGTGAAAAATTCACAAAAAAATGTGAATTTTTAACATTTTCAGAATATATGATGAAAATTTTGCGGTTTTTGGACAGTTTTACCGCCAAAAGTGAATTGATTAGTACATGTTGCAATGTCCATATGTATGGACAACACAATTAGAGGGCAGGCAAAGCGGCATTCGATAGCATGTCGATAACCCGCTTGCCCTCCCTTGAAAATACGTTTCCAAAGGAGATTATTATGGAAAATGTTGAAGTCAAAGCAAGTGAGAACGCCGTTGCAACAAAGTATGAAGAGATGAGTATCTCTCAGCTCATCGCCTTGCGTGACAAATACCAAAGCGCAAAGGACAATGACAACGCAACAGAAGTTCAGCTTGCGGTCAAGAAAGCATCGGCGCAAGCCGTTGCAACAGGTGTTGGCGTTTTGCTTTCGGGTCTGAATGTGCAAGCCGTGCAAACGCTGTCAGACGCCGAAATGTTTGTCGCCACCATTGAACAGGTCGGAGAAAAAACAGGCTTGCCGAAAGCTCGCATTTGTTACACCGTCAGAGAAAATGCGCTGTATAAGGAAGCTGGGTTTTCTAACTATAACGAATGGGCGGCAAGCAAACTCGGGATGAAAAAATCGACGGCAAATGAATGGGCGCTCGTAGGAGCTTATGTATCGGCGGACGGCGCGCATACTGTGTTCTTCAATCCCGATGTAGGTGATTTTTCATTTTCTCAGCTTTTGACAATTCTTCGTCTGTACGGGGTGGCTCATCGCAAGGAAATTCCCGTAGATGTCGCGCGCGGTTATATCAAACCGTCTATGACTGTAAAGGAGTTAACTCAAAAGCTCAACCATTTCAAAGGGAATGAAGTCACCGACAGCAAGTCTACCGCCGACAACGGGGGCAAGACGGAAAGCAACGCCGAAAGCAAGACGGAAAGCAAGACGGAAAGCAAGACGGAAAGCAACGCCGAAAGCAAGACGGAAAGCAAGACGGAAGGCAAGACAAAAGACGGCAAAATCATTTGTCAATTCACGCTAGCAGAGCTTGACCTTCTCGCAATCGCACTTGTGAATGCGGAAAAATCGGAGGCTGCAAAAGCATTGCTCGCAAGGCTCTATGACTTAGGAGCCAAAAGGGCATAAGCAAAAACCGAAAAATTCGGCGGGTAACAACCCGCCGAATTTTTCGGCTATTTTCAAACTATTCACAAAATCTAAGTTTAACGAATAGTTAGTAACCATGAACGTATGTTTGCAATATGCAGACACGGTGGTGCGACCCTCAATATATTTGATATTTTCGATATATTGAGTATTTTCAATCTATTGAGTGTCCTCAACATATTGAGTGACCTCGGGCGGGCGCGCCCTACGCGCAAGGTCGACCACAGAACCTGTCCAGACATCTGGACAAATTTTCAATTTAATATTGCCTCGGGCGACCGTGAGGAGCGGAGCATAGAGGCACAAGACAATCCAAAATTAAAAAGGTAGGGTATTAAAATGGAACGTCAGTTAAATTTCAGACAAATCGCACAGAAAGAAGTTTCTTTTGCAGAAATCATGACCAATCGCACCAAGCTCGACACCGAGGACATCATCGACAGATACCCCGACGGGTTCGTCATCGACGAAATCGAATATGTCACCATGACGAAGAACGGCAAGGAAGAGTCGTTTTGGGTATTCCACATCGCCGAAACAGAATTTTTCGGCTTTGCAGGCACGATACTCACAAAAATTTTCGAGCGCTATCTCGAACTCTGCGAGGGCGACTTCGAAGCCCTCTATAACGCGTTCAAGGAAAGTGAAGGTTTGAGTGTAAAGCTCGAAGAGGCGCGGACGAAAGACGGGAAAGCCCTTATCAAAGTAGAAGTGCTCTGACCAACGGCAACCCCCTCTCTAATGAGAGGGGGTTAAAATTCTAAAAAGGAGTTAAATATGAAAGACTACATTACGTCACCCAAACGTAGAAGAACTTTGTTAAAAATTGCGCGATATTGTGCATATTTGAGAAGAAGCGCTGGTATAACGCAAGAAGAAGTCGCAAATGCAGTTGGGTGTTCAAAAAGCAATGTTTCGGCATTTGAGCATGGACAAAACGATAGTGCTACTATATATCAGTGGTACTTGGACCGCGACGGCGAGGCTTTACTTGACTATATGTATGGACCGCGGGTAGCTAAGCCGTTTGATTGACCATACATCTGGACAAAAGGAGTTAATATGGCGAGAACAACCATTAAAGACATAATAAGCATATCACCAGAAGAACTAAACTACCTAAATACCGACGAAGTTGATAGACTGCTAAGAGAGGGCGGAAGAATAGCAAATGCCGCGTTGGCGCGCACACTCAAAGCCATTCCAGAGGGTGAGCGACCGATATGGCTACAAGACCCCGAAAAGGCTTCGCGTTATCGTGCAAAGAGTTGGCTGTCGAAACCGTGGGATAATTGGGACGAAAAAACCAAATTGGGCGTAAAGAAGTCAAGACTTCGAGAATTGCAGAAATTTTTGTCCTCGTCCAAACGCTCAAAGGGTGGCCTTGAAAAGGAGCGTAGGGAGTTTCGTAAAACATTTTCAAAGGCGGCAAAGGCTTATAACGAAAATCTCGGGCAAGCCAAGACCGACAGCGCAGAGGGTAAAAATCAAAAATCGGGCAGTAGAATAAGAGTTCGCTCGTATATAAATACGCCAGAAGGACAAAAGAAGTTTTGGGAAGTTTATAGTCGCCTAACGGAAATGTATCCAGATATGTTGTCAGACAGCATTCACGGGGGTTCTTCCGAACTCATGAGAGCCATAAATGACGTTTGGGAAACGGACGCTATGGACATAGACCAAATTTTCAGTAGAGCAAAGGAGCGCCTCGACAGTGAATATCAACGGTCGGTATCAAAGCAACCGCCTGTTAGAAAAGATGACGTATCTGATTTCTTCTAACAAACAACCGAGGGTATTACAGATAAGCGAGTTTATAAAGCAGTTAAAAGAAGTAAAGAAATGCAGGGTCATAAAAACAGGCAAGAAGATAGAATACTACAATGTACCCGCAGCGTTTGACATAGAAGTAACGTCTTTTTACTCAAAAGACGTGAACGGCGAGCTGCTTAAAAACGGTATAATGTATATCTGGACGTTTGCTATATACGGTCTTGTCACGACAGGAAGAACATGGGAGGAGTTCATATACCTGCTCGGGGTGATTTCCGACGAATTGAGGCTCCACGAGTCCAGACGTCTGGTCATATACGTTCATAACTTGGCATACGAGTTTCAGTTTATGAGAAAGCACTTCGAATGGTCGAAGGTTTTTGCTCTTGAAGAACGGAAGCCCGTGCAGGCAGTGACGCCAGACGGTATAGAGTTTCGGTGCTCCTACAAATTATCGGGATACAGCTTACAAAAACTTGGCGACCAGTTGACAAAGTATAAAGTTCAAAAGTTAGTGGGCGACCTCGATTATGACAAAATTAGACACAGTAAAACCATAATGACAGAAAAAGAAGTGGGGTATTGCGTCAACGATGTAATGGTAGTCGTTGCGTATATACAAGAACTTATCGAAAGCAATGGGGACATATCGAAGATACCGTTGACCAAGACGGGCTTTGTGCGCCGATATTGCCGAAAGGAATGCTTATATACAAATGACGATAAATACCACAGTAAATACAAGTCTTACAGAGCCTTGATGAAAGCTCTAAAACTTGACGCGGATACCTATTTGCAATTAAAAAGAGCCTTTGCGGGTGGGTTCACACACGCGAATGCCTTTTGGGCTATGGGGACGGCGGAAAACGTTTCGAGTTATGACTTCACTTCGTCATATCCATACGTCATGATTTCGGAAAAATTTCCGATGTCGCCACCCGAGCACAGAAGAATAGAGAGTAGAGAGCAATTAGACGGGTATCTAAAATCATATTGCTGTCTATTCGATTGCGAGTTTGTCAACATTAGACCCAATATAGAATACGAGAATTATATTTCGAGTTCAAAATGTTGGGGGTTGAAAAACGGCGTGTTCAATAATGGGCGCGTCGTTTCAGCCGATGAACTTCACATTACAATAACAGAGCAGGACTTTATGATAATAAAAAAGTTCTATAAATGGGACAAATTCAGAGTATCCAATTTCAGAACTTTTAGACGGGGGTATTTACCAACGGATTTTGTCAAGTCAATAGTCCATTTGTATGGACTAAAAACGAGGCTGAAAGGCGTATCTGGAAAAGAGGTGGAATACTTACGTTCAAAAGAGGACATAAACTCCGCCTACGGCATGTGCGTAACTGACATATGTCGAGAGGAAATAACCTATGGCGAGGAGTGGTCAAAAGACAGCCCCGACTTAATAGAAGCGCTATCAAAAGCAAACAAAAGCGTTAAGAGGTTTTTATACTATCCGTGGGGAGTGTGGGTAACGGCGTACGCACGCGCCAATCTATTTACGGGTATTGTTGCTTGCGGAAACGATTATATATACGCCGACACCGATAGCGTAAAAATAAAGAACAGAGAAGCTCATTTGGACTACTTCGAAAGGTACAACAAAATAGTTACACGCAAATTACAAGAGGCGGCAGATTATCACGGTATACCATTCGATGACTTATGTCCAAAGACTATCGAGGGGAAGACAAAACAGCTCGGAGTTTGGGATTACGAGGGGACATATACTCGCTTCAAAACTCTCGGGGCTAAGCGGTATCTCGTGGAGTACGAGGACAAAAAGTCCAGACATCTGGTCTTGAACATGACGGTTGCGGGGGTCAACAAAAAAGTCGCCGTACCCTATCTGCAAGAAACATATCCCGATGTATTCGAGGCGTTCAACGAAGGACTTGTAATTCCAGCAGGAAAAACGGGAAAGCTTACGCTAACGTATATCGACGATGAAAGGAGTGGCTATATAACAGACTACAATGGTGTTCGCGCTCATTATCACGAAATGAGTGGAATTCACATGGAGCCGTGCGAATATAGCTTCTCTCTCACCGAGGAATATATAAAATACATTTTAGGAATAAAGGAGATAGAACTATGAAATTGATATTTGCGGTCATCATGATGTGGTTTGCGGTTTATTGGGTACTATTTGTCATCATTTTTCAGTGCCTCCTGAGAGCGCACAAAAAGAAGGCTCGGCGCCGTAAAGACGTCGACGACACCAAGGAGATGATACAATGATAATAAGAAAACAGAGCGCAACAACGGAACATGTAGCAACAAAGGACGATTGTAGAGTGTTCGGCAAACCCGCAAAAATAATTAGTAGGGTATGCCTGAATACAAAACAGCCCGTAAAATGCAACAGCGACTGCAAGAATTGTCCATATATCTGGACAGGTGGTGACAAAAATGTCTAAACAAAGCAAAGAAGCGTTCTACAACATCGAGAAAATTTCAAGCCTCGGCGCTTTGTACAATATGATAATCGGCGAGCGGTCTAACGGCAAAACATATTCATGTTTGAAGTTAATCGTTCAGAACTATTGGAACAACAAAACCGAGGGAGCAATAATAAGACGGTGGGACGTGGACTTCAAAATGGGTCGCGCACAAACAATGTTCGAGCCGTTAATCGAAAATGGCGAGATAGCAAAAATAACGAAGGGGTCGTATACTTCTGTTGTGTACTATTCTGGAAAGTGGTATCTATCTAACTACGACCCGCAGTTAGATAGACAAGTAAGAATGGAAGTCCCGTTCTGTCATTCGTTTGCACTATCACAACAGGAGCACGATAAGTCAACAGGGTATCCGAGAGTAGCCACGATAGTCTTTGACGAGTTCATCACCCGTGAAGCTTATTTGCCAGACGAGTTTACGTTATTCATGAATACATTGTCGACGATAATAAGACGCCGTGACGGTATAGTCATTTACATGCTCGGGAATACGGTAAACAAGTACTGTCCGTATTTTAACGAGATGGGTATCAAAAATGTCGCAAATATGCAGCAGGGTACCATAAGAATGATGCATTCGCGGCGCGACCCAGAAACTACTGTGGCAATAGAGTATTGCGGGGAGAAAAAGGCTCGAATGATACGTAGCCCGTCTGATAAGTATTTCGGCTTCGACAACCCCAAACTCGATATGATAACTCACGGCGCGTGGGAAATAGCTTCGTATCCGCATTTACCGTTCAAATACAAAAGCACAGAAGTGCAATACAAGTACTTCATAATATTTGATGTTGACACGCTAATGTGCGAAATAATTCGGCACGAAAAGGAGTGGATAACATTTGTGCACAGGTGGACCACTCCCATACCAGATGATACAAAAAGCATAGTCTTTTCGACATCGTATTCATCGAAGCCGAATTGGCGCCGAAAGATAACAAAACCGAGTGACGACATTACAAAGAGAATAGCGTGGTTTTTTGCCAACGACAAAGTCTTCTACGTTGACAACGAGGTTGGCGAAATAGTCCGTAACTATGTAAAATGGTGCGGTGGCGATATAGGAATAAAATAAGGAGAATATTATGACAGATTTGGAGTATGAAGAGGCGAAAATGTTTGCAAAGATAAAATTCATTCAAGAAAATACATGCCATTTTATCAGAATAACGGTGCAATGTTGGAACGGCAAGTTACTTGTCTATACGCGGGTTCCGAAAGGTCAAGAGCAGGTTTACACGAATTACGTATTTAATAGCTATCTGACCCGTAGCTCGCAAAAGAAACTCGACATTGGAAATGCCATTGACGCCTATTGGAAAGAAATCACAGCAGAAGAATATGAACGAGCATAAACCAACCCCCGCCGAATTTCGGCGGGGGTTGGTTTGTCCAGACGTATGGACTGTTAGAGTATTACGCCCTCACGGAGTTTGCGTTCAAGCTCTTCGAGTTCAGGTTTCAAGGCTATAACGCCGTCAAGATGAACGACGCCAAACTCCGTGTAGCCTTTCATATCGCTAATCTTTGAGAATTCAAGAAGCGGTGACCCGTTTAGTGCTCTGAAATCAGACATCTCGGGTTTAGGGGTATATTGTGTTACAAGACTGATATATCTCGGCGTGTTGCAGTTCAAATATACCGATGACGCAGGTGTGGATTGTGCTCTTTGTACCATTGAATTTATGGTAGCGTCATAGTCGGCTATCGAGGTAACTACCGAAGATACTCCTCCCGTAACAGCCTCAATTTGATGACCAACACCCTGTAACGGCGCCTTTTCTGACGCCATAAAGTTGCCAGCGAGAAATCCTCCAAGCGTATTCACCCCAGCGCTGATTAGTTTTCCAATCGTACGCGTATCGGCAGCAGTCGTCTGCATGGCAAGTTCCGAAAGGTTTGTTGTGGTGAAAGGCACAAGGCTCCCAAACTGACCAGATACGGTAGTACAGTAAATATCGTTCACGGTAATGTAGTACGCAATTTCGCACAATGTCCAATCTATTGCAGCACGGACAGTTATCGTTTGTGTGGCTACACTTGTATCGAACCATGTTTCGGAAATGTTCAGCGTGCCCGCGTATGGCAGAATAAGATTGTATGACTTATAAGGCGGAAGGTCAAGGAAATCCACTATGTGAACCGTAAATGTTTGTTCAACGTACGGTAAAAATTCGGAACCTGTCAAAACGAACGCCGTGTCGTCGTCGGAAAACTCGTAAACTTCCTGCCCAGCGTCCGTTTTTAGATAGACGAGAGCGTCGCCTGTCTTTAACTCTCTAAAACCCGCCGAAACAAGATAGCTCTTGTCGCTCTTCTTATCGAAAGATAATGGTGGGATTGTATATATCGATAGTACTGTGCCATTGAACAAATTTACCCCCTTATCTCTGGAAGCGAGAAATTCTAACATGTGTGCCGCCGTCTTTGCAGTGACTATTACCACATTTATCCCATTGTTGTGCGGCTGCCTATATGAACTCAGAAAAGACACATCGGTATCATTTCCGTCATATATTCCATATCCCGAGCCAATTTTTATTCCGCCGATAGCGCTCGCGTTATATGCGGACCCTGCGTTAGACGCAAGGACGAATACTATTCTTAAACCGTTTGCACCGCCCTCGGACTCTGTGGTGTCCCATACTTTTTTGCCTCGCTCACTGCTAACGTTTATTCTGTTGGTCAGCGGCAATCTCCTGTCTACGAGGTATGTGTTGTACTTATTCTGATTTCTCAGAACAAACGCCGAACAGCTCTTGAACTGGTCCTTGAACGTCATAAGGACGTCGGTGACCATATCGAGCAGAACGTATCCGTTGACGTCGGTCGACACTTCTTTGATGAAGTAATACCGTTTGAAGGCGTCGATATAAGCATAATTGTAACCGAACATTTTTTCGGGGGATAGCTTCACCCGAATACTCGGCTCATATAACGAGCAACCCTCTTTGAGTGTCCCGTATATGGATAAGAGGTCGGACATAGCCGAACTCTTATCCACACGGTTCATCTCTGCGCTACATTTCCGCAAAGATATTTCAAACATGATGTTCTCCTTGTCCAGATGTCTGGACTATTACGTTTTCTTCGGAATGTCCGCGATTTTGACGCCGTCCTTCCAGACTTCGTAGCGGTCAGCACCTTCCACTTCGTCCCAATGGAGCTTGCCCTCCGTGGCGGAGTAAGTAAGTACGGGGGTGCCCAAACTTACTACGGGAACTACGTAGTCCTTAACCAACTCGGTAATGTCAAACAGCGCCTTAGCACCTATCGCCAAATCGTCTTCGCGAATTTGGAATGTGACACTGCTTGCTCCTACGATATTATTGCCGAAATCACTCTCAATTTGATGTAGCGCCTCGGGGGTTGTAATTGGAATTTCGTCCCAGCTGGCATCTGTTTTGTAATAGACTGTGGAAACCACACCAACCGTCGTGTTTCCCCCCGCCAATATATTTAATTCATGCGTGTAAGGGGTTATGGTAAAGATAAACGCGTCGGCGGTAGCCTTGGTGATGTCACTGGAACTTGTCAATTCTGTAACAGTATTATTGACCACGAAATATACATGAATTGTCGGCAATTCGGAACCGAGTTCAGTTACTGAGCTAGATGCCCCAGAAAGTTTAACTACATTGGGAGGACCATCAAAGGACACCTTAAAATTGAAAGTGGGACTCGCAGACTTACCGCCAGTTAAAAAGGGATAGGGTTGATAAGCGCCTGACTTTATATCAGCAACTGTTTTAGCGTTTTCTTTGAAACATACATAAGCAGTTCCAACAAGGTTGCTTGTGAATGAAACACTCACTTTTAAGTTAGGTCCTGTGACCAATGCCTCTGTAACGGTAGCCGTCATTGCAGAAACCTCCACTTCGTTTGATACTGTGTTTGCGGCATCATCGGGAGCGAAAGCCTTAACGGTGTAAATTCCGCCCTCGGTAATTTGATACTCATAGTCCATAACATCTCCTTT
>CANQML010000082.1 GCA_947624935.1 Candidatus Gastranaerophilales bacterium
ATTGACCCCGCCCCTGTGGTTGTAGCACTCGTAAACTCGTGCACAACCACTTCCCCGCCCGCAAGGGGTGGGGATTATGTATACGTCATTACGAGGAGCGATAGCGACGTCGTAATCGCATAACCGTTGGATTTCACCAATCTTGCGATTGCGACGCTCCCGTTGGTCGCTCGCAATGACATGACCCCTCACCCCAGCCCTCTCCCACACGAAGGTCAATTCGACGGGGCGAGGGAGTGTGTTTAATTCATTTACTAATTCTTTTGCATTGTTCTTTGTTTTCATCTTTATTTCTCCTTTTCTTTAGTAATAATTTATCTTTATTAATGAACTTATCGTCTTAACGACTTAACGTCCTAACGTCTTTTTTAAGCACCCCAATTCCGCCTCCGGCAAGATGCCGCAAGCGTTTTAGACACATAAAACAGCCGAAACTCACTCTATGAGCATTGGGGGGGGGGGTAGCCACCTTAATTCCTCTTATGCTCTGTGTTTTCAGCATTTCTCTTTCCATACGTACATTATATACATTTTATTAAATATTGTCAAGAATTTTCCGCACAAAAAATTCATAAACTTTGTTAATGATTATTTAAAGTCTTTGCACATATTTTTAATTTTTGCTATAATATGTAGGAGGGATAATATGAAATTTTCATCGTCTTTTAAAGTAGGTCTTTTGACACTTATAGCGCTGGTAATGCTTTTCGGGATTATCTTGAGAGTGAAGGGCAGAACGCTTTCTTCTGCCGACAGGATAGAAATCCATTTTAAAGACGTAAACGGCATGCGCCCCGGTGCGGGGGTTCAGATGATGGGACTTCGCGTCGGGCAGGTAGAAGAAATTACACCCGTCGTTGAGGGCGAAAACAGCTTTGTTAAGGTCAAATTTGTTATCACTGACCCCGATGTTGAAATTCCAAAAGCCTCTACTTTTACAATTCAGCAATCGGGTCTTATAGGTGAATTGTTTTTGGAAATTACCCCGCCAAAGACCAGAACGCTTTACATTCCCATGAAATCAAAGGATTTGTTGTATAAAGACGACCCCGTTCAAATGAAACTTGATGATAAATATTATAACGTCGGCGTGGTAAAAGGCATTGAAGTTATTTCAAAAGATGCGGTCCCCTATAATTACAGGGACAGAATTGATACGACTTATGCTTATAAAATTGATTATATGGTGGATTTACCGGGGCTTATTTTGCCTGAATTTATGAAAGGCGCACCTGTTTACAGCGACGGCGAAAAGAAATTGAGAATTTCAACGCTTGATGATGTTATATTGTCGTACCCCGAGCAAAAATCGCCATATACAATAATTGAACCCATGCGAATAGCTGATTTTATGGAGTGGCAGTATAAAGCGGCTGAATCATTGACCGAAACCAACCGGAAAATCAACGATTTGTTATCGGATGAAGTTATCGCGGAACTTCAAATGTCCGTTTCAAACATAAATTCTTTAACTTCAAAATCGGCAGACACAATGGCGAAATTTGACAAGCTGCTTGATTCTTCTCAAGGCGATTTGAAAGAGCTTATGGCACTGCTTGACAGAACAAGCCGCGATTTTTCAACACTTTCTAACAGTCTTAACAACATAATTTCCGATAAAGACTTCAAAACAAAATTGTATTCCGCAACGGATTCTTTAGAAATATTATCAAAGAATTTGAACAAAATTATGGATAACGGTAATGCAGAGGCTCTCGCCGCGGACTTGACAGCCACAATGCACAACGTAAACGAGATTAGCGGTTATATTAATTCAATGACCAAAGACGACAACTTAAAACGTGACTTAACAAGAACCGTTAACACCGCAAACAAAGCGTTATCCGATATTTCGACCACGCTTTCGGCTTTGAATAAGGTTACTCCCGAAAACAAAACCGAAATCCAAAAAATTATCGACGATACCTCCGTTACGACTTGTAATTTGAGGAAATTCTCGGAAAAACTCAATAAAAGATTCTTATTAT
Source organism: Candidatus Gastranaerophilales bacterium (assembly GCA_947624935.1). Lineage (GTDB taxonomy): Bacteria > Cyanobacteriota > Vampirovibrionia > Gastranaerophilales > Gastranaerophilaceae > SIG32. The sequence continues at coordinate 1,989 of CANQML010000082.1, forward strand.
TCAGGTTAATGTTCTAATGAATTTAAAAACAGAAATTACCAAACTACACTATGACCGAAACGCAAAGGGCTTTTTAGTAAGCCTGCTTGAGGGCTGCTCGTATTTTTACGGGATTGGAAGCGCCTTAAAAAACAAGCTTTACGACAAAAAAATATTAAAACCGAAGAAAGTTAATGCCTATGTTATATCAGTCGGAAATATGACAACCGGCGGCGTTGGGAAAACGCCCGTGGTGTTGGAGCTTGCGCGATATTTTGTTAAAAAAGGCGAGCGAATTGCAATCATATCACGAGGTTACGGCGGAAGGCTTAATAATAAGGACGTGAATGTAATATCGGACGGTCAAAGGGTGTTTTATACGGCGCAAATGGCAGGTGATGAGCCGTTTTGGCTTGCCCAAAAAGCATCGGGGGCAATTGTTTTGACCTGCAAAAACAGGTATAAGGCTGCAAAATTGGCAGTTGAAAAGTTTAATGTAACAAAAATAATTCTTGACGACGGGTTTCAGCACAGAAAGCTTCACAGGGATTTGGATATAGTTTTAATGGACAGCACAATGGGCTTGGGTAATGAAAAGCTGCTTCCGGCGGGGCCTTTAAGAGAGGGCGCAGAAGCCTTGGACAGAATTGACAAACTGCTTATCGTAAGCAAAAACACAGACCACACAAAGGCTGAAAAGTTTGCAAGGATTATGCAAAAACGACTTAAGCTTGAAACACAATTGTGCCGAACGGAGCCTGATTATGTTTATAATATTAAAACGGGAGAGCGTCTGGAGGCGGGAAACCCCGTCACCGCGATATGCGCAATCGGTCAACCCCGTCAGTTTTTTGACTTTTTGAAAGATTATGAGCTGAAAGATACAATTGCGCTTGACGATCATCACCTCTATTCGCCGTCAGACATTGTAGATATTGAAGGCAACATTGTCACAACCGAAAAAGACGCCGTAAAGCTTTTGAGGTTTGACAAAGACAACATTTATGCGCTCAAACTCAAGACCACGTTTGACATTGAAAGGCTTTTAAATGTCGATTGATTTGATTGTTGAAAAGTTAAAAGCCGCAAAACAGCCGCAAAGTGATTTTGTAAAACTTATGGACAGCTTTGACGACCCGTATTTGGTATTAATTGCCTGTATTTTAAGCTTGAGAACAAACGACAGGACAACGTATCCTGCGACTTTAAGAATGTTAAAGCTTGGCAAAACCCCGAAAGATTTTGCAAATATGGATGTTAAAACACTTGAAAAAGCGATATATCCCGTCGGGTTTTATGCAAACAAGGCAAAACAAATAATAGAGCTTTCAAAAGAACTGGTTGAAAAATATAATTCAAAAGTACCCGACGATATTGATGAGCTTTGCAAATTCAAAGGGGTAGGCAGAAAAACAGCGAATTTGGTTTTAAGTGAGGGGTTTAACAAGCCCGCAATATGCGTGGATGTGCATGTTCACAGAATTTCCAACCGCTTAGGTTACGTTAAAACCCAAACCCCCGAAGAAACCGAGTTTGAATTACGCAAAAAACTCCCCAAAAAATACTGGATAGACATAAATTCGCTCCTTGTAATCCATGGGCAAAATGTCTGTAAGCCCATAAACCCCAAATGCGGCGAATGCCCGATTAAGGATTATTGTAAAAAGTTAATATAACTTAATATAACAAATCCAAATAGCAAATTTTGAAATTCAGGTTCTTTATACTGACAAAAGGAGTAAAAATGAAAATAATTGGCGTAAAAAACTTAAGTAATAATATCCGACAAATGGCAAATTCATTTGACGACATGATTTCGACAAGGGTTGCAAAACGTAGTTATAAGGCGGCGGATAAATATGTAAAATTTGATTTTGATGATTTTTCCAAAGGTTCGGCACCGGAAAAACTCTATGAAGCCCGCACAATGTTTGGTAAAATAGCAAAAGATAACAAAGTAACTTTCACTTTTTCAAAATCTTTACCCGGATCTATAAAAGTCGTAATTGCAAAATTAAATGATAAATCCCTGCCAAATAAGAAAACTGCATTTTTCAGTGATGATGTAAACGGGATTTTCGAGCATGAAAGGCTCATTGCAAGAGTTTTGCATACGAACAAAGACGGGCTTGAAGTAGGTCGTGAATGCAAAATATTCTGCGAAAACAATTTTCTACGCAATGCGTATATAACACTGGAACATGCCCTTTCAAATCTAAAAAAATGATTATCCCCTCAGTGAATAATATTCCACTACGCATTTTACGGACAAAAATTTAGCAATTTAACTTGATTTTATGTGAAATATGTGCGATAATCCTATTGAAAGAATAGGAGTTTTGAAAATGGCAATTAACACAAAAATCAACACGTCAAAGCTGGATGAGATTTTGTGCCGATACGAGTACAAAAAATCCAATTTGATTGCGATTTTACAAGCAGTTCAGGAAGAATACCGATATCTTCCCGAAGATGCACTAATTTACATCGGTACAAAAGTCGAGGGGCTTTCTCCTGCGACTGTTTTTGGAGTAGCTACATTTTACGCACAGTTTTCACTTGAGCCTAAAGGTAAATTTGAAATCAAGGTTTGTGACGGAACGGCATGCCACGTCAGAGGTTCAATGCCTGTATTAAATGCAATCCGCAACAAGCTTGGCATCAAAGAAGGGCAACTGACAACGGATAACGGTCTGTTTTCGTTAGAAACGGTAAGCTGTTTGGGAGCTTGCGGGCTTGCACCGGTTGTCGTTATTAACGGGAAAGTTCATCCGCAAATGACATCGGATGCAATCAGTATAGTGTTAGACACCATTTTAAAAGAGGAAGAATAAGATGGATATAAAAGAAGAACAAAGAAAAGCACAAGAGCTTATAAAGCAGCAGGGGTTAAGAGTTTTGGTATGTGCCGGAACAGGCTGTGTTGCAAACGGCTCTTTGGGAGTTATTGAAAGATTTAAAGAGCTTGGCGCGGATGTTTCCGTTTTGACGGATTACGACAAAATGACAATCGTTCCGACAGGCTGTCACGGTTTTTGCGAACAGGGGGTTCTTGTTATAATCCCCGATAAGCACGTAACTTATGTAAAAGTAAGATACAAAGATGTTGACGAGATTTATAACACTCACATAAGAAACGGTCAGCCGGTTGAAAGGCTTTTATATACAGACCCCAAAACCGGCGAACACATTCATAAAAACGAAGAAATCAATTTTTATGCAAAGCAAACGCGTACCGCACTTGCAAACTGTGGACATATTAATGCCGAATGTATTGATGAGGCAATTGCCGTCAGAGGTTATGAGGCGTTATACAACGTGTTAAAAGAAAATAACCCGGATGCGGTTATCGAAACAATTGAAAAATCAGGACTTAGAGGCAGAGGCGGCGGCGGATTTCCGACAGGCAGAAAATGGAGATTTACAGCCGCAAACAGAGGCGGAAAATCTTACATCGTTTGTAACGGTGACGAGGGCGACCCCGGTGCATTTATGGACAGGTCAGTTATGGAAGGCGACCCGCACAAACTTCTTGAAGGCATGGCAATCGCCGCTTTTGCAATCGGTGCTGATGAAGGCTATATCTATGTCAGAGCCGAATATCCGCTTGCCATCAAGCGTCTGAGAAAAGCTATAAAAGATGCCGAAGAAAGGAATTTCTTAGGTAAAAACATAATGGGAAGTGATTTTTCGCTTGACATCCACATCAAAGAAGGCGCCGGAGCATTTGTTTGCGGTGAAGAAACTGCATTAATCGCATCAATCGAAGGCGAACGCGGTATGCCAAGACCAAAACCGCCATTTCCCGCAAACAAAGGTTTGTTTGGCAGACCGACTTTGATTAACAACGTTGAAACCCTTGCAAACGTCCCTGTCATCATACTTAACGGCGCTGAATGGTTTGCAAAAATGGGTACGGAAACTTCAAAAGGCACAAAAACTTTCGCTTTAACGGGCGAAGTTAACAACACGGGCTTGATTGAAGTACCTATGGGAACAACACTTAGAGAAATCATATTTGATATAGGCGGCGGAATCAGAGGCGGCAAGAAATTCAAAGCCGTTCAAATCGGTGGCCCTTCTGGCGGATGTTTGACCGAAGAACATCTTGATTTGCCGATGGATTACGACAGCCTTATAAAAGCAGGCGCAATGGTAGGTTCCGGCGGGCTTGTTGTTATGGCTGAAAACACCTGTATGGTTGAAGTTGCAAGATTTTTCATGAACTTTACCAAAAACGAAAGCTGCGGAAAGTGCGTTCCCTGCCGTGAAGGTACAAAAAATATGCTCAAAATCCTTGAAAAAATCGTCGCAGGAAAGGGCGAGTTATCAGATTTAGACTTATTGGAAGAACTTGCACACACGGTAAAAGACGGTTCCTTGTGCGGACTGGGTAAAACCGCACCAAACCCCGTGCTTTCGACATTAAAATACTTTAGAGATGAATATATCGCGCACATCGTTGATAAAAAATGTCCTGCGGGAGTTTGTACCGCAATGAAAACAATCGTTATCGACGAAACAAAATGCAAGGGCTGTACAAAATGTGCAAGAACATGCCCCGTAGGCGCAATAGAAGGAACAGTTAAGCAGCCGCACCACATTAATCAGGATAAATGTATTAAGTGCGAAGCATGCCTTAATAACTGTCCGTTCAAGGCAATCACTCACAAGTAAAGAAGGAAAAAGATATGGCAAAAACATTATTTATAGACGGAAAAGAAGTTGAATTTACGGACGAACCTAATTTATTGGAAGTAATCCGCAAAGCGGGAATGAATGTCCCGACATTTTGCTACCGCCCCGATTTAACATCATTCGGCGCTTGCAGAATGTGCGTTGTAGAAGTTGAAGGGCGAGGTATTCAATCTTCATGCACAATGCCTCCTGAAGAAGGTTTGAAAATTCACTTAAACACGGAAAAAACAAGAAGAATTAGAAAAACTGTTTTGGAACTTCTTCTTGCAAACCACGATAGAAACTGCCTGACCTGCGAAAAATCAGGCGATTGCGAATTGCAAAAATACACGGAAGAATACAGGATTGACAAAATCAGATACGCAGAAAAAGAAGATTATCTGCCGATTGACGATTCAAGCCCGTCGATTGTTAGAGATCCGAACAAATGTATTTTGTGCGGTGCATGTGTCAGAGCTTGTAGCGAATTTCAAGGTCATGCGGTTTTGGGATTTGCAAACAGAGGGTCAAAAACGCTTGTACAGCCTCTAAGACCTCTGGGTCAAACAGATTGTGTAAACTGCGGACAGTGCGCCGCTGTTTGTCCGACAGGCGCTTTGACCATAAAAAATAACATTGAAGATGTTTGGGCAAAAATTACAAACCCGAATGTCAAAGTTGTTGCGCACATAGCGCCCTCTGTTCGTGTCGCGCTCGGTGAGATGTTTAACCTTGCGCCGGGTGAAAATTCTATCGGCAAAATCAATGCCGCATTAAGAAAAATCGGGTTTGATATGGTGTTTGACACCAACTTTGGCGCTGATTTAACGATTATGGAAGAAGCGACCGAGTTTTTAGAACGACTTAAATCGGGTGAAAATTTACCGATATTTACATCGTGCTGTCCTGCCTGGGTTAAATATCTGGAATCAATGCACCCCGAATTAACACATCATCTTTCAAGTTGCAAATCGCCGATGTCAATGCAGTCACCCGTATTAAAGGAACTTGTACCAAAGATTTTGGGTGTTGACAAAAAAGATTTGACGGTTGTTGCGATTATGCCTTGTACAGCAAAGAAATTTGAGATATTAAGACCTGAAATGGCACACGATAACGTACCTGACACCGATTATGTTTTGACTACAAAAGAGTTGGGCAAAATGATAAAAAGTGCAGGAATTGATTTTGAAACATTGGAGCCGGAAGTTGCCGATTCACCGTTTGGGGAATATTCGGGCGCAGGAACGATTTTCGGTGCATCGGGCGGTGTCGCGGAAGCAGCTGTCAGAACGGCATACGAATTTGCAACGGGCGAAGTTTTGCAAGATGTTGATATTAAAGGGCTTCGGGGAACTTCCGAGCGCTGCAAAGACTTAGAGCTTGATATTAAAGGCACCAAAGTTATCGTAAGAGTAGTATCTACCTTGAAAGAAGCTGAAAAATCCTTGCAGGAAATCATAAACGGAACGGCAAAATTTCAGATGCTTGAGGTTATGGCATGCCCCGGCGGCTGTATCAACGGTGGCGGTCAACCAAGAAGCTGCGACGATACAAAAATCAAGTCCAGACGTGCTCAAGGGCTTTATAAAGAAGACAGCGAACTGCCTGTCAGAAAATCTCACATGAACCCGTCAATTCAAAAGCTTTATCAGGAATTTCTGGAACATCCGGCATCTCATAAAGCGCACGAATTGTTGCATACGGTTTATACCGACAGGTTTAAAAATTCTTATAAAGATGTATAAAAAAAAGCTCCCAAAAGGGAGCTTTTTTATTGCTATTTAACGAGTTTTATTATGTCATCTGTGATATCAACGCCGCCATATAAAACAATGCCTTTTGAAATAACTATATCATAGCCTTTCAATTTTGCCTGCTGCCCTATGACGTTTGTGATTGACGTTTCAACAGAATTTAACTTTGCTGCGTAATCCTTATCGATTTTTGCTTTTCTTGTATTTAGCTCTTTGTTGTACTTATCTTCCAGAGCTTTTTTCTTTGCGGGATCTTTTACAGCCGCAACTTCTTTTCTGGCTTTTTCAACAAAGCTCATCAAATCTTTTGCTTTCAGCTGCTGTTCTTTTTTGAGCGCCTGAACCTGAGCAGAAGATGTCACAACTTTTTGTACATCAACGTAAGCAACATTTGCCGCCAAAACAGTATTCAACGTTAAAGCAAGTGCACAAACCAATAAAATAAATTTGATTTTCATAAAAATAACCTCCATTGTTTGTATGAAATTTTACCGAAAAATAATATAATTGTATTAATTTTTGTATAGATTGTTTACACCGAACAAATAATACTTTATAATAATAGCAGGTGAAAGTATTTTTGGGCTAAAAAATAAATTTTTATTACCAAATTGTAATAAAAATTTAAAAAAACTTTATATTTGTGCATTTTAGTAGGACAATATAATTAACAGAAGGTAAAAATAAATGAAAAAGGTCAACAACAAAACAATTTTAAAAACAATGCTGCTAATCACGGCATGTTGCGTTATTACCCCACAAGCGTTTGCGTTTACGCCGGAGCCGGGATACATTCCTGCTGCTACACGAGAAGTGGGCGGGAACATAAAACATGACACTGACAATCTTTTAAATGACAGGCAACGTCGTGAGGTAACATCCGAATACGAAAAATACGAACAGTATCGTAATTCGGGTAACACAGGCGGAGAAAGTACGGTAATTAAAGGTGCGCCAAACAATGATGTTATACATGCAAAAGTCGAAGAACTTGAAACAAAAGGTTTGTATGTAGGTCAAATTGAAGTTGCGGCATCAGAAATTTTAACCAGAGAAGAAATTGAACCGATTATCTCAAAATATGCGGGCAGAAACCTGTTTATCTCAGATATTCAGCAGATGATTGATGAAATCAACAACTTGTATGCCCAAAAAGGTTTTGTAACGGCAAAAGCGTATTTGCCCGAGCAGGAAGTTGAAAACGGTTCAATATATATCGGCTTAATTGAAAGCCGTATCGGTAAAGTTACCGTTGATGAAAA
>CANQML010000083.1 GCA_947624935.1 Candidatus Gastranaerophilales bacterium
CTCTTGTCATGTTTTTATCCTTTCTATTTTTTGTTGGGCTGAAAGCCCAACCTACTACCAATTTTATTGTTGGCATAGTAATGCCAACCTACATTTTTTATGGATTGCTTCGTCACTTCGTTCCTCGCAATGACGTGCGCTATTATGCAAAGCTAATTGTGCCTTCGGCACATTAAACACTTCACTCACCTTACTCACTCTACTCACTTCACTCACTTGAACGCCACCTCCGACAAAATTGTCGCAGGTATCAAAAATATTCCCCAAAATAAAGCTATAAGCGGATAAACGGGGGGGGGGCAATGCTAACTGTTCTATTTGATTGATTTTTCATGGTATTGCACCTCCGAATTTATTATATATGTTTTTTCTTTTCTTGTCAATTATTTTATTGTCAACAATTAAAATTATAATTTTTTCGATTTGTCGGCAAGCTCGCTGTCAATCCTTAAAAATACAGGCTTGATTTCTTCTTTCGTTATGAGTTTTCCGACCTTAATATTGTCGCAAGTCAAATCGTCAAGCTTTATCGAAAGGTCAAACGACAGCTGTTTTGCCATATCTTTTGCAATATTCGGGCAATACGGGTAAATTAAAGCCGAAATCATGCACATAATCTCTAAAACCGTTGTCAACACCTGACCGCATTCGGTCATTTTTTCTTCCTTAGCCAATGTCCATGGCGCACTGTCGGTTACGTATTTGTTTGTCAAATCCACAAACGAAATTATCTCCTGCGCAGCTTCGGCTATTTCAAAATGATTAAAGTGGTTTTCCACAACCTTTACGGTACCCAGTGCCTTTTTAAACAAATCGGACTGAACTTTAAATTCGGGTTTAACCTCTCCGTCAAAGTATTTGACAAGCATCGAGAGCGTCCTATTTAAGAGATTTCCCATGCTGTTTGCAAGGTGGGCGTTAACTTTCTCTTTAAAATCGTCGTCGCTGTAGTTTCCGTCACGTCCACAGGGTGCTGATGTTGCCATATAATATCTGAACGCGTCGGGTTTATCAAGCTCAAAATTTTCCAAAACAGATGTCGGAGAAATTACATTGCCCAAAGATTTTGACATTTTTGATTCGTCAATTGTAATCCAGCCGTGTGCAAAAATGTGTTTTGGAAGCGGCAAGTCAAGCGCCAGCAAAAATGCAGGCCAATAGATACTGTGAAACTTCAATATATCTTTCCCGATAACATGAACATCGGCAGGCCACAGCTTTTTGAAATCTTCCGACGGGTTTTCCGTATCGTATCCGATTGCCGTAATATAGTTTGAAAGTGCGTCAATCCAAACATATATAACCTGTTCGGGGTCGTCAAGCACGTCAATTCCCCATTCTACATTGCTCTTTGCACGGGAAACCGAAATGTCTTGAATATCTTCAAGCTGGTTTAAAACCTCATTTGCCCTGAATGACGGCACTATAAAATCGGGGTTTTCCTTAATATGTTTGATAATCGCGTCTTTGTATTTGGTAAGTTTAAAGAAATAATTTTCTTCTTTTACAAGCTCAGGTTTTTTCAAATGATCCGGGCAAAGCCCGTCCTCGGTCAAATCTTTTTCGCTCAAAAAGCACTCGCAGCCAGAACAATAAAGCCCCTCGTATGAGTGTTTGTATATATCGCCTTTGTCCAAGAGTTTTTTGAAGATTTTTTGAACGGCTTTTTCGTGATAGTCGTCCGTTGTTCTGATAAATTTTGTATAATCAATATCCAAAGCCTTCCAAGCGTCTTTGAATTTTTGAGAATTTACATCGCAAAGCTCTTTTGGTGTCAAACCCTGTTCTTTAGAGGTTTTTTGAATTTTAATCCCGTGTTCGTCCGTTCCCGTCAAGAAAAACACGTTTGTCCTTTGGGAAAAGTGTCTTGCGATAATATCCGTTAAAATCTTTTCGTAAGCATGACCGATATGCGGTGCGCCGTTTACGTAATCTATAGCCGTTGTTATATAAAATTTATCCATCATAAGTCGATTATATCACAAAAACTTTACAAAAAAACAAAAACGGGGCAATTTTTAATTGAGAAAATACTTTATAAAATTGTAGAAAGGAAAAGTTGTGTCTTGGATTAATGATTTGGATTCTTTAGCTTCATCGGGTGTAATAGCATTCGATGCACCGGCATATATTTTGGGCAAACAACCGAGATATTACGGCAATCCGCCTTTGGATATAATCCCTGATCAGTTTGTAAAAACGCAGCCTGAACCCAAAAAAGACGAAATTGAAAGCGGTATAAATCCAAAATGGAAGAAAACCCTTTTCAAAGGTATTTGTTTAGCAGGTCTTGCTCTGGGTGCTTATAAAATGCGCCATGTTTTTGCAAAAATTGCAAAAAAACTTTTCCACAAAAAACCCTAAGAAATACTCAAAAGTGAGTTCTTAATTTCAGTCAAAAGCTCATTATTATCGGTTCTTAGTGCGAATTTTTCTGCTTTTTCCAGCAAGCCTTTTGCTTTTTGGTCGTTTTTATTTTCAAGCATAATTTCTGCCGCATTGTAATAATTTTGCGCAATTCTTTGCGGCATATCCGCATCAATGTAGTTTTTAACGGCTTTTGAGTAGGATTTTAAAGCACCGTGCATGTCGCCGAATTTGTCGTAAGCATCCCCAAGACTTGATGATACATAGCCTTTAATTTTTGAATTGTCCGTTTCATCCGCAATCATATCGGCTGTTTCAAGGTAATCAAACGCATCTTTTTTGTACATATCGGAATAAATATTGCCTATTTTTGTTAAAGATTTTGATTGGGCAGACAAATTCCCCGCCTCGCCCGCGTATGAAACAGTTGTAAAATAATGGTCAATTGCGGGTTCAATCTTGTTTGCATCGTTATAAATTTCCGCCATTGAATAGTGTGCGCGGGTTTTTACGTTGCAGTCTTTTGTCCTTTGAACGGACTCATTGTAGCTGATAAGCGCTTGCGGAAGATAATCGTAATCGTCATAAATCTTTCCGACTTCATAATATATCTTGGATTGTGTTTCTTTGTCATCAATCTCATTTGCGCGATTTAGCGCGGTTTGAAAAGCTAAAATGGCTTCTTTGGGTTTATTTATATAAGTCATTTTTTTGGCTTTAATAAAAAGTTTTTTTAATTCATCATCCTGCGGAATTAAAGGATTTGTAACCTCTTTGGGCTTTTCCTCTACGGTATCTTCGGGAAACTTAACCAAAAACTGCGCATTGACATCGTTTTCATCATATTTAAAATCTATCTGTTGTAAAAACAGCGCATCAACCCAGTTCTCTACGACTTTGGAATCCTTGTTCAAAGTTTGGGAAATGTAATTATCAAGTATTGATGAGGCATTTTTGAGATTGGATTTTATAAGTTTGCTGTTCGGGTTTTCTTTGGTAATTTGTTTTTCAATCAGCGCCAAATAGCCGTTGACTTCTTCTTTAAGTTCACTCGGCGTTCCGATTGCTATTGCGGTATTTTTAAAATCTTTCAGGATTTGAGCAATATTAATTTTGGGGTTGCGCTGTGCAAGTGCCGTTGCAACTTCGTTGGGGTAGGTGAATTGTTCGACATGCTGATTGTAGTAAACGGGTTCCTGCTCGGTATATTGCAGCCCTTTACTTCTTGAATTTTCGTCGGTCTGCTGCTGTTGTTGTGCATTAGAAGTTTCTTCCCGCTTTCTGATGATGTTTCGTCTGTCGGGAATAATATATGGTCTTTGATATATGCTGTTCAACCCCATTTACAATACCTCTATTTAATAGTATATGAATTAACGATTTTTTAACTCATACTTTCGTATTATATTTAAGGTTTTTTTGCAATTAGTCAAAAATTATCATCTCGCAGTTTTTGCAATCAAAACCGAGTTTGTATTTTCTGCCTTTTTCGTCGATTAAAAAAAGTTTTTTGGGTGATTTGCACATACCAAAAGCGAATTTCAGACAATGTTTTGTGCGCATAAGCTCAACCCCTTTGGGGTTTGAACTTTCATAAGACATTTGCGTAACTTCACAACCGGATTTTTCATAAAATTCGCGCGCCTCGGCGTTATGAATATTTGCCCTGTAATCAAGAATTTTTTTTGGAAATTCGCTGTATTTTAAAGGCTGCTGCACTTCACGCTCATAATTATAAAGCCGTTCTTCCATTAAATTTTCCAAAATATTGCGCCTTAAATTGTTTATCTCTGATATCGGCATAAACGGAATATCCGAATTTATAATAACATCGGTTGTATAAAAATCGCTTTCGCCTGTTTTTTGAAGTTGTTTTATGAAGTTTAACTTCATATTTTCTGGGTTTTTTGCAATTTGTGTGGAATTAATTTCCATAGCGGTTTCGTTTCCGTCCTCATCTTTTGCATGCAATATGCCTTCATTGACCAAAAATTTTACCCCGATTTTGCGTTTGGGATTTAACTGGTATTTTGAATCAAAATTTCTGTAAATTATCGTGCCTTTTTTGATTTTGCCCATTTTGTTGGGGAAAATTTTTGACCCTTCAACTTTATTTACCAAACACCCCGCAAGTTCTCCATCTGCCATAAAACACAGCCCGTCTTGCGGATTTAGAGGGTAATCAAGCTCAAAATAGTCTTTGCCGACACTTTTTACTTTGCCTAATTCCTCTCCAAAAGACTTTGGCGACTCAAAGTTAAAACAATCTTTTCTTTTTTCCAAAAAATAGTCCGTAAATTTTCGGTTAAAACTTTTGTACAAATCAGGTTCAACATTCAAAAAAACTTTGCCTGATGAGGTTTTTTGGCTGATTTTGTCCAATTCTTTCCTGTAAAATGCGGTAACATTTTTGACATAATTTTCATCTTTTAATCTGCCCTCAATTTTAAAGGATTTGACACCCGCATCAACCAATTTTTTCAGATGTTTTGAAGCGTTAAAGTCTTTCAAGCTCAATAAATATTTGTCTTTTGCAATAATGTTGCCGTCTTCATCAACAAGCGTATATTTTTTACGGCAGCTTTGAGCGCACATACCTCTGTTTGCCGACCGCCCGCCGTTGGAACAACTCATATAGCACTGTCCGCTGTATGATACGCACAATGCGCCATGAACAAACGTTTCAATTTCAGCGGTTGTATTTTCACAAATTTCTTTAATCTTTTCAAGCGAAAGTTCGCGCGCCAAAATTACCCTTGAAACTCCCATTTCATCGAAAAATTTGACCTTTTCCAAAGTCCTGTTGTCGCACTGGGTGCTTGCATGCAAAGGTATGGGCGGAAGTTCTTTTTTTATCGCCAAATTTAAAATCCCCATATCCTGCACTATTATAGCGTCAACTCCGATATCATAGAGGTTTTGGATAAGTTTTTTTGCCTCATCAAGCTCTTTATCATCTAAAATTGTATTAATCGTCACATGGACTTTTACGTAAAATTTGTGGGCATGCTCTGTAATTTCTCTAATATCTTCCAAAGAATTTGAGGCGTTTTGTCTTGCGCCAAAATCCGACGCGCCTATATACAGCGCATCACAGCCGCTTTCGATTGCAGCTATCGCCGTTTTTTTATCTTTGGCAGGTGATAATAATTCTGTTTTTTTTGCTTGACAATTTATTTTTTTCATGTTATAAATAGTGTGGGGTAAATGTATATTTATAAGTCTTGTTTTTTCGACAAGACTTTCTTTTTATATAAGACTAACCCGCCCTGTATCGTGGTCAAAATGGCACTTTGCAATGTCAAGTTTGTCATTTTTTACGGCTGAATTTATTATGACGGAATGCTTCATCAAATAATCCTCGACCCAGATTGTATGCTGCTGGGCAAAGAAATTGTGGCATGTTATGTCCTCTTTTTTGTCCAATACGGGATAAACACATTTTATAATTGATGAAAAATCGCTGACAGGTTCGGGGTAATGCGCTTTTGCATACTTCATAACCCCGCAGTCGTCATGCCCCAATAAAATCATCAATGGTACATTTAGTTTTTTAACGGCATATTCCAAACTTTCCACAACATTTTCACCAACTGTCATGCCGGCAATTCTTACAACAAAAAGCTCGCCTATTCCGCAATCGAAAATTATCTCCGGCACAACCCTTGAATCCGAACAGGTTAACACTACCGCAAACGGCTCTTGATGATAAGCATATTTTTTCAATGTTTCAAGCGTCATGTTTTTGGTCGTCGGCGTTCCGTTTACAAAATTTTTGTTGCCGTTTAATAATTTTTCCAGTTCACGTTTTGCAATATTGTTCATAGCGCTATTTTAATATATTTGCTTATTTATTGCAAACACGTAATGTTTTTGGTTAAATCTTTTTGAGGAGAGTTTATGGATTTTATAAAAAATCACAAAGAATTATTTACGATTTTAGGACTTTGTATATTATTTTATTTTATATTCTTTTTTAACATCGGAAATTATGCGCTGATGGACGTTGACGAAACCCGCTACGCCGCTATGGCGCGGGATATGTTCAATACAAAAGACTTTTTCACTCTGTATTTGAACGGGGATTACTTCTTTGAAAAACCGCCTCTGTACTTTTGGGGCGAGTGTTTGTCTTTCTTGATTTTCGGCAAAGTTAACGAATTTAGCGTAAGATTTCCGGTTGCACTCTATGGAACTCTGCTTTCTTTTGCCGTCTACTTTTTGGGAAAAGCTGTTGTATCAAGAAAATTCGGGGTTTTATCTTCGTTAATTTTGGCAACAAGTCTTGAATTTGTTATTCTTTCAAAATTTGCGATTTTAGATATTGTGGTTGCGGCATGTATCGGATTTTCGCTTTGTTTTGGATTTTTTACATACTTTTGCAAAGAAAAAAACAAAAAATATTTTTGGTGGCTGTTTTATATTTTTTCTGGGCTTGCGGTTTTGGCAAAAGGCATCCCCGGATTTGTAATCCCTTTTGGAACAATGTTTTTTACCTCACTTGCCGCAAAAAAGTTCAAAGAAATCTTTAAGCCTCAATACTGTATAATCGGTGCGATTTTATTTTTGCTTGTAGTTCTTCCGTGGCATATTTTGATGTTTAATCTCCATAACCCTTTGTTTTTCAACGAATACATCATAAAACATCACCTTGAACGCTTTGTAAATTCAAATGAAATCGGGCGAAAACAACCGTTTTATTTCTTTATTTTGACGTTTTTGTGGGGATTTTTCCCGTGGATTTTCTCGTTTGTTGCAAGTTTAATTGCAAAAATCAAATCAATAAAGCTTTATGATTTTAATTCACTTACAAATGAGGGGAAATTGGTCTACTTAAACGCAATAGCGTTTTTGTTTACAATGCTGTTTTTCTCCTCGTCAAGCACAAAACTCATAACCTATCTTTTGCCGATATACACATTTTCGGCATTTTTAGGCGGATATATTTGGAATAATTTTGAGCAATTCAAAAAACCGCTTAAAATATCATCATACATTTTGGGTGTAATATTTGTAATAACAGCGATTGCAGGGCTCTTAACGCCCGTATTTTTGCCAAAAGAAATTTACACGGACATTTTATCTGCAAAATGGCTTTGCGTAATTGTGGCAGGGCTTTCGGGGGTTTTATGTTTAATTTTCGCCTTAAAAAACAAATTCTACAGGGTTTTTGCGGTTTTGGTCGGATTTATGCTTGTAATGTCGGCTTTTGGAACAAAAGAGTTTTTCAATATCGATTACAAGTTCGGGCAAAACGATTTGATAGAATTTGCCAAATATGCTAAAGAAAACAATTACGATATTGACGCAATAAATTTAGACAGAAAATACTCGCTTTTATACTATAGAGGTGCAAAAATAGATTACGAAAATGCCGTGACCTTAGACAATAACAGAGAATTTATCGTGATAAAAACCAAGGACTTGGACAAATTTACCAAAGGTTTGAAATTTGAAGTTGTAAAGACGGGGAAAAGGTATTCACTGATAAAGAAGAAGTAAAATCTTTTACATATTGAATACTAAAAAGAAAGGATAAATTTATGAAAAAAGATTTTGAAAACAAAAAAGAATTAGTAAATGACAAAAATGTTAAATGCGAGCGAGTAAGAAATCGTCTTAATGTCTTAACGACTTCTAAGAAAGCCGCTACTCAAATTATTCGGGGTGCGGCAAAAGCGCGGTTTCGCCGCACCTTACGGGCTGGGCTCGCTGACGCTCGCACGGCGCCCTACCGAAAATCTGCTTTCACCATCGCTGAAGTCCTCATAACCCTCGCCGTTATTGGCATTGTTGCTGTCATGACGATCCCGACTTTGGTACAAGGTTACACCAAACCCAATACCGAAAGCAAAGACCTTAGACAGAATGGAAATGTACTCGCATTAGGAAATAAGGGCGCATGTGAAGTGGAATTTGGTGGTATCTGTTGGACAATTGTAAATACGATAATACCAATATCAAAAGAAGAATGTGAAACAATCAAAGGCGAATTAGGAATAAATGCTTGTAATTATGATAATGACTATTGGGCAGGAGCCGTCAAACAGTGCGGCGGAACAAAGAATATGCCTACAATGGCACAGTTAGCGGATTTAGCAAGTATGATATACGGACAAGAAATAGGTGAAAAAGAGAAACTATTAGGATTAACAGTAGCCAACCAAGCGTTATATGATACTTTGTACAGGAAATCGTCCACCGCGTCCTTACGTTACTTCTATGTTTGGTCGGGTGAGGAGTATAGCAGTAACTTCGCCTACTCCCGCGGTTTCACCACTACATACACGACCTACGACGACGGCGGCCGCTACGACAGCGATGGGCTTGCTGTTTGCCGAGCTGATTAGGTTACACATAAATTTTCAAGGCATTCACCTGTTTTATTTACATCTGCAAAGGGAACAAGCGAGCGTGCGTGCCTTGTGACCCTGCTTGCGTTAGCTGAGGGAAGGAGCGCAGCAACGGGGTGAGGGGGTCAACACCGTCAAAACTTGTAAGGATAGTCCTCAGGTATTTTCCAATTATTCCTTTGTATTAACGCACAACAATAACTCCCCGAATACGCGGCTTTCGAATTGTAACAACCAAAAGTACTATCATTTTTAAGACTAAGCTCGTCTTTATCATACAAATCCCTTGCAGACGGTTGCATCCCGTTTCCGATATTAAATGGGAACCAACCGGTAACATTGCCGTTTTTAGTATTATCACAGGGTATAAAAACAAATTCAAATCTGCATTTTCCGTTGGGATTTTCAGTCTTTAAACATTTTTTGGGGTCAAAAGGATAGAAAAATATCTCTCTGTTTTCATGTAAACCGAAACTGAATGCACTTCCATCAGGCAGATAATATATTCTTTGCGGTTGGTTTACACCTTTATCAATAACCGGTATATCATAAAAATTCTCTGAACTTGTTATTTTTAAATACGGTTCAAAATATTTTTTTATAAGTATGTCATATTTATCCCCTTTGTCATATAGATATTGATTATTTTCATTATCAACATTATGATTAATATGATAATCCGTCCAAGTGCTTTGGGGTCCGTAATCGACTTCAGCCATTTTAATTGCGTTATTCATCATACTGTAAAATTTGACTAATTTTGTTTCAACCTCTTTTTTCTTGTAGGATTGAACCAGATTAGGAATGGTCATGGCTGCAACAATGCCAATGACGGCGAGGGTTATCAGGGTCTCTGCCAACGTAAACGCAGGGCGTTTACGCAAGTGAGTAAAGTGAGTAGAGTGAGTGAGGTGAGTAAAGTGGTTACTATTAATTAG
>CANQML010000084.1 GCA_947624935.1 Candidatus Gastranaerophilales bacterium
GGGTTGTCCTCGTGTTCGGATTTTAAGTTGTTTATATAACTTTTTGTCATATAAATAACTTCATCTTCCGTCAAAAGCGGCAGCCCGCCGATTTTTACCTCATCTTGTTCTTCCTGTTCAAGATACTTTTTTTCTTCCTTCTTTTGCTGTTGCTGTTGTTGGTTTTTGTTCTTGTCAGATGAAGTCGATGATTCTATTTTCTTGTTAAAGGGATTGTTTACGGAATTGAACATAAAAATCCTCCTTTTCTTATTCCGACGGAAAAAATTGCAAAAACTTTAAATATATCATCCGTTTGGAGGAGAGTGTAGAAAAAATTGTTTTTTACTGTAGAAAATGTGTGTGTTTTCTACATTTTTGATTTTCTTTGGGTTTTCTACAAAATTTTCTTTTGTTTTATTCACCCTTCTCTACACCTTTTTCTACAACATTTCTAACAAATTTTTTCAACCGTAATAACCCTTTCAGACATTTTTCTACAAATTTCGGGGGGTTATTATTACTGTTATTATTTTTTTTATTATTATTATATTTATTAATATTAATTAATAAAATGAATAAAAAACAACAAATTTTTTTTTGTTTATTATATCATTAGAACAGAGAAGGAGTATGGCGTATGAAATTTGTCGTAAAAAAATCGGATTTGTTTGACGGTATTAAGATTGTTGAAAGAGCAACAAGCATAAAGGCTTTGCAGCCCGTGTTTATGAATATTTTGATTGAAACGGTTGATAATACAACAATCAGACTCGTTGCAACTGACCTGGATTTGACAGTAACAGCACTCGTTAATGCTCAGGTTGAAGAAGAAGGAAAAATTACTCTTAATTCAAAAAAATTGAACGAAATTGTCTCAAAACTCTCTGACAGCCCCATTTCGTTTGAAATGCCGCAAGACGACACCACAGTTAACATAAAATGCCAAAATACAAAATTCGATATTATAGGAATTTCCGCAAGCGAATTTCCTCCGGAAGTTTACAAGCTTGATTTGCAAGACGGATTTGAAATAGAATTGAAACCGTTTACTAAAGCCGTAAGACAAGCCGGTTTTGCTGCGGCAAGTTATGAAACAAGCAATCTTTTGTCAGGTATTGTGTGCGATATCTCGGGAAATGTTTTGGAAATAGCATCAACCGACGGAAACAGACTTGCAAGAGAAAGAGAAAAAATAGATAACAAAGACAACCAAACAAAACAACTCATTATCCCCGCAAAAGCTCTTAACGAATTTATAAAAATTACGCCTTACATAGACGAAGAAACCGTAAAAATTTACACGGAAAAAACAAAAATAATATTAAAATCAGAAAAAACAATGACAATATCAAGCTTGCTTGACGGACAATTTCCGAAATATAACCAGCTTATACCGGCACAATGCCCGAAAGAAGCTGTAGTAAATGTATCACAATTTATTAGTGCGCTTGAACGTGCATCAATCATGGTTAATGAAAAAAACAGCTTTGTTAAAATGAACTTTGCCGACAATGAATTAACCATTACGGCTGATACACCCGATGCCGGAAAATCCGAAGAAAAAATTGCTATAACTTACTCATCAGAACCTTTGGTAATTGCATTCAATTATAAATATGTTTTGGAAGCTTTGAAAAACATAGAAAGTGAAGAAGTAAAAATCGGATTGAACACCGGACTTTCCGCAACTGTTTTGAAACCTAACAGCGATGACGATTTTATTTGTCTTGTTATGCCGGTTCAAATAAGATAAAACTTTTTGTGTATTGCATAGCTGAAAAAAAAAGTGTAAAATAATTTTAAGTAATGTTAAAATTGTATTAAAAACTATCAAAAATTTTTCATTACTGTGTTTATCATGTAAGGGAAAAAGGTTTTGGAAAAAAGTAAGGTAGAAAAAAACAAAACAACTTCTTCAAAGAAGGCATTAAGCTCAAATCCAATTTTGAGTTCAAAACCTGTTGCCGCAAATCCGTTTACCACAGATAGCATTGTTGCCAAAATAAATAATTTCAACACACACAGAACCAATAACCGCATGTTCCCAATAAAAAATACCGCCGGCAAAATTGTTGACTATACGGAATTATTAGGTGAAATGAATGTAAACTTTAAAAAATCAAAGGATTTACATGAGCTTTTTAACAAAATAAATGATACCTTTAATGAAAAGATGGATAGCAGCTTTACGGCATTTGGTCTATATCATGAAAAATCTAAATGTATAAATTTAAGACTTTATACAAAACGGGGCGAAACATATTCTTCAAAAATATTGTTATCCGAAACCTCAAACCCTGTAATAAGATGTTTTAAAGAAAAAACACCCATTACACAAAGAAACACCGAATTTTTAGAAATACCTTATATGCACAATTCCGGAGCTTTCATTCTGCCGATGATTTCGGTTAACGAGTGTATCGGTGTAATTATTTTAGGTAAAGAAAATTTTGACATGAATGTCAATTTGCTTGAATTTTTCACAGATTTTTTGGCTATGTATCTTCACAATGCCGAATTATTGGAAAGGACAAGCAAATATGCAAATACAGATACGTTGACGCTATTAAATAATCACAGAGGTTTTCAAGAAATCTTATCTGCCGAAATACAAAAAGCTGAAGAAAACAAGACATCTTTATCCGTTGTTATGCTTGATGTAAACAATATTTCCAAAATCAACAGGGAGTTAGGGCATGCCAAAGGTGATGAAGTTATCAAGCTTTTGGCGGAAAAAGTAAAGCAGAATATAAGACCGTCAGACAGTGCAGGGCGTTACGGCGGGGATGAAATTGCAATTATAATGCCCAACACAAGCACATCCGAGGCAAAATATTTGGCAGAATACATAACATATTGCCTTTCCTGCTGTTTTGTAGACGATGTAGGGCCTGTTAAAGTATCTGTTGGAATTTCTACATATCCTGAATGTACAAAAGATCAAGAAAAACTGCTGATTTTAGCGGAACAGGCGATGTATATTTCGCAAGCCAAAGGTTACAAAGAAGGCATGTCGGCAATTATAAGTTCTTCAGATTATAATTTCTGGGATGATGTTGCCTTAAACTCTTTTGCCGAAATTCTTGCAAAACGTCATGCCCAAATAGGTATAAACTTTGAAGATGAGCTTGTTCATACGTTTAACAATGAACAAATCAAATCCAAAAACCATTTAATGGAAATGGCAACATCGCTTGCGGGAGCAATTGATGCCAAAGACCCGTATACAAAAGACCATTCGGCGTCAGTTTCGAGGTATTCAGAGGCTTTGGCGCGTGCAATTAACCTTCCGGAAGAAGAAGTCGAGCGCATAAAGCTGGGTGCTTTATTACATGATGTCGGAAAAATTGGAATACCGGAAAGCATTTTGAAAAAACCTGACAAGCTTAAAAATGACGAGTGGGAAATAATGAAACAGCACCCGACAATTGGTGCGGAAAAAGTGTTGAAACCAAATGAGGCACTGAGGGATTTAATCCCGATAGTAAAATATCACCATGAACATATTGACGGAACCGGTTATCCGGAAAAATTAAAGGGAGAGAAAATTCCGCTGTCTGCAAAAATAGTATCGGTTGCAGATGCTTATCATGCTTTAATAAGCGATAGACCCTACAGAAAGGGCATGACTGTTGAAAAAGCTTGTGAAATCTTAAAAATGGGTGCGGGTTCCCAATGGGATTCCGATTTGGTAAGACACTTTATATCAATAGCGCCGTCACTTTCGACAAGTGTTTAATATGTTAAAACGTTATGAAAATTTTTTAAAAGAATTTGACAAAAAACTCGCATCATATTTTGACAATCCAAATATCATGTGCAAAAAAGGATGTTCATATTGCTGTAAGGATGCGGATTTCCCTTTTTCACGGCTTGAGATGGAGTATCTTATGTCGGGGTTTCAAAGTCTTGAAAAGCCTGTAAAAGATAAAATCAGACAAAACATTTCCAAAATAAAACAAGAAAATCTAAAAGCTTATGATTGTCCTTTTTTAATTGATGATGTGTGTTGTTTGTATGAAAGGCGAGGGCTTGTATGCCGTACTTACGGGCTTTGTTATCTAACCGACGGCATCGCAAAACTTCCCGACTGCGCAAATTTCGGGTTGAATTATTCAAAAGTTTTTATAAACGGCACTGTAACTGACCCCATACAAGAAAATTTGCGGACAGATAAAATTTTTCAAAGTGATTTAGCTAAAAAATTTGACCTTGAACACGGTGAAATCCGCCGGCTAATCGATTGGTTTTAGTTCGACAAATTCTATCTTATAGCCGAGTTCTTTTAAAATAAGCTGAATTTCGTCAAACCTTACGGTTTTTTGATAAAATTTTGAAGATATTCGTTTTTGGGTAAATTTTGGATTATTATTCACTATACTGACTTGTTTGCAGACATTTGTTAAAGTTCTTCCCTTTTTATGAATTAAACCCATTATTTCATTTTTAACATCCATAATAAAATTATAAATGTTGTTGCATTTAGTTTCTATTTATGTATAAATATATTTATATACAGATATTTATTGTATATAAAGATAAAATATTAAGGACAACATGGAAGAAAATATAACCATTTTAGATTATATTAAAGATATAATAGTAAATATCAGATATATTTTGCGAAATCTTTTAAGGCATTAAGTACTTAAAATACAAGTAAAGTGAGCTTAATGTCAAAGATATAAATGTTATTAACGCACCATACTTCATAAATCTCATAAATGAAATCGGAAACCCTTTAGAGGTTGCGGTTTCGCTGACCAATACGTTAGCGGCGGCACCGATGATAGTTAAGTTACCGCCCAAGCATGCCCCCAAAGAAAGTGCCCACCAAAGCGGATGATGCATGTGTTGCGCTCCCGCAAACGGTAGTGTATGTTGAACCTCGGCGATTAAAGGCGCCATTGTTGCGGTGTAGGGAATGTTGTCTATTATCCCCGATAATATTCCCGAACCCCACAAGATAAACATTGTTGCGGCGGTTACACTGCCATGGGTTAGGGCGATTAATTTGTCTGCCAAAAAGCTTATTCCGCCGTTTGCCTCAAATCCGCCGATTATAATAAATAACCCGACAAAGAAAAATATCGTAAGCCATTCAACATCTTTATAAATTTCTTTCGGTTTTTCAAATAACAATAAAATACTTGCACCCGCAACGGCAAAAACATAAGCGGGAATACCCGTTTTGTCATGAGTTACAAAACCTAAAATTACAAGTGCCAAAACAATCATTGAACGTATCATTAAGGGTTTGTCGGTAATTGTTTTTGAGTTGTCCAAATTTGCAATATGAGCCATTTTTTCAGGTGTAGCTTTCAAACTTTTTCTGAACATAAAGACTAAAAGACTAACGCTGACAATGAATATCAAAGCGATTATTCCCGTTAATTCATACAAAAAGTCCATAAAGCTTAAGCCTGCTTTTGCCCCGATGATAATATTTGGCGGGTCGCCGATTAAAGTCGCCGTACCGCCGATGTTTGATGCCAAAACTTCCGTAACCAAAAACGGCACAGGATCGGTGTCAAATTCTTTTGCAATAACGAAAGTTACCGGCATAATTAAAACAACGGTTGTGACATTGTCCAAAAATGCCGAGGCAACTGCGGTAAACGCCGCAAGCGCAAACAAAACGAGTTTGGGATGACCTTTTGTCGCTTTTAAAATTTGTAGCGCCATCCACTTAAAAACACCGCTTCTGCTTGCAATGTTGACCAAAATCATCATGCCGATTAAAAGAAAAATAACTTCAAACGCTATATAATCAAACGCAGAACGCACATATACATTTGCCGTTTCATCCCAATGCCCGTGAAACGGCAAAAGTCCCAAAAGTAAAGTTAACGATGCACCGACCAAAGCTACAACGGATTTTTGTATCTTTTCCGATGCTATAAAAATGTATGCAATAATCAAAATTGCTCCCGATATTGCCATACCATGATTTGTTATAAAATTCTCTAACATTTTTCTCTCCTCTTTTTTATTTTATCATAAAAAAGTTTGAAATAAGATGATTTTTTTAATAAAATAGTGGTATGAAAGCGGCAGATTATTTTAAAAACGGATATTCATGTTCGGAGAGCATAATAAAATATGCCATAGATGAAGGCTTGTGTTCAAAAGAGCTTTTGCCATGTGCAACGGGGTTTTCGGGCGGCATGTCGTCAGGCTGTCTTTGCGGTGCAATTGCGGCATCACAAATGGTTTTGAGCTACAATTTCGGACGTGAAAATTCCAAAAACAACGAAGTTATTGCACGACAAAAAGCGGCAGAATTTCTGGAAAAATTTAAAGAGAAAAACAATTACACATGTTGTCGAATTTTGTCCAAAGATGTCATTGATAAAAAATCACATTGCTCAAAATTTGTTCAAGATTGTGCGGAAATTTTAGAAGAAATGTTGAAAGTGAGAGTTTAAGTGGAAAGATTACATTTTTTGACTGCGGGAATGCCTTTAAAAACGGGTAATGGCGGTTACGACAGGGCTTTTGAAATTTTAAAAGATATGGAGCTTGACGGGTTGGAGTTGGAATTTGTGCATGGGGTCAGAATTTCCGACAAATCAAAAGAAATGGTCAAAGACGCAAAAGATTTTGTAATAACGGCGCACGCACCGTTTTACGTTAATTTAAACTCAAAAGAGCAGGAAAAAACCGACGCAAGTGTCGAGCGGATTATTGAAACCGCAAAAGTTGCCGATGAACTTAACGCATACAGTATAACGTTTCATGCGGCATACTATATGGGACATGACAAAGAAACCGTATACAATCAGGTTAAAAATCAGGTAAAACGCATAACGGACACAAATCCTAATGTTTGGATAAGACCCGAAACAACGGGAAAAGCTACTCAATGGGGAGATTTTGAGGAAATTATCAGACTTTCAAAAGAGTTTGAAAAAGTTTTGCCGTGTATTGATTTTTCACATATTCATGCAAGAAATATCGGAACGTACAATACTTATGATGAATTTTGCCATATTTTAGAAAGAATTGGCAAAGAATTAGGGGAAGTTGCACTCCAAAATTTCCATGCACATATTGCGGGTATAGAATACACATCAAAAGGTGAACGCAAACATTTGAATTTAGACGACTCCGATATGAATTACAAGGCACTTTTGAAAGCGCTAAAGGATTTTAATATAAAAGGTGCGGTTGTTTGCGAAAGCCCGAATATTGAAGATGACGCAAAACTTTTGAAAGAGTATTATTTATCGTTATGATTTTTTTTCGGGCAAAGATTTCGTTAAGAGAACGTAAAGGTATTGACAAGAATTAAAAAGAAATTTATAATGTACCTATGAATAACAAAAAGCTGGAAACACGTATTATAAGAGAGAAGATGGGGTGCCCCCCCCCCCCGAACGCTCATAGATTAAGTTTTAGTGAATTTATGCGTTTAAAATGCTTGCAGCTACTGTGCCGGAGGCATAATTTGTGTTGCAAAATTTATCACAATATATATGTAGGTTGGCATTACTATGCCAACAGTAAAATTTGTCGGATTAGTAAATCCGACCTACAGATACTTAAAAGTTGTTAAGACGATAAGTTCGTATATAAAGTATAAATTATTACAAAAGAAAAGGAGAAATAAAGATGAAAACAAAGAAAAATACAAAAGGATTAGTAAAGCATGTCATTGCGAGCGAAGCGTCGCAATCGCAAAGTCATGGCGTCTCACGTCATTGCGAGGAGGGCAAGCATAGCGCAGCCCGACGAAGCAATCTATGTAGAGCCCTCACCAACAGTTGTAGTTCACTACGTTCACACAACTGTATCCTCTCCAAACAGGGAGAGGAATTGTGCGACCAGTTCCCTCTCCAACTGGAGAGGGCTAGGGAGAGGGTTGGTTTTAACCACAGTGGCACTCCACAAAGCCTAATTAAAGTAAAGAACTTATCGACTTAAAGACTTAACGACTTAAAAAAATGTAGGTTGGGCTTTCTGCCCAACAAGAAAATGAAAGGACAATAATATGACAAAAGAATTAGTAAAAGAAAATGTAACAAGACATGACAGTAGTTGTGAAAACTCCCTCCCGCCCGTCGAATTGACCTTCGTGAGGGGGAGGGTAGAGGTGGGGGGTAATTCCCATGAAGGAAGAGCCCTCACCAGCGGTTGTAACACTCGTGAACTCGTGAACAACCGCAATCCTCTCCAAATCGGGAGAGGAAGAAGTGAGGAGTTCCCTCTCCTGCTGGAGAGGGCTAGGGAGAGGGTTGGTTTTAACCACAGCGGCACTTCACAAAGCCTAATCAATGTAAAGCACTTATTCGCTTATTCGCCTATTGGCTTATTCGCTTCAAAACGTTCTGCGTTTACCCTCGCGGAAGTCCTTGTGACATTAGCAGTCATCGGCATAGTCGCGGTCATGACCATTCCTAACTTGGTACAAAATTACCAAAGTAAATCTTGGGATACGGCAAGTAAAGTTTTTGACAGAAAACTCACAGAAGCCCTAAAGGTGATGAATGTACAGGGCACTTTGGCAGGGTATACAAGAACTGAAGATTTTGTAAATGAATTGTCAAAACATTTAAAGATTACAAAAACTTGCACAAACAGTAATTTAACAGCATGCTTTAGCAATACTGTAATGTGGGGCAAAGACAATGAAGAAATAGACATATCCAAACTCAAAACCGCAAAGGATTTCGGTCAAGAAGAAAATTCCAAAAACTGGGGCGCAAATACAAATATAGTAGGATTTCAGCTTGCAAACGGGGTTACGGGATTAATGGCATATAATACAAAATGCACACAGGATGAATACTCAAACCAGATAACAGGCGGAGATTGTTTAGCTGTACTTTATGATGTACAAGGGTATGCTAAACCGAATACGGCAGGGAAAGATTTAAGAAATACAAACATAGTTGCGCTAGGCAGTAAAAAAGCATGTGATGTGGAATTTGATAATCATTGTTGGACGATATCAGGTACATATACACCTATGTCATTTTCAGAATGTACAGGAAATACTGGATCAGTAAATAGTACAACAGCAGCGGGAGATGCCGCTAAAGCACTTGGCATTAAGCAATGTTATTATGACAATGACTATTGGGCAGGAGCGGTTAAGGCATGTGGTGGTACAACAAAAATGCCGACACCGGATCAGTTAGCAAAATTAGCAACACAGATATACGGACAAGAAATAGGAGCAAAAGAAGATAAATCAGGATTAACAATAAAAGACCAAACGTTATTTGACGCATTGCATGCTAAGTCACCTACGGCTACCTCATCTTCCTTCTATGTTTGGTCGAGTGAGGAGAGCGATAGCTACAGCGCGTACGGACGCCTCTTCGGCGATACGTGCTCGAACTACAACGACGGCAACCGCTACTACGGCAGCACCATACTCGCGGTGTGCCTAGGTGATTAACTATTTATCTATTTGGTCGGCTTTTCCAGAAAGCCGACCCGCGAAAATCGC
>CANQML010000085.1 GCA_947624935.1 Candidatus Gastranaerophilales bacterium
GGCAACATTTTTATGAAGAACAATATGCTTCTCACGGCGGCACACTGCATCCAGGACAAGGATTCGGGCAGTATCGGTGAAAATTACGTTTTTGAGCTTGACTACACAGGCGAGCTATCGTCAGAGGATTTCACGTTCAAAACCGTTGCTTTGCGTGAGAATTGGTATCAGACCAAGAACGAAAAGTACGACTACGCTATCGCCATTTTGGACAAGCCGTCGAAAGTCGCCACGCCGCTCAGATATACAACCGACACCCAAATCCGCGACAAACAGATCACCTCGATGGGCTATCCGACAGCCTACTTTGACGGCGCGCAGATGATGTTCGTCAAAGGACTTATCGTCCCTATCTACGGGCATTGGGCGATGTTTGGGAGCAAAATGGGCGCAGGCGCTTCGGGCGGTGCGTGGGTTCTCGACGACAACATAACTGCGGTCGGGTTGAACGCCTATGTTTCCGTATCCGGCAAGGAAATCCTCTATTCCGGCTCGCCGCTGTTCGACAAGGAATTCGACAGCCTGTATCAGTACGCGCTGACATTGATGTAAAAGGAGGCAGAACATGAACACATTACGTTATTTGAAACTTCAAAACGACGGGGCATTCGTCGCGCAAATCGTTATGGAATACCGCGAACGTCACACCGACGGACAAGGCAACGTCAGCTTTGCTGGTGAATGGAAAAGCTGGTACACCGCCGGATACCGCGATATTTTGCAATACGCCGAGCGGTCGGTCGATCTTGCGAAGGATTCCAACATCCCGAACGGCTCACAGGTGCGTCTCCATGTTTATGTCGCGGCGGGGTACAGCAACCCGTCTGTCCAACAGTACATATTCGATAAGGACAGCGGCGCACAGGCGGTCTACGAGATCAGCGGCACGACGCTGAACAACTATTTGAAACTTGTTTCTTACGGTTGATGTATAGAAATACGCCCCCAACATCTTGAAATAATTCCCACAATCTGCTACAATATATAGTGTAAGGCAGAGCGGCGCTCTGCCTTAACTTTGACGCGAAGAATTGAATTGAAACGATATAGAAAGCGAATGGACATCAATGGCAAATGCAGATTCTTTACTCGCACAAACCGTCAATGAGAATATCACAGAACTGATCGAATCCGTGACGGAGGCATATCTTCACCCGCCTGCGAACACATCGGACAAGAACGGGCGAATGTGTCTCTATCTTCTTGCCGACAGATTTTCTATTACTCCCATCAAGGCGCGCAAGCTGCTCATTACCTCCGGCGCATACAAGACGCCGCTGAGCGAATACATCGGCAAGCTGTTCAGAAGCGGCAAGACGGTAAAGGAAATACAGAGCATGACGGGACTGTGCGCCGCGTCGGTGAGTGGGTATCTTCCGTACCGCAAGACGGTATATAACCTTGACAACACAACAAAGTATGTTGAACGTCTCCGCAGATGCAGACGAAGAAAGGCTCTGACGTATAAGCTAAAAACTTCAATCTGCACCTTTGACACGGAACACACAAAAAATGTATTATGGGAAACACTTACCGCCTTTGCAGAATACCCATTCAAGACGGCGAAAGGGCTCTGCTTCACCTACACGGTGAAAGGCAACGAGCTGTTTTTCAGTCGCAAGGAAAAATCGGTTACAAGGGCAAGCGTCAATAGGGCGTTTGACACGGCTGTGAGACTTAGTAAAGAGGGGACGAAGATCACAGGTCCCAAAATGCTCGGATGTTTCGGGGCGAGTTACATCTACCCCGTGTTCATCAGAATCGGAGTGATATGCGGGAGTGATATGTGACGGAGAGGGCGAAATGCAGTAAGGCGGTAATAAAACATCAAACATGGCGGAGTCGGGCAAAAATGTCCGGCTCCGTTTTTTTATTCCGCCGCCGCTTTGTCACGGTCTTTTCACCAAGCCGGCGGACGGCGCTCGATCTGCCGCGCTGCCGATGTCCTCCGACGCCTTTACAGTATCTTTTCGGAAACTGCTGACGTAAGACAAAAGTTTTTCCGTCGCAGTTAAAATTTTTTCGGCAAAATCTGATGTGCGACAGCAAACAGTGAACTGCCGAATTATTCCAAAAAACAAGAAAGTTCTGTAAAATATATTTATGAAATATTGAGGGCATTGTAAGGAGGCAATTATGCTCAAAGAAGTAGATTTTGATGAATATACGCTCGACAGTGTACTTATCGGCAAACGTGTTCGAAGCGCAAGGAAAGAAAAGAGACGGACGCAGGAAGAATTGGCTGAATATTGTGGGTGTACGCCTACACATATCTGCAATATCGAAAATGGAAAGATCGGCGTCTCTTTGGAGCTGCTGTTTCGGATAAGCGTCTGCCTTGAAAAGAGAATAGACTACTTTGTTATGGATCATATAAAGGCAAATCCGCAGATTAAAATCGAGAGCAGTATTGCGCCGAAGCTTGAACAGTGCGATACGAAGATGCTCGACATCGTGAATGAATTTATCGACTTTCTTCTTGTATATGTAGGAGCAATAGGAACCAATCAGGCTGAGAAAGACTGAACACGGCAAACAAAGTAACAAAGAAAACAAACGCAGGGTTGTCAGGCGCAGCCTGCCGACTCTGTGTTTTATATATACAAAGAAAAAATATAAAGGAAAAGGAGAGAAAGATGCTTTTTCGATAAGGTACAATATTTTTCGCAAAAAGAAAAAAAGTGCAAAAAGTAGACATGTCCCTGCACTTCTGGTAGAATGAAGTAACCACAAATCATTCGAGAGGAAGTAAGAAACATGTCTGAAAAGATTATGCAAATACGTTATTTTCTCCGTAAGCATTGCTGAAAAATCTGCACAAAATCGCTGATGAATGGATTTTGCACAGATTTTTCAGACGCTTACCTGTCGAAAATAAGTATAAACGAGAATGCAGTCAAGACCGAGATTAAAGATTTGGTGCGCAAAAGCGTGGAGGAAACTTTGAACGAACTCCTTGATAACGAAGCCGAAGAACTTACCGGGGCAGGAAAATACGAACGCTCTGAATCCCGAAAAGGCTATCGCAGCGGGCATTATACCCGAAATCTCACCACTACGTCGGGTAATGTAAAACTGTCCGTGCCAAAGCTCAAAGGAGTACCGTTTGAAACGGCAATCATTGAACGCTATCGTCGCCGCGAAAGCTCGGTGGAAGAAGCCTTGATTGAGATGTATCTTGCAGGCGTATCTGTACGCCGTGTGGAGGATATAAGTGAAGCGTTATGGGGAAGCCGAGTTTCAGCATCTACCATAAGTGATCTGAATCAAAAGGCGTATGTCCATATTGAAGAATGGCGGCAAAGATCACTTCACGGCAAGTATCCGTATGTTTACATCGACGGGATTTACCTCAAAAGAAATTGGGGCGGGGAGTTTGAAAATGTTAGTATTCTCGTGGCAATCGGCGTTGATGAAGAGGGATACCGAGAGGTGATAGGAGCTGCTGAGGGTATGAAAGAAGATAAGGAAAGCTGGAGAAGTTTCCTTATATGGCTAAAATCGCGAGGACTCGACGGCGTTAAATTGGTTGTTGGAGATAAGAATCTCGGAATGTGTGAATCGGTTCACGAGGTCTTTCCCGAGGCAAGATACCAGCGTTGCACGGTTCATTTTTACCGCAACATTATGTCAAGCGTGCCGAGAAACAGGATTCGTGAAGTCACGATGATGTTGAAAGCAATTCATGCCCAGGAGAGCAAGGAAGCCGCAAGGAAAAAGGCTAAGGAGGTCGTCGAAAAGTTGAGGGAAATGAAGCTGAATGCAGCTGCCAAAAAGCTTGAGGATGGGATTGAGGAAACGCTTACATACATGGATTTTCCGTCGCAGCATTGGTTGAAAATCCGCACGAACAACGTAATTGAGCGGCTAAATCGCGAGATTCGCCGCAGGACGAGAGTAGTCGGAGCATTTCCGGATGGAAATTCGGCTTTAATGCTTGTTTGCGCGAGGTTGCGCTATGTTGCCGGCAAGGATTGGGGGTGCAAGAGATATTTGTGTATGAAATATCTTGATGAGGCAGCGGAATAATTTCAAGGTGGCGCTTTAAAGCACTAAACGCCCCTCGCCATGCCGAGGATGATAAGCCAAAAATATTACTTCATTCTATATGAATTTGCGAAAAATGGGTGACAGTACCGCTCTGTAAGTCTATTTTAATCGATAGTTATTTAAACAATGCAGTCAGCATTTCAAATAGTTTGGAAATATAAGGTCCAAAAAGAAGGGCAATAATTACAAAAACTACTAAAATGATGATAATAGAGATGAAATTTGTATCACCTTTTTTGCTTTTCAAAATATTTCTGATTTTCATTTGATATTACTCCTTAAGTAACGTAATGATTTCTTAACTCATTGGAATCGCAATTATAGATAATTACTCGATTCAGCTTGTTTTTTCGATAGTATAAAAATACATGTAAATTATTTTTTATTAAATAATCATTCGGAGGATTTGAAAGATCTGGAACAGTTTGTATTACAAAGCCTTGTCTTGTTAACATTTTGACTGCCTGACCACCGCGGCTTAAGGAATGCAGATATAGCACACTTGGATCATAATACTTTAAACTTCTGCTAAATACAAGATTAAAATAATTTGTTCTTTGCCCATCCCAAGAACTAAATTCAAGGTTTTTCAGATTATAAAAGCTAACAAAGCCATCGAGCGGTGTATTTGAAATCAATATTTTTTGGCCGAACACACCGGCGATACGGCTGTAAAGTTGAGCAGGCGTTAAATTCAGTTCATCTTCTTTAATTGTTCCAAAACATTTTGCGGCAAACTGAGGTCGCGTTTCGATTTGATTACAAATTCCAAAAGCTCCAAGAAGAATCCAAATAAAATATATAATTCTTGGAAAAAGTGAAAAATGCAGCGATGGGATTATATAATATATTAAAGGAAAGAGTAAGCCTAAAATATATATTAGAATAATTAAAGCATTTCTAAGACTATGTCTAGGATTTGCCGATATATTATTTTTTATTGGAGATGATAAGAATTTTTGAGATAGCTTACTTATGAATTCATCAAAATATTCAGTAGAGACAGTCAGCCCATTAAAATTGCGTATTTCATCTATATCGGCTGGTAAATAATTGGGCCATTCAAATCCCGGCATCATAATAGGAATGATGTTTTTTTCCTTTTTTAAAGCGTATGATATTTCTTTACGCACCCAGTCGTCTTCATTTACGCATCTATCTAAACCATGAGGTGGAAGAACGACAATAACGTCTTTACAAGATAAAATAACATCATATAAAGCAACATTGAACTTTCCAGAACGCAGTGATTCAACATCTTGAAACACTGTGAATCCATTTTCTCTAAGTCTTTCATACAGATTATGTGCTAAATATTCTGCACCATCTCTGCGATAGCTTATAAAAACATCGTAACTTTCCATTGATTTACGCTTCCCTCCTTAGTAGCTTTATCATATATCTGAGCTGCCGCAATTTATATAAAGATTTTCTCTAAAATGCTCGCAAATCCTTCACGCTGAGACGATAAAATTAAAATACATTTTAAAAAATGTTTTTCGACTCGAACATCATCTTTTCCTTAACACTATTTATCCTCTCATATTCCGGCCCGAAGAGCTTTTCAAGCATTGTTATCACCGACATATAGCAGTTCGACGCTTCGGCCGGTTTGTTTTGCGCGGCATAAACATCGCCGAGACATTCCTGATTGTCGATAGTATCTATCGCGACGGCGCCACGCATTTTCATATTTGATTCAAACGAGCGTATCAGAAGCTCCTCGGCTTTTTTAAGCTGCTCATCGGCTTCACTCGGCTTGCCCTCCGCCCTGAGTTTAATCGCAAGTTCATATCGGCTCACGCCCTCGTCGTAATCTACATACGCATATGCAGACGGGTTTCCGATGTCCTTGTGCGCTTCGTAAAGCTCCCTTTGAAACTTTGTATATTCAAGCGCCTTTTCAAAGTCGCCGGCAGATTGATACATTCGGCACATCTCCATATAGCACTCCGCCAATCTTTCTCTTGCACGCCCGATGCCGTAGTTTTCGCGGTCCTCAAACATTCGCGGATTTTCGCCGTTTTCAAAAGCAGCGATGAGTTTTTTGCGTATGCCGAGAGACTTTTGGAAATATTCCTCGGCCTTCGCAAAGTCTTTGCAGATGTCCCATGTGCAGCACCTTGCGACCTTTTCGTATGACATGGCAAGGTCCTCGCCTTCCGGTTCGCCGGAGTTGAGCATCAGTTCCAGACCGAGTTTGTACCACGGGACAGATTCGGCAAGCCTTCTTGCGTTGAAATAGCAGCCGCCGATGGATTTTGCAACAAAACCCGCGGCCATTGTGTTTTTCCCGAATCTTTTTACAACGCTGTCAAAAACCTCGGTCTGAAGCTCAATTGACATGTCGAACTCGCCGACCTGCCATAAAAAGCTCGGAATCACGGACCATATATCGATCTTATCGGAATCGAACGGACGGAAATATTCCGCGATGGCAATTGCACAGGACTTTACCTGCATATTTTCCGAAACGGGACGGATCCAAGAATTGTACAGATAATCGATCATTTTTGACAGAAATTCGCCGCAGTTGTTTTCGTCCGGCTTCATCTCATGCCTCACAGCCTCGCAGACGAGCGGGTGCAGAGACAAGATCTGTCCGCTTTCCCGTCTTATCCAGCTCCGATTTATAAGCTTATTAACATCATTAAAGCCATTAAGTCCTGCCCATTCCCTGAATCTTTGGGCGGGAACGCCTTGTACGCCCATAAGCGATAGTTCTCTGAGAATCTGCTTGTCGCTTTCTGTAAGCTTGCTCATAGAAAACAGCGACAAAATATGTCCGAAGGCGCTGTCAGCGCGCTTTCTCCCCTCAACCTGCTCCAGGCCCGTGTTTGCCATGCTGCCGCTTTCATACATTTCAAGCAGCTCTTTGCCCGTCAAAAAGCTCGCATTCATTTGCTTAGCAAGAAGTTCGATGGTATATGTATGGTATTCAACTTTTTTAAGAAGCTCCATGATATACGGCTTGTCCTCTTCTGAAACCTCGCCACCGCAGTTTTGCAGGAATATATCGAAGGCCTTTTCGGGGTCGTCAAAAGGCTTCACAAAGACGGTTTTACAGCCAGAATGGTTGTTTCTGGTTGTGAAGATAATGCGGTGGTTGCCCTGAGTGAAGCTATCAAAATCCGGGTCGGAATCGACATCGAAATTATCGACAACTATAAGCGTGTTTTCTCTGGCAATCGAGCGCAGAGCCTTGAGCTTTTTGCTATAAAATATCTCATCGTTTTCGTCGGGACTTTGCTCCATGCCGGATATCTCAATCTGGGTTTTGTCGCAAACAAGGTCGCGCAGGCTTGAAGAATACGTTACAAACAGCATGTTGACATATTTGTCGTGCCTTGATAGCATATACTGCTTAACAAGTTCGCTTTTTCCGATGCCGCCTATGCCCTGAACGAAAAGGACTCTGTTTCCCGCTTCAAATAAAGAATCAATTTCGCCAAGCAACTCGTTACGCCCGATAAAAATATCTCTTGCTTCCGGAATTTTTGAGATGAGTTTATATTCCTTGACAGCGGGAGCGTTTAAAGACACGCTGGTGCCGTCTTTGCCGAAGATTTTGAAAATTCTGCTGCAGAGCTCGTCTATCCGCTGATACATCGGTGGAGTAACGGCGTCTATCCAGTGCATGCGGCCAATATAATACCGCGCTGCTTGCGCTATGTCCTTGTCGGCAGTATGAAAAGGCATAATATTGACATTTTCCTTATTTGCAAGCCTTTCTGTCACGAGATTCAACTCGTTCAAAACCTGAGGCGATTCCGAAGCAGACTTGTTAAGAATCAGTAAGAAAACTTTGCACTCCGAAATAGCTTCGGCGATGCTCCCGGCGTAATCGCCCACTACATCTCTGGGCGCATACCAACAGCGCACCCCGCCGGCTTCAAGCTTATTTACAATGGCTTCAACGATATGCAGAGATGAATTTGTATGATAGCTTATGAAAACATCAATGTTCATTTTAAATCCTCCTATATATGGAATTGTGAGAACCAAAGAAACTTTAATTGATATCTAATTAAAACCGCCAAACGCTGTAATTCACGGTATCTGTCAAAGCAAGTATCTTTAACTTATAGCAATAGATATGCTTTTATCGCTGCAACAAGTTGCTTTATTTTCTCATCACTTTCATCAATTTTTCTTATAGCGACTGCCTGGCTTGTGCTAAGCATAATCTCAAAATCATCATTCATTGCAACATCATCAAGAAGCACAGTAAAAATTGTTTTCCCTGTACTAACTGCGCGCTCAGTTTCGTTTAACACCCACCGCGATCCTTGTGCGCTTTCAGAGAGTAAAAGTACAAAACAACTAGAATCCTTGATGGCACGATTAATCGTTGCGGTGTATGTAGAGCCAAACGGTATGTCTCCCGGCGCCATCCATGTTTTAATCCCATTTTGATTGAAGAGAGTTCTAAAAGAATCTGCCATCTGTTGATTTTTGGAGCTGTAACTTATAAAGGCATATCGCATAGAACTGCTTCCTTTAACATTATCGGAACTTGGCATTTTCAAATCTGCCTTTTCCTTAGTATGACCCTGCAAATCTGCATTCTCGGCTTTCAGAATGTCCTTAACTTTCTCACAAATTTCATCTATCTGATTTATATTAGGAGGATTGTCAATGAAAATCCGTTGTAAGTTACCGATATAATAGTCTATAATATCTGAATCAACGCTCTCTACGCAAATGGGAAGAATGACAATATTTTCTTTTTTAGCAAGACGTTTAGAGGCAATATCCAGTTCATAAAGAACATGTTGGGATTTAGAGGCAGCTTTGTTAAGTATCAAAAGAAAAATTTTGCAGTCTGAAATGGCTTTACATATGCTGGCATTAAAATCACC
This sequence comes from Candidatus Gastranaerophilales bacterium, assembly GCA_947624935.1. GTDB lineage: Bacteria > Cyanobacteriota > Vampirovibrionia > Gastranaerophilales > Gastranaerophilaceae > SIG32. The sequence goes on from CANQML010000085.1 coordinate 8,913, forward strand.
CATTAAATTCCTCGGTGGATACCAGCAGCACAAGTCAACTGATTCAAGCTTATTTACAATAGCTTCAACGATATGCAGAGATGAATTTGTATGATAGCTTATGAAGACATCGACGTTCATTTTGTATTCTCCTTTTCGCAACAAATTATAATTATGTACTCTCTTTTTCCACGGCTTTTATAGCGTCGAGAACTTTCTGCTCCAGC
>CANQML010000086.1 GCA_947624935.1 Candidatus Gastranaerophilales bacterium
AATGACGAGTACTACAAAGGTAATCCCCCCACCCTAACCCTCCCAGCTATGCAAGCAGGGTCACAAGGCTCGTTCCTCGCCTGTTCCCTTTGCTCCGCACGAAGGTCAATTCGTCGGGGCGAGGGGACATGTCCTAATAACCGTAACACTGCACAAAGCCTAATTCTTGATAAGGGCTTATTCGCTTATTTGCTTATTGGCTTATTCACTTTATACAGTACAAATTCTGATAATGCTCGTTATAAAATTCGTCAAATCTGTCCTCTAATATTGCCTGACGGCATTTTTGAGAAAATTCCACGAGAAATTGTATGTTGTGAATGGACAAAAGCGTTGCGGCGGTGCTTTCTCCGCATCGCCAAAGATGTCTTATGTATGCCCTTGAATGGTTTTTGCACGCATAACAATTACAGCCCTCGACAAGCGGTCTGTTATCGTCGTAAAACTCTTTGTTTTTAATATTTTTCTTGCCCTGCCATGTGAAAAACGAACCGTGTCTTGCATTTCGGGTCGGCAAAACACAGTCAAACATATCCACACCGCGCTTTATACCGTCCAGTAAATCTTCGGGAGTGCCAACACCCATAAGATAACGGGGTTTGCTCTCGGGCAAAAGCGGTGCCGTAAGCTCTACAAAATGGTTTTTCACCTCGGGCGGCTCGCCGACGCTTACCCCGCCGATTGCATAGCCCGGTGCGTCAAATGATGAAATAACGCTTGCGCTTTCGCGCCTCAAATCGTCGTAAAACGCGCCTTGAACAATCGGGAAAAGCATTTGAGATGAGGTTTTTGCCTTAAAGCATCTTTCAAGCCACCTGTGGGTGCGCTCCATAGCAGATTTTGCCGTATCGTAATCGCAAGGATAAGGCGCACACTCATCAAAAGCCATAATTATGTCCGCGCCGATATCCTGCTGAATTTGCATCGAAATTTCGGGCGAAATGAAATGTTTTTTGCCGTCTTTCGGGTCGCGAAATTCGACACCGTCTTCGGTTATTTTTCTTAAATGCGATAACGAAAACACCTGGAACCCGCCTGAATCGGTCAAAACAGGTTTGTCCCAATTCATCCAGCCGTGTATACCGCCAAATTTTTTGATTAATTCCGTTCCCGCTCTCAAATAAAGATGATATGAATTTGCCAAAATAATTTGTGCGCCTGTGTTTTTAACCTGTTCGCCCGTCAGAGTTTTTACGGCGGAATTTGTTCCGACGGGCATAAAAATCGGTGTCAAGATTTTGCCGTGCGCAGTGGTTAAAACACCTGCTCTTGCGCCAGATTTAGCACATTTATGAACAAGTTCAAACACTATGAATCCAAGTCCTCAATTACAAGTTCAGCCATGTTTTCATAGTTTGTGCAAAATTCTTCGGGCTTAAAATAGATTGAAATTTCTCTTTCGGCGCTTTCAACGCTGTCAGAGCCGTGAACCACGTTGTATTCCATAAGCATGGCAAAATCAGAACGAATTGTTCCGGCTTCAGCTTCATTGGGGTTAGTTTTTCCCATCAAATGACGCGCAGCTTGAACGGCGTTATAGCCTTGCAAAACCATTGCAACAACCGGCCCGCTTTGAATATATCTTATAAGACGGTTGTAAAAAGATTTGCCTTTGTGTTCGGCGTAATGTTTTTCAGCCATTTCGGGGGTTACGTTCAGCATCTTTAGAGCAATTACCTTAAGCCCTTTTGCCTCAAACCTTTTGATAATCTCTCCCGTCAAACCTCGTTTTACCCCGTCGGGCTTGATTGCTACAAATGTTCTCTCTTCAAAATGCATTGATATACCTCCTGTGCCGATTATAACATAAATACAAACTAATTGGCAAAACTTTTTCTCATTTCTTTAAATTTTTTGTTCAAAATAACGAGCATAATTGTGCAAAGCGTGACAGCCGCAACAATCAGCCCGTACCAAAATCCCATTATATTAAACCCGAATTTGAAAGCAAGTGTGTACCCCAAAGGTATGGAAATGAGCCAATAACCTATAAAATTGGCTATCATAACGATTTTGGTCTGCTTTATACCTTTAAAAATCCCTGATAATGACACCTGCAGTCCGTCAAATACCTGAAAGCATGCCAGTACGTACAAAACGGGAACGCTGATTTTAACCAAAATATCATCAGATGTGAAAAGGCTTACCAAAAAGTGCGGAAAACTTGCAAATACAATCGAACTCAATGCCATAAATCCAACAGACATGCCAATTCCGACCCAAGAATATCTTTTGACGTCCGTGAGATTTTTAGCGCCGTTGGAATATCCGACTTTGACCGCAATAGCGTTAGACAAAGCCAAAGGCACCATAAATGAAACCGTTGTTAAAGTATTCACAAGGTTTTGCGCCGCAGCATAAACGCCCGACACTCTGCCCATAATGACAGCAACCGAATTAAACGCAACAAATTCGATTAATATTGCAAAAGAAATCGGTAGTCCGACTTTTATAAGGCTTTTGTAATAATCGTTTGAAACATCAAATCTGTGCAATTTCATTATTTTGAATGTATAAATTAAAAGAACAAATCCCATAAAATATCTTACGATAAAACTTGCAATCGCAAGCCCGACAACGCCCAAAGAGGGAATTATTCCCCACCCGAAAACTAAGATGATATTTAAAATAATGTTTAAAAATACGCAAAAAACCGTAACAAGATTGGGGAAAAAGACTATTTCAAAGGCTTGCAAAAACTCTTTTACTGCGGCATGCAAATACCCGCCAAACACTGCCAAAGCCGTTATAACCATATATTCCTTAATCATGGGAACAAGTTTCGGTTCAAACTTCATATAATCAATTAAAGGAACAAACGCAAGCACCGCAAACATAATGATAAATGCGGTTATCATGGCAAATTTTATTGTTGGGTAAAAATATTTTTTGGCGGATTTTTTCTCGCCGCGAAAGTTTGAAAGTACGGGCGAAACGCTGACAATCAAACCTATTCCGAAAGTTGTAATGCAGTTTGAGATAGCTGTTGCAATACTTATGGCGGCAAGCGTATCTGTGGAATGGCGTCCTGCAATCAAAACATCGCCTGCGGCAATGAGGATAAAGCCCAAGTTGCCCATTATAATCGGCATTGCTATATTTAAAAGCTCTTTTGCATATTCGGATAAACGCATACAATTATTATAACATAACTAAAAATTTAAAAATTCCGCTAAAGTCATATCAAAAGCGTCTGCCAATTTTTTAACTTTTGAAAATACAACATCATTTTTTGCCGTTTCAATATTTCCTAAAGTTGAGCGGGCAATGCCTGTTTTGAAAGACAAATCATCTTGAGTAAAGCCTTTTTCAATCCTTAATTCTTTTATTCTTTTAGCAAATTTTCTTAACAATACCTTGTCCATGTTTAATCCACCGAGAAGATTTCTTTAATGTCTTCCATAGTAAGCGATTTGGTGATGTTTCTGTCAACCGAAATTACGCTGTCAACAAGGTTTCGCTTAACCGTTTTGAGTTTTTGGATTTTTTCTTCAACTGTGTTTTTGGTAATGAGCCTGTATACAAATACCTTTTTAGTCTGTCCGATACGATAAGCACGGTCGGTCGCCTGATCTTCAACGGCAGGGTTCCACCACGGGTCGTAATGGATTACATAATCCGCGCCTGTCAGGTTCAAGCCTGTTCCGCCCGCTTTCAAACTGATTAAGAATATCGGTATTGACGGTGTTGAATTGAACCTTTCAACGGCAGCCTGCCTGTCTTTTGTTTTACCCGTCAAGTATTCATACGGAATGCCTTCGCGCTCAAGCCATGCTTTGATTATGTCGAGCATATCGACAAACTGGCTGAATAAAAGCACCCTGTGACCTTCGTCAACAATTTCTTCAAGCATTGATTTGAGTTTTTCAAATTTGCCCGATGACATAATATTTTTGATGTTGTTTTTGTCGTAAAGCCGCGGGTGACAGCAGATTTGACGCAATCTAAGAAGTGCGGAGAAGATAGAAAGTCTGCTCTTTTCAAGTCCGTTTTGCTCAATGCTTTTGAACAGTTCTTCTTTGGTGCTGTCAAGGACTTGAAGATAAAAGTCTTTTTGCTCATCTGTCAATTCGCAGTATGCAATGTTTTCAATCTTATCCGGCAAATCTTTTGCGACATCACGTTTCATACGACGTAAAATAAACGGATAAATCTGCAATTTTAAACGCTTTTCAACGGTTTTGTCCTGACGCTCCATAATCGGGTTGACGTATCTTGAATTAAAATCCGCAACCGAGAACAAAAATCCCGGCATAAGAAAATCGAACACCGACCAGAGTTCTTCAAGCTTGTTTTCAATCGGTGTACCCGAAAGCGCAAGTTTGTGCGGTGCCTGCAGCTTTTTAACCGCCTGTGCCGTTTGTGACATGGCGTTTTTAATGTTTTGTGATTCATCCAAAATTATGTATCTGAAATTAATGTTTTTAAGTTTTTCAACATCACGTCTAATCAGCGCATAGCTTGTGATTACAACATCGTAATTTGGAATTTCCTTAAATAGTTGTTTTCTTTCAATCCCTGACAGTTTCAAACAGCTCAAAGTCGGCGCAAACTTTTGGATTTCGGCTTCCCAGTTAAACACAACGGTTGTCGGACAAATTACAAGTGTAGGCATTGCACCTTCTTCCTCTTTGGCTTTTTGAACAGCCGTCAGCGCCTGAAGCGTTTTACCAAGCCCCATATCGTCTGCCAAAATCCCGTTTAGCCCGTATTTGTACATAAACCAGAGCCACCCGAAACCTTTTGTTTGATATTCACGAAAATCCGCATGGATACCTTCGGGCAGTTTTAAATCGTCAGTCGTTGAAAACGTTGACATCTGCTGCCAGAATTTTTCAAAATCATCGCTTAAGATTAAATCTATATCAAGGTTCTTCAACTCGTTTATAAGCCCTGCGCGGTATGTTTTTACGGTAAATCTGTTATCGGGCGTTCTATATACGTCAAACGAATTGAAAGCCCGCATCATTGCATAAATATTTTGCGCAGGGTATTCAACAAACCCCAAACTTCTTATCCTTGCATACTTTTCGCCGCTTTGGATTGTGTCATAAATATCGTCAAAATCAATTATTTCATCGCCCGCTTTTCCGAAAATGTGGATTTCAAAACTGTCTTGAACTTCGGCACTGAATTTGATTTCCGCACAAAGTCTGAACGGGCTTTCCATAAGCTTGAAGAAAGTCATATCGTCTTTTTCTTCAAATCTCCAGCCGTCGCCTGCCTGCTTTATATAATAATTGTAAAAATCAATCGCATTTTCTTTTTCAAGTGCAAGGTTATTGGTCTGCATCGGGACAAACCGGCATGCCAAAAGCATGTTGTAGGCTTCGGTTTCGTGTTTTGTGTTTCGTTTAACCCAGTAAATCAAATCCTCATCAGGCTTTTTAATGGTAATATAAGGCGACTTTTCGCTTGCATTTTTGGAAAACGGCACCTTGACCCCGTCATATTCAAATTCCAAAGATGCTTTCAAGGATTGGTCATAGTCAATCCCAAGCGTCACAACGTTTATCGGCGGGCGCTGTTCAAGCATTAATTTTGAAATATTTTCGGCAATTCTTACTTCCATAAGCTCTCTGAGTTTTGGAAGTTCTTCGTAGATAAATTTTCCGCCTTCGGCGTCCTTTAATTCTGTAAATGATGATTTTATAAGGTTTTGCGGAATGGATTGGATAGCAATATTTGTCGGGAATATAACGTTTTTGTATCTGCCCCATTTCAAATGTCTTGAAAAATACCTAACTTCTTCAAACGGGTAAACATCGTCTTTGTCAGGTCTTTGCCATTCAAGCGCCAAAGTGAGCGTTCCGGCTTGTGAGCTTGTAACGTACAAAACCAACTGCCATTCTTTATCCATAAATTTCAAACGCTGTTTTGTCTTTTCATCCAAAACCTCATCTGCTAAAGCCAAAAGGTTGAACATCGGACCGAATTTGGTTATCGGAATATCGTACCAGCCAGCCTTTTTGTCCTGTCGGGAAATTTTGAGCAATTCTTTTAAAATACTAAGCTCAACTTTTTGTGAATTATTAAGTTCAAAATTTTTATCCTGTTTTTGCGCTTCAATCAAACCTCTTAAGATAGGTTCAATCTGTCTTACCACCTTGCCCGTATCTCTTGACATAACAAGAATTGAAAAGAAGTTTGCCTTGCGTTTGGGGTTGAAATGGAAAATGTAATTGCCCTTTGGCTCTTGGGTTAAAGCGGTGTTTTCATCGGGAAAATCCGATTCAATCCCGTATTTTGTTTCAAGCCAATCTTCATAGGCATGTTCATCAATCGCTTTCAAAGCAACCGCAACGGCATGTTTGCACCATTCCTCCTTCAAAGGACAGTTGCACCGCGCCTCAACCTTATTTTTCTTGAAGATTAAATCGGTATTATAATGGTCTTGAAAGTTGCCTTTGACCTTTCCCATATAAAAATTTTTTTCGGGATAAGTGTCGTACACCATATCTTTCAAGTGGTATTCATACCCCCTGCGCCAACTTCCGGCACCGGCATGCTCTTTTATAAACTTATAATTAAAATCACTCAACTGAGGTTACCTTTTTTGGTATAAAATCACATATAGACTTTCATCTATAAAATACAACTAACATTATTACACAAACAGTTATTTTATGCAAGCGGTCAGAAGAAAAAGATGGAAATAATAAGCATAAACCACTCCAAATAAAGCGCCGGCAAAGACTTCTAAGGGTGTATGCCCCAAAAGTTCTTTGAGTTTGCCGCCTACAGCCTGCAAATCATGCTTGTAAAAATCATCCATCATCCTGTTAAGGCATGCCGCAGTCTTTCCCGCTGCTCTGCGAAGTCCTGCCGCATCATACATGACAATTAACGCATACCCGAATGCTATTGCAAAAAACATAGAATCAAAGCCCGAGATAATTCCCACAGCCGTACTCAATCCCATAACGCCCGCAGAATGAGAGCTTGGCATTCCGCCTGTTGTCGTAAATATTTTGAAATTTATACGCTTTGCTCTCAGCGTGAACAGGCAAAACTTAACCACCTGCGCAAAAAACGCAGATGTTAAACCGCACAAAAATGCCTCATAACCTGTATTTATTATATTTGACAACTTTTCCTCATCTTCTCAATTATCTGTTCAAAAACAACTGACCCTTGAATTTTATCATAACATTCATCTAAAAGGCAAGCGAGTTTACATTTCGCATTATTCAGCCCGTAAAGGTTCACATACGTAAGCTTTCCCGAGGCTTTGTCTTTGCCCGGGGTTTTGCCGATTTGTTCAAATGTAGAGGTTTCATCCAAAATGTCATCCGCAATTTGAAAAGCAAATCCGAGTTTTTCGGCAAAATCGGTCATGCTTTCAAGCGTTTTTTCGTCCGCATTCGCTATAATTGCACCGCATCTGATTGAAAGCTTGAATAAATCTGCCGTTTTGTGCGTATGAATAAAATCCAAAACTTCGGGATTTTGCACATGATTTTTCTCGCTTGCAATGTCGACAACCTGTCCTGCTATAACGCCATAAGCGCCCGCATAATTAAAATATTCGCCTAAAATCTTTAATAATTTTTCGGGTTTTAAATTTTTGGAATATTTTACAATAACCTGCGGCGCAAAGGTTAACAGCGCATCTCCCGCCAAAACCGCCGTGGATTCGCCAAAAACTTTGTGGTTTGTCGGCTTTCCGCGCCTGAAATCGTCGTTATCCATACATGGTAAATCGTCATGGATAAGAGTTTGGGCATGTAACATTTCAATTGCACAGGCTGTTGGCATGGCATCGTCAATATTTCCGCCAAGCATACGGCATGTTTCAAGACACATCAACGGTCTTAACCTTTTTCCCGGTAACAAAACCGTATATCTCATTGATTTAAATAGTTCTTCGGGTTCTTTTATTTCCATGTATTTTTCAAGATTTTGATTTACAAGTTCAATCATCGTAATTGTTCCTTATATTTTGTTTAATAGTATTTCTTGCACTTTCACGTTTTTTACCGCTTATTTTTACTACATGTTTGTTATTTATCAGCTTTTTAGACTGCTCAACTTTTTTGCCCTCGTTTTGCACACGCTTTTTATACTCTTTTGCCTCACTAACAAATGCAAGATAACTTTCATAGCGTGACGGCGGGATTTTATCAAGATTTGCAATTACGGCACAGCCGTTTTCATTTATGTGAAGGCAATCTTTGTATTTACAACCATTTTTAAATTGTGAAATTTCATCAAATAATAAATCAATTTCCCCGGGCATAATAAAATCAAATTTTACGTTACTAAACCCCGGAGTATCGACAATTCTTGACTTATCATTGATTTTAACTATTTCGCAATGCCGCGTTGTATGAGTTCCTCGCATAAGTTTTTCACTCACGGCTTTTGTTCTCATATTTACATTCGGGTTGAGTGCATTAATCAAACTCGATTTTCCTGCGCCCGAACCGCCGCATAAGACACTCGTTTTCCCGTCTAAAAGCCTTTCAAATTCTTTTAGTCCTTTGTGTTCGGTGGCTGATGTGAAAACAATCTTGTAATTTTTATAAACGGTTGTGATTTTGTCTTTCAAATCTTTTTCAAAATCCAAATCATTTTTGTTGAAGCATAAAACAGCCTCAATATTATGGTATTTTGCAAGTGCGATATAGCGATTAAGCTGCTGAAGGTTCAAATCAGGCTCTTTCAGCGCAGATACGATTACGATTTGGTCAATATTTGCGACGCTCGGGCGGGAGATGAAATTCTTCCGTTTCATAATATTTGTTATAAACCCGTTATCAAATTCGACAAAATCGCCTGTTAAAATGCGTTCTTTTTGTTTTTTCAAAACTTCACGGATTTTACAGGTAACGATTTTTACTCCGTCGTCGACGTAGTAAAAGTCTGAATGGATTTTATAAACTTGACCTTGTGCCATTACGTTAATAATAGCACAAAAGGCTAAAGTTTGTAAGGGTAGTTTTCAGGGATTTTCCAGCCGTTACTCGCTCGCGCTAAGTGAGTAAGGTGAGTGAAGTGGTTACTAAAAGCGAATAAGCCAATAGGCGAATAAGCGAATTCTTGCTCGCTCGCGTTAAACGGGTCT
>CANQML010000087.1 GCA_947624935.1 Candidatus Gastranaerophilales bacterium
GATTTTTGGCGAATTTATAGGGTTGAAACGCTTGCGGTGTCTTGCCGGAGGCGGATTTAATGTGAGTAAGGTGAGGTGGCGAAGCCACTTTCCATATTGGGTTTTGCATAATGGCGTACGTCATTGCGAGGTGGCAAGCCACTCACCACATAGGGCTTTTAACAAATATGTCATTGCGAGCGAGTGTAACGAGCGTCGCAATCGCAAGGTCATGGCGTCACACGTCATTGCGAGGAACGAAGTGACGAAGCAATCCATATTTGTAGTATGTAGGTTGGGCTTTCAGCCCAACAGTAAAATAAAGAAAGGACAAAAATTATGACAAAAGAAAAACAATCAAAGGTAACACATTTAGTAGTAAAGAATACCCCCTCGCCCCTTGCGGGAGAGGGGGAGGAGCGTAGCGACGGGGGTGTGGGGTTTCCTCACAATGACGTGTGCGATTATACAAACTCCAAATGTGAATGGTCACTCACAATGGGCAAGTACGAACCCCGCCCCTGCGGTTGTAACACTCGTAAACTCGTGAACAACTGCAATCCTCTCCAAATCGGGAGAGGAAGAAGTATAGAGTTCCCTCTCCTAGTGGAGAGCGTGAGGGATCGTTACAATGACGAATGCTATTATGCAAAATCCAATGTGGAAAGTGGCTTGCCACCTCACCTTACTCACTTCAAAAAAACCGCTTTCACCCTTGCTGAGGTTCTCGTCACGTTGGGCGTCATTGGCATTGTTGCTGCAATGACTATCCCAACGGTTATGAATAAATACCAACAAAAGGTTGCTGAAACAAGATTGGCGAAGTTTTACAGCGTCATGAATAACGCTATTGCGCTGTCTGAAATCGACAACGGCGATAAAAAATACTGGCGCTTTGAAAATAAATGTTCTTATTCGGATAACTACACTAAAGAATGCTTGGTTCCTATTTTTGAACAGTATTTTAAGCCATATCTAAAGATAACGGGATATGAATATGACCCGAATTATTTTAATCCTAATCCTTCAAATCAACAAGGAGGATTATTAGTAAATTTCGCCGACGGTTCCACAGCGGCATTTACATCCTCGGTAAGAAATGTGTTCATTTATCCCGTAGGTTCGCATGTCAAAGATAAAAATCATCAAACCAGCGGTAAAGATGTATTTGGCTTTAATTTTTACGTTAGCAACTGTGCAGGTGAGCGCTGTAAATATCTTTTAGGTAAAGGTTTTGAACCGCGCATTCCTTACGAATGGGATGGAACGGAAGAAAATCTGCCATGTTTAAAAAAAGCACAGCTTAACGGTTGGAAGTTTCCCGACGATTGCAACCCGTTTAAATAGCATCGTCGAGCATATCATAAACCCGTTTGATTTCTTGAATGTCCTGCCACATAAGCCACTTTGGGCTTCCCTTTTCCCTGCTGTCGTTTCTTAAAAGATACGACGGGTGGAAAATCGGCATCATCTTTGAAAAATTCGGACCTTCAAACCATTTTCCCCGGATTTTTGTTATGCCTTGCGTTGTTCCCATAATTGAATTTACCGCAACTCTGCCGCACAAAAGTATTATTCTCGGCTTTAAAATATCTATTTGCGCATCCAAATATTCTCTGCAAGCCTCTTTTTCTTCCGGCAAAGGGTCGCGGTTATCGGGCGGTCTGCATTTTATGGTGTTGCAGATATAAACATCTTTTTGCCTTGAAAGCCCGACCGATGCAAAAATTCTGTCCAGTAATTGTCCGGCTTTTCCGACAAAAGGTTCGCCTTTTTGATCTTCATAATACCCCGGGGCTTCTCCTATAAGCATTAATTTGTTGTTTGGCACACCGCCTGAAAATACTATGTTCGTTCTTGTTTTGCAAAGCGGACATTTTTGGCATTTCAAACATTTTTGCCGTACTTCTTCAAGCTCCATTATTTACCCTCCGGCACCAGAACCGAAATGACGGCATTGTTTATATCAAGATATTTTTTGATTGTATCTTCCAAGTCCGCTATTGTTATTTGTTCTAAATCAATCAGATAGTTTTCAATAAGCTTTAAATCGCCGCAAACGGTCGTGTAATACCCGATGTTTTCTCCGATTTCGGAAACCGTTTCGGCAGAATAAGCAAACTTCGTTTTTGATTTTTTCTTCGCTTTTTCAAGTTCTTCCATTGTAATCTTATTTGTCAAAAGCCCTGCAAGCTCTTGTTTTATAAGATTTAGTGCCTCGTCTTTTTTGTCGGGCTTGAAGTTTGCCTGAATAAAGAAGTTGTTTCCGTCTCTAAATTCATAGTGTTCGGTGCTAATCATATTGAAAATCGGCTCGTCGGGCTTTTCTACAAGGTTTTGATAAAGCCTTGAGCTTGTTCCGTCGCCGAAAATTATACTGATTAAGTCCAGACATATTGTGGATTTTAAGTCGCTTGCTTTTGGACCGAGCCAGCCGAACATCGCATAAGATGTATTTATTTGTGATGTTTCTTCAACGTATTTTGAAACAGGTTTGTCAAGCTCAAATACAGGCATGGGAGTGTTTTTTCTGCCTTTAAAATCAAATTCTTTTTCGACTTTTTTCAAAATTTCATCGTGGTCAAAATCGCCGACAATAATCGTTGTCATATTTTGAGGAGTGTAGAATGTGTTGTAATACTCCATTATATCATCTCTTGTGACTTTCGAAATTATCTCGGGAGTTCCGATTACATCGCGTTTGTAAGGGTGGTTTGTGTACATGTTAAAATTGCATGTGTTATAAACTTTTGTCCACGATTGGTCTTTGCGCATTCTGATTTCTTCAATAACCACGTGGCGTTCGCGCTTGTCGGTAACTGCTTTGTCGTTAATATCAAACGGTGCGCCGATTTCTTCATAAGGTAAAACAGGGTCAAGCATCATATCGGCGTGAAGCTCGATTGCAAGGTTCAAATCGCAATTGTTTTCGCCTTTGGGTAAGGTTACGTAATAAAATGTGTAATCTTTCCATGTTGCGGCGTTTACTATAGCGCCTTTTGCCTCCAGTGTCCTGTCAAACTCGCCCGCTTTGTGTTTGTGCGTGCCTTTGAACATTAAATGTTCCAAAAAGTGGGAAATCCCGTTATTTTTGTCGGTTTCGTTTATTGAACCCGTTTTAACCCAGGTGCTTACGTTCGCCAATTCGCCTTCTTTGTGTGCCAAAACTATTGTATGTCCGTTTTCGCGCTCATAAACTTCAACATCACGTGTTAAATACATATATTTTATTTTTTTCATATTTTAACTCCCAAATCAATTATAACCTAAAAACTTTTTTTGGGATATAATACTTTTATGAATACGGTTAATCGTTTAAAAAACAAGGTCGTCGTGTCTGTTCAGGCTATGCCGAACGAGCCTTTGTACAATTGTATTCCCGCTATGATAAAATCCGTCGTAAAAGGCGGTGCGGGCGGACTTCGTGTTGCAGGTGTCAGAGATGTGAAAGATGCAAAAAAGATTACGGATATTCCCGTTATCGGGATTACAAAACCCGATGTTATTCCGGCAAACTTTAAAGAAATTGTTTATATCACACCGACCCTTGACGATGTTATAAAGCTTGTCGATGCAAACGCCGATATAATCGCGTTTGATGCCACTCAAAGAAAACGCAAAAACAGTCTGCCTGAGATGATTAAATATATTCATATCAACAAAAAAATTGCAATGGCGGACATTTCAACGTTTGAAGAAGGTATTGAGGCGGAAAAACTCGGCGCGGATATTTTATCAACCACGCTTGCGGGCTACACGTTGGAATCTCAAAATTCGCCTGCGGGTCCTGATTTTGAACTGCTTGAAAAACTTGTAAAAGCCGTTAAAATCCCTGTATTTTTGGAAGGGAGAATTTGGACAACCGAAGATGTTAAGCATGCGTTTGAACTCGGCGCGCATTCTGTTGTAATCGGCTCTGCAATTACCCGTCCGCAGCTTATTACAAAAAGGTTTGTGGGGGCAATTCGATGAAGGCTCTTGCAATAGATGTCGGCGGAACTAAAATTTATTCCGCTTTGATTAACGAAAAAGGTCAAATCGTATCGGACGTTGAAAAATATGCAACCCCAAAGACTTACGATGAGATAATTGCAACATTTAAAAAAATAATTGCAAATCATGACTTTGATGTCGTTGCGTTTTCCACCTGTGGGGCTGTAAATAACGATAACACAAGGATTTTAGGCTCAACGGGGAACATAGTAAAAGAGTACCCGAAAACGGATTTTCAAGCTCTGAGTGACAAACCCGTTTTTGTTGAAAACGATGCAAATTGTGCGGCTTGGGCAGAATATAAAATCGGAGCGTCGAAAAATTGCCAAAATTCTGTTATGTTGACACTCGGAACAGGCGTCGGCGGCGGAATTATCGTGAACGGTAAGTTATTGAAAGGCAAAAACGGTGCTGCGGGCGAAATGCACTTTAAAATGCGTACCGATAAAAAAAGAAAATGCACCTGCGGGGCTTGGGATTGTTTTGAAATTTACGCATCAGGCACAGGGCTGAAACTTACGGGCGAAGAAATATCTTCAAACCCCGATATCACAACTTATGACATAATCGGCGCTTACAAAACCGACCCGATTATGAAAAAAATATTCGACCGCTGGCAGGACGATATTCTTTTAGGGATTGTCGGGCTTGCAAATCTGTTTGACCCTGATTGTGTCGTGCTTTCAGGCTCTATGGCGGAATTTGTCGATACGGATTATCTGACCGATGAAGTCAACAAACAAATAGTTACCACACCGACAAAAGTCGTTAAAGCCTCTGCCGGTAACCATTCCGGCATGATAGGCGCAGCGCTGTTGGCATTTGAGAAATTCTATGGGAAAAGCTAAAAAACGAAGTTTACATCTGGGCATAAATGACAGGTTCTCAAATCTTTCAAGAAATGAGGCGGCGGATTTGGCTGCCGAAATGCTTAATACGGGCGACAAAGACGCCTGGGGGCTAATTACGCTTTTCGGGCTTAGCGCAGAAGAAATTCTTGAAAGCGGTGCTAATTACGAAGTGGTTAAGGGAATGGAAAACCTTTTAAAATGATTAAAACAGTTTGGTTTTGGCTAAAAAATTCACGTATTTTCTCGCTTCCGATGACAATTATGTCTTGGCTTATAATTTTTGTATATGCTTTAAATGAGGGCGGAAGTATTGTAAACGGGGTTTTGGCGCTTATTGCAATATCCTGCTGTCAGCTTGCAACGAACCTTTTTGACGATTATGCGGATTATAAAAATTCCCCCGAATTGACCCAGCAATGCAAATGCGAATACATCAAAAACGGCGAGGCGACTTTGAATGACGTTTTGAAAGTCGTTATCATTTATTGTTCGATTGCTTTTATAATAGGGGCGATTTTGGCTTTTAAAGCGGGGTTTGCGGTTGTTTGGCTTGCGATTTTGGGTGGAAGTTTTGTGTTGTCTTATTCAAAACTTTCAAAAATCGGTTTGAGTGAACTTGCCGTCGGAATTACGTTTGGACCGCTTTTGTTTGAGGGCGTTTATTACGTTATGACCCAAAACTTTTCGTTTGAAGTTTTTATTTTGTCGTTTGCGGTTGTGATGTTTACGATTGGTTTGATGTATGTTCATACGGTATTGGATTTTGAGGGTGATGTGGTTTCACACAAAAAAACACTGTGTTCAAGGCTCGGCGATAAAAAAAAGGCGATTAACGGGGTTTGGGTTGTCTACGGGTTGGGGTATCTTTTTACTATTGTTTATATTTTTATAAGCAAAAATTATCTGTTTTTCCTTACGTTCTTGCTTATTCCGCTTATTTTTAATCTCTATAAATCACTTTGGTCTTTCAAATGCGGTGAGGATGTTAAAGAATTTTATTTCAGGCTTTTAAAGGCAAGAAACCTTATGGTGTACTATTCGCTCATTGCGGTTTTTGCCCTTTGGTGTTAATATTGTTTTATGAAGTCGACAAACCAATTTTTAAAACCCTTAACTATGCGGACAAATTCAAACGGCAGGCTTGAAATAGGCGGCTGTGACGTTATCGGGCTTGCCGAAAAATACGGAACACCTTTGTACGTAATTGATGAACAAACAATCAGAAATATCTGTAAAGATTACAAATCGGCGTTTTCAAAGTATGAAAAAGTCAAAATGCTCTACGCTTCAAAAGCACTTTGCAACACGGCTGTTTCATCAATAGTCGCAAGCGAAGGTTTCGGGTTTGATGCGGTATCGGGAGGCGAAATCTTCACGATATATAAATCGGGTGCCGATATGTCAAAGGTATTATTTAATGGCAACAACAAGTCTTTTGACGAAATTTCTCTGGCGCTTGATTTGGGCGTCGGTAGAATTTCGGTCGATAACTTTTTTGAAATATCGCTTTTAAACGAGCTTGCAAAAAGCAAATCTGTTGATATACTTCTTAGAATAACTCCGGGGATTGAATGCCACACCCACGAATACATACAAACGGGTCAGATTGATTCAAAATTCGGGTTTGATTTAAGTCAGATTGACGAGGCGGTTGAGCTTATATTGACGGAATGCGAAAACCTCACGCTCCGAGGGCTTCACGCCCATATAGGTTCACAAATCTTTGAAACAAAAGTGTTTTCCGATGAGATTGAAATTTTGGTCAAAGAACTTGCAAGAATAAACGAAAAATATAATTTAAAGCTTGATGAAATCAATATTGGAGGCGGTATAGGCGTAAAATACACAGAAAATGACTGCCCGCCTTCAATTTATGAAACTGCTGAAAAGATTTTAACTTCGCTTGAAAAAGCAATCGAAAAATACAAAATCGACCCGCCCGCACTTATTTTAGAACCGGGAAGGAGTATAATTTCAACGTCGGGCGTGACTTTATACACAATCGGAAGCTCAAAACAGGTTCCAAACGGTACAAAATACGTGGCAATCGACGGCGGTATGGCGGATAACCCCAGACCCGCCATGTACGGCGCAGACTACAGCGCATTTATTGTGAATAAAGAAGAAATCTCTTTACAAAAGGTTACAATTGCGGGAAGATTTTGTGAGTCGGGAGATATTTTAATAAAAAACATAAATTTGCCAAATCCCGAAGAAGGCGATATATTGTGCGTTTTGAACACAGGGGCTTACAATTATTCCATGGCATCGAATTACAACAGAGTACAAAAACCTGCTATGGTACTTGTAAATAATTCACAATCTGATATTATAGAGATAAGGGAAACGTTAGAAGATTTAATTTCACACGATGTTATCCCTGACAGGTTGAAAAAATGATATCAGATATTACGGCATACATTCAAAACTTAATAACAGCCATGGAATTGTCTTTTAACTTGACAAATATTTTTGAAATAGCCGTTATTGCCGTATTTTTGCTTGTTTTGTATCAAAAATTCATCAAGGGAACTCAGTCGGAAAAATTCGTAAAAGGTGCATTTTTCCTGGTGTTCTTTTGGATTTTCAGCGAAATACTCATCAGGCTTGATTTAAAGATTTTGGGCGTATTCTTAAAATCCGTCGTAACGCTTGTATCATTGAGCTTGATTGTCATATTTCAGCCGGAACTTAGAAGGCTTTTGGGGTTTTTAGGGCAAGCCGACATTATGAAAAGACTTTTTTCAAACCAAAGCTCGGGTACAAGACAAATTGACGTTGTAAAAGAAATTATCGAATCAGTTAAATATTTTTCAAAATCCCATACGGGCGCTTTGATTGTGTTTCAAAACGATTTGAGCAACACTTATTTTGATGTCGGAACCGAATTGAATGCGGATGTTTCAACAGAGCTTTTGCTAACAATCTTTCACCCCAATACCCCGCTACATGACGGTGCGGTTGTCATAAGCGGTGAAAAAATCATTTCGGCAGGAGTTCTTTTGCCACTCACAGAAGACCCCAAGCTCAGTTGGAAATACGGAACCCGTCACAGAGCCGCAATCGGAATGACCGAAGTCAGCGATGCCGCTTGTTTGGTTGTGTCGGAAGAAACAGGCGATGTTTCAATTTCAATGGACGGAACGCTTAAAAAGTACGATGATTTGGTAACTTTAAAAACCGATTTGGAAAATATTTTAGGTGTAAAACAGGCTGATGAACCTAAAAAGCCCGTATTTAATTTTAATAATTTTATAAAGAAAAAATGAATAACATTCCATTAAAAATAAAAATAGCTTTATTAATCAGAAAGATGCTTTTTCTTGCATGCGGTGCATTTATTGCGGCGGGCGCAATCGAAGGGTTTTTATTGCCGAACAACATAATTGACGGCGGTGTAATCGGTATTTCCATGATTGCAAGCTACCTTTCAAAAGTCAATCTGGGCTTGCTTGTCGTATTAATCAACCTGCCTTTTATATTATTGGCATTTACTAAAATGGGCAAAAAGTTTGTATTTCAAACTTTTTATGCGGTAATTATATTTTCGCTTGCCCTTAATGTATTTAGCGGGCATGTTGTTACGACCGACCAGCTTTTGGCAACCGTTTTTGGCGGAATTGTTTTGGGAACGGGCGTCGGCATAATCTTGAAAAACGAAGGTTCGCTTGACGGTACGGAAATTTTGTCGCTGGTTTTATCCAAAAAATGGGGATTGTCGGTCGGTGAATTTATAATGGGCTTGAATATTGTTATATATTGCGGTGCAGGACTTGTTTTCGGGTGGGAAAAGGCGATGTATTCAATGTTGACATATTTTATCGCCTATAAGGTCATTGACGTTGTAATGGAAGGTGTTAACAGCTCAAAATCGGTCAGAATTATCAGCGACAAGTCTTACGAAATCGGTCAGGCGCTGATTGAAAGACTTGATATTGGAATAACTTATATTTACGGTCAGGGCGGCTATTCAAAAATTGACAAAACTATAATTTATTGCATAATTTCAAGGCTTGAAATGGCTAAAATGAAAGAGATAATAAAAGAAATCGACCCGAAAGCGTTTATATCTATTGTGGATGTGCATGAATCTTATGGCGCAAGACACAAATAATTTTGTTGATACAAAAAAGCTCTTGACAAGATTTGATAAAGTGTATATAATGTACGTATGGAAAGAGAAAAGCTGAAAACACAGAGTATAAGAGAGATTAAGGTGGCTACCCCCCCCC
>CANQML010000088.1 GCA_947624935.1 Candidatus Gastranaerophilales bacterium
CATGCGTTAATCAAAATATTGGTGAAAACTTGATTTAGCATATTCGGATAGCATTTTATCATCGGTAAATTTCCGTAATGTTTTTTGATATTAATTCGGTTTTTTGTTTCATGCCTTATCAAATCCAAAGTTAAATCAATTTCTTTGTTAATATCCGCCTCTTGAAGTTCTGCCTCATCAAGCCTTACGAATTTTTTTAATGAAATTACCATATTATTTATTCTCTGTATAGCTTCATAATCAATCTCGTTTATTTCTTTCATCATTTGTGCAATTTCTTTGTCTTTAATTTGCACAATAAACTTTGAAAGTATTGCGTTATTTGATTTTATGGAGGCGACGGGTGTGTTAATTTCGTGTGCGACTCCTGCAACAAGCTGACCCAGTGATGCCATTTTTTCCGAATTTATTAACTGAACCTGAGTTTCTTTCAATTCTTTTAGCGTATTTTTTAATTCTTTTACGGTTTTTATATTATTCTGGTAAAGCTCGGCACGTATTATTGCGTTGCCTAATTGCGATGAAATCGCCTCTAAAATTTCAATTTCTTCCGTCAATTCACGTTTTTGATAGCTTAATAAAACCAAAACCCCGATAAGCTTTTGCAAATGAAAAACCGGAACGATTATACGCATTACCGGTTGTTTAAAAGGCTGTGCGCCTAAGTATTCCACAAGACATCTTGCCGCTGAAATTTCGCCCGAAAGTATTTGCTGATAAGTGTTTTCGTCAAATTTAACCGACGGTTTTTCATCTCCGCCGTAAATTTCTTCTATCTTAAATTCCCCGTCGTTGTTTGTTGCATAGTATGCTTTGAATGCGCCAAACATCATTGCCAATTCATACAGCGCAGAGTTTAAAATCTTTGAAATGTCCATTGATTCTCTTATGATATTTGACATTTTATTAATAAGCGCAATACGGATTGCCTGCGATTGGGCTTTTGCACGAATTTTTTGCAGCTCGTTATTTTCTTCTTCAAGTTTTTTATATTTATAATTTATTTCATCCACTTGATTTTTTAAATCATTGAGAGTGTTTTCGGCGGTCACATCGGTCAAAAAAATCGCAGTATATTTAAGTCTCTTGACCGCCGTCAGATAAAAATACTTAATCTTATTTTGCGCAAATTCATAAGACACAAGTGCGAAAAAATTTTCTTTAGAGCTTAAGGCATGGTAAATCGGCGAATATATTTCAATATTTTCACTGTTTAGCGGGCAGATGTCAAAATTCATGTTGTGAGAAAACTTTTTAAGGTTAGTGAAGTTTTTGAACAATCGCTTAAACGAGTTGTTTCTAAAAACTACTTCGCCAAGCTTGTTTGTTATAATTACGGCATCTTGAAACCTGTTAAACGAGTCAAATTTCTTCATAACTTAATTATATGAGATAATGTTTATTCGGGCAACAAGGTTATCTATTAACATTTCTTTTATTCTGTTATAATATATTAATATGGCTGTGTATTTTTTCTATGGAGATGAAGAATTTGATATTGAGCAGGAAGTTTTAAAGTTCAAAAAAGGACTGGACAAAAATTTTCTTGAAATGAGCTTTAAGACTTTTGACAATCCCAAATTTTCGGATTTAATTTCAATTTTGCGTATGCAGCCGATGATGTTTGGGAAGATGCTTGTTGTAATCAAGTGCGAAAGTTATTTTTCAAAGACTTTTGAGGACAAGGAAATGAAACAAATTGAAGAAGCGCTTGAGGACAATAGTGACAATACGGATATTGTAATGCTTGCAATTTATCCGAGAAACGAAGGCAAGAAACCCGACAGCCGGAAAAAACTTTTCAAACTATTATCAAAATATAACGTGAAAGATTTTCCGTCAATTCCGACATATAAAACAGCAGAACTTGAGGGAAGAATTAAAAAATTTGCCAAATCAAAAGATTTAGAACTTGAAAAAGATGCGGTGAATGCAATTATTTCGCAAATCGGGAATAACCTGCGCCAAATCAACGGCGAGCTTGATAAGCTCAAACTTTTTGCCTATCCGAATAAAAAAATTACCAAAAAAATGTTAAACGAATTATGTATTTCAAACGAAGATTTATTTGCGTTTTCGGATTATTTAATGACGGGTGAAAAAGACAAGGCACTTTTGGAATACAGAAAACTTCTTGAAAAAAAATACTGCCTTGAAATAGTGTCGGCACTTCAAACAATGATTAGAAAATGGATTACCTTAAAGGCGAAATCATCGAAATTGAGTGCATTTGAGCTTTCAAAACTTACCGGACAGCACGAATATGTGGTAAAATTGAGCCTGCAAAAACTCAAAAATACCAACTTAAAAGATTTGGTGAAACTTAAGCGGAATTTAACCGAGGCGGAATTTAATATTAAATCGGGCATGTCGCTTGATGTTGAACAGGAGGTCGAAAATGCCTTGTTCAGATAAATATCCGTTTTTAATAAATTATTTTAAAAAAGGTACGATTGCACCATGTATTCTTTTTTGGGGGAATGATTTTGAGGCGCAATATGAGCTTGCGCTTGAGATAGCAAGAATTTCAAACTGTAAAAAAGATGCAAGCCCCGATTGCGATTGCTTAAACTGCAATTGGATAAGGCAAAATGCGCATCCTGCCGTGCTTACCTATTCAAAAATAGACAACAAACCGTCGGATGATGAGTCCAAAACTATGTTTTCAATCAGTCAGGCAAGAGCGATTAAGAACGATTTAACACTGACGAGCGAATACCACAGGGTTTTGATTTTTTGTGACAGGGATAAAGACGGAAATCCTCAAGGATTAAACCCTACAAACTTTTCTACCGATGCGGCAAACGCTTTGTTGAAAACATTTGAAGAACCGCCTGAAAATACGACATTTATATTTTTAACCAAAGATATAACGGATATGATATCGACGGTGGTTTCGCGCTCACAGTGCTTTTTTGTGCCGTCGATGAAGGACGAGCCTAAAAATTACGAGCTGGTAAAAGATTTACTAACGGGTTATACGGGGCGTGAAGATGTTTTGGAATTTACGGATGAGATGAATGAGCTTGTAAAAGATAACGAGCCTGATGAAGTTTTTGTTCAAATGCAAAATTATCTGGCAGAGCTTTTGAGGGCAAATTCAGGGAACAGAAAACTTATAATAAAGTTAATCAAGGATTTAAAATCGGTGGAGAAGGCAAAAAAAGAGTACAAATTAAACATGAATATGCAAACGATAACGGAGAATTTAGCGTTTGCGCTTTTGCTGGACTAATTTTTAAACAAATCTGTAAAATTAATTTCAAAGTAATTTGCGATAGCTATAAGTTTATCGATAGTGGGTACAATCCTGCCGTTTTCCACTTTGCTTATATATGAAGAATCGCACCCTATAAGTTCTGAAAGTAATTTGCAGGAACATCCTTTAGATTTTCTCAATGCTATTAAATTTTCTCTAAAGTTATTCAAAATATTTTCGTTCATTTTTCAATTATCTGATACAATATCTTAACATTATGGATTTTAAATCCATTTTGTGGTAATGTTGAATTTGGAAAGGGGAAAAAGTGAATTGGCATGTTTGAGAAAAGTCGTTAAGACGATAAGACGTTAAGACGATAAGTCGGTTAAAAAGTGAATAAGCGAATAAGCCAATAAGCGAATAAGTGCGAAACAGAATATAAACTGAAATAGATGTAGAAACAATATAGGAGAAATCAAAATGAAAAAACAGAACAATGCAAAGGAATTAGTAAATGAGTTAAACACACTCCCTCGCCCCGTCGAATTGACCTTCGTGCGGAGCAAAGGGAACAAGCGAGCTTGCGAGCTTTGTGACCCTGCTTGCAAAGCTGAGAGGGCTGGGGTGAGGGGTCATGCGAGCGGAGCGTCGCAATCGCAAAGTCATGGCGTTTTACTAAGCCTGCTTAATGTAAAGTTTATGTAGGTTGGGCTTTCAGCCCAACAAGGAAATGAAAGGATAAAAATATGACAAAAGAATTAGTAAAAGAAAATGTAACAAAGCAAGACGATAGTCGTGACGCAATCCAAAGAAGAACCCTCACCAACAGTTGTAAGCTCACTGCGTTCGCACAACTGTATCCTCTCCAAATCGGGAGAGGAAGAAGTGAAGAGTTCCCTCTCCAAGTGGAGAGGGTTAGGGAGAGGGTTCGTCTAAATAACAGTGGCATCTCACAAAGTCAGTTTAATGTAAAGGGCTTAGCGCGAGCGAGCAGAGGGCGAGCTTTGTCGTCGAAAATGACAAAGTCATTGCAGACGACAAGCGCAGACCCGTTTAACGCGAGCGAGCAAGAATTCGCTTATTCGCCTATTGGCTTATTCACTTTTATTAACCACTTCACTCACTTTACTCACTTACGTAAACGCTTTGCGTTTACTTTGGCGGAAACTCTAATCACCCTCGGCGTCATCGGCATTGTTGCCGCGATGACCATACCAAATTTGGTGCAAAGTTATCAGGAAAAAGTTACCGTAACAAAGGTTAAAAAAATGTATTCAACGCTAAGCCAAGCGTATGCTTTGTACAAAGTTGATAATGATGTTGATGAAACGTATGTAAATAATCATGACGGTGCTGTAAAAGTATTTGATATTTTTCAGAAAAATTTAAAAGTCAGCAAGATATGTTCGGGGGACGAAGGTTGTATATCCGATAAATATTCTCGACAAAATCATGATAGTTATGGCGGATACACTTCTGAGTCGTATTATAGTGTGCGGTTAGAGGACGGTTCGGCGTTAACCTTTAGGGGTGGCAGTGCTGAAACATTGTTTCAAATTTATTATGATGTAAACGGTAAACTTCCGCCTAACAAATGGGGAACGGACTTTTTTCAATTTAATGGTTACAAAGATAAAATAATTCCATGCTGCGGTGTAAAATCAGACTCAAACTTAAAATTAACCTGTTATGAAACAGGTTGGGGCTGCACAGAATGGATAGTGTATAACGGCAATATGGACTACCTGCACTGTCCGGATGAACTTTCATGGGACGGTAAGCATAAATGTTCTGACTAAGACTCTATATAAAGATAATATTAAAATATTGAGAGCGGGCGGATTTTGTAATATAATCATTTAAAGAGAGGTTTAATATGATAGACAAAACAGCAGTTATCCACCCGTCAGCTCAAATAGCAGACGATGCAATCATCGGACCTTATGTGGTTATCGGTGAAAACGTTAAAATAGGAAGTAAAACAAGAGTTATAGCAAACGCTTTTATAGAACATGCCCAAATCGGCGAAAGATGCACAATCTCACCGTTTGCAACAATTGGTTCTGAGCCGCAGGATTTAGGCTACAAAGGCGAAGAAACAAAAGTCGTAATAGGTAACGATACAATAATCAAAGAAAACGTAACCGTTCACAGAGGCGCTGCCTGCGGTGATTTTACGACAAGAATAGGTAACAAATGCTTGCTAATGGTGGGTTCACACGTTGCGCATAACTGCGTTTTGGCTGATGAAGTCATTTTAGCGAACCTTGTAACGCTCGGCGGACACGTACACGTCGGTTTTGGCGCATTTGTCGGCGGAATGAGCGTTTTCCACCAAAATATCAGAATTGGCGATATGGCTATCATAAGCGGGTTTTCAGCATCACGTCAAGACATTTTGCCCTATTCCAAAGGCGAAGGCAGACCTCCTGTTCCAAGAGGGCTTAATGTTATTGCAATGAAACGCAGAGGTGTTCCGCAAGAGGTCAGAACAGCCGTAAATGAGGCATTTAAACTTCTTATCAGCGAAGATTTGAACACAACTCAAGCAATTGAAAAAATCAGGGCGGAAATCCCCTCAAACGAATACATAGAAAAAATGATTGAATTTATACAAACCTCAAAACGCGGTGTATTATTGAAATCGCACAAGTCGGGGCATGAATCATTGGAGGATTAGTGCAAAACATTTGGGAAAAATACGCAAAAGTTTTGGTTGATTACTCAACCGATGTGCAAAAATGCGATTTGGTGGTAATTCGCGCCGAAAGCATTTATGCAAAAGAACTTGTGAGAGCAATATACAAAAGAGTTCTTGAGCGCGGTGCAAATCCTTTAGTTAGAACGTCATTTGGTGATATGACGGAAGTGTTTTTAAAATACGCATCAGATGAACAACTTGATTACGTTGACCCCATGACTGTATTAGAGTACGAAAAAGCAGACAAATTCATTTCTTTGGGTGCGCCTTTAAACACCAAAAATTTGGCGCAGGCTAATTTGAGCAAACTTGCACGCAGAGGAAAAGCGACAAAATTTTTGTCCGAATTATTGATGAACCGTTCGGCAAAAGGCGAGGCAAAGTGGGTTATCGCAGATGTACCAACCCATGCTCTGGCGCAAGAAGCCAAAATGTCGTTTGATGAATACAGTGAATTTCTTTTCAAATCCTGCTATTTAGACTTAGACGACCCTGTTAAAATGCTCAAAGAGCTTGACGAAAAGCAAACCAAGTGGGCAAATTACTTAAATAACGTTAAAAAACTGCACATAACGGGCGAAAAAACGGATATAACATTTAATGTCGAGGGCAGAAAGTGGATAAGCTGTTCGGGGATGAACAATTACCCTGACGGTGAAATCTTCACATCCCCTGTAGAGGACGGTATAAACGGCGAAATCTACTTTGATTACCCGCAAAATTATCGCGGAAACGAGGCGCAGGGGGTTCATCTTCAAATTGAAAACGGCAAGGTAGTCAAAGCCACTGCCGAGAAAAACGAAGAATTTTTAAATTCAATGCTTGATATGGATGAAGGTTCGCGCGGTATCGGTGAAATCGCAATCGGCACAAACGATATGATACAGCAGGTTACGGGAAACATATTATTTGATGAAAAAATCGGCGGTGCAATCCACATGGCATGCGGTGCGTCTTACCCCGAAACAGGCGGCAAAAATGTCTCCGGACTTCATTGGGATTTAATCAAAAATATGAAAAACGGCGGGAAAATCTATGCAGACGACACTTTGATATATGAAAACGGTAAATTCAAATCCTGCTAAGTTTTTCACGAACCTGTTTATCGACTTCAAAAATCTCGTCTAATGAAGGGTTTTGAATTACTTGATGTTCTGACATCATTTTTTCAACGATTTTATAAATTTCATAAAGTTTTATTTTGCCGTCTAAAAATGCGAAAACGGCTTCTTCATTTGCAGCATTTAAACAAGTTGTCATAGTTCCACCGATTTTTCCCGCCTCGTAGGCGAGTTTTACGCACGGGAATTTTTCAAAATCGGGTTTTTCAAAGTCAAGTCGTGCGATTTCAGCAAAACTGAAACTTTTTGATTTAATCCCTTCAAAACGTTGGGGGTAAGATATTGCATATTGAATGGGAATGTGCATACTGGGAAGCCCCAATTGGGCAATAACGCTTCCGTCTTTGTATTCGATTGCAGAATGTACAACGCTTTGCGGGTGAACGACTACTTCAATCTTGTCGTAATCAAATCCGAAAAGATGATGCGCTTCAATAATTTCCAGTCCTTTATTCATCAAAGTCGCGCTGTCTACGGTAATTTTTTTACCCATGTGCCATTTTGGGTGAGAAAGAGCCTCTTTTACCGTTGCGTTTTTGATATCGGCTTTTGATTTGTGCAAAAAAGGCCCGCCCGATGCGGTTATGATAAGTTTTTCCACCTGCGAAATATCTTTTATGCACATGTGAATTGCGCAGTGTTCACTGTCGACGGGGATTATATTGACTTTGTGTTTTTTGGCTTGTGCCATAACTATATCACCTGCCATAACAAGTGTTTCTTTGTTTGCAAGCGCAATATCAATCCCGTTTTTTATAGCCGTCAAAGTCGGTCTTAACCCGATTTTGCCGGAACATGCCATTAAAATTACATCGTTTTCTTTGTCTGAACAAATCTTTTCAAGCCCTTCTTCACCCAAAACGGTGTAATGCGGTTTGAATTTTTTTGCCTGAATATCCAAAAGCTCTTTATTGTGACCGCCTGCAAGTGCAATTATCTCAAATTTATCTTGAAGCTTATCCAAAACTTCTAAGGCTTGGGTGCCTATAGAACCTGTCGAGCCGATTATGCTTATTTTCTTCATAGGTTTATTATATGATAAAAAATCAGTAATTGCTATTTTGCAACTACCATGGATAATCGTCCTCAAGTATCAAAACATTAACTTTCTCCCTCTCCCTTGGGAGAGGGTTGGGGTGAGGGGTCAACATCTTTGCAATTACCATGGATAATCGTCCTCAGGTATTAAAAAATAAACTTTCTTCCTCTCCCTTGATGGGAGAGGAAAGGAGCGAAGCGACGAGGTGAGGGTGTCAAAATATCCAAACTACCACGGATAATCGTCTTTTATCTCCCAGCCGTCAAGCATAATCAATGCGGCACAATACACTCCCGTCAAAGATCCTTTTTTAGCACAAGGGTATCCTTGTGTTTTTAAATATTCTCTGTCGTAACCGTATCCGTAAGGATAAAAACCTGCTGAAGTGAATTTGCCAAAAATACTGTTTGAAGCTTTTTTAACTATTAAAAAATTAAACCTGTCTTTACCTATGACCTCAGTATCTTTATTGTTTACATAGACAACTACTTCTGTCAAATTTGAATTTCCTCTTGTCCATACGTTAACCTTTGTCCCGTTGTTTAAAACAAAATAATAGCCAAACTTACCATAAGAGCTTGTACTTCCATCAAGATATAAGTTTTTAGGCGCACATTCTTCATAACTACATTCTTTTGATATTTTTAAATAGTTTTTTAAGTATTTCTCAAAAAACTCTTTACCGTTTTTTTCAGATGACACCTCATCTTTATTTAAAGGCATATCCCATGTCGAAATTGAACCGTTATCAACTTCCGAAAGTTTTATTGCGTTGTAAAGTTGAGAATACGCCAATTTTAATTTAGTAACGGTGACTTTCTTTTCGTAATTATTAACCAAATTCGGAATTGTCATTGCGGCAACAATGCCGATAACACCGAGGGTTATTAAAACTTCCGCGAGCGTAAACGCAAAGCGTTTACGGAAAGCGAATAAGTTAATAAGCCAATAAGCGAATAAGCCCTTATCATTAATTAGGCT
>CANQML010000089.1 GCA_947624935.1 Candidatus Gastranaerophilales bacterium
AATTCAGGCTCTAAACTCGAAAACAATATTTCATAGCTTGTTCCGCCTTTAACTTTAATTTCTCTTGAAATATATTTGCCTTCAGGTTTATTAATCTCTAACCTTATCGAACGGCTTGTTACACCCTTTGCTTGTGCCACATTATTAATATTTATATATAAGTCATTGTCTTGGATTATTGACGGTTCAAAATCTTTGCACTCCATTTCGTTTTTCCTTTCGTAAAAACTTCATTCTGTCAGATTTTTCACAAGGACGGCATTCGCTTCGCTCAGCCTTGTCAAAATCCGCTTTTCATAGCACAAACACCATAAATCCAACTCGGAAGCATTGGAACACTACTTCCGAGTATTGTGTCTGTTTTGTATCAATTAAAAATTTCTGAAATTTGTGTTACTTTTTCCGAAATTAGGTGTTAATTTTTCCGAAACTTAGTGTTAATTTTTTGCTAATTTTCAAAACGGTCTTTTCCGAAATAATCAAACTAAGCGTACACTTCAAACACACAGCCGAAATGCAGACAGGGGAATAGTTTTAATTCAACTTTCCGTAATAATCATACTAACCGTTTATCCAAAAAAAGTCCAAAAAGACCGTTTTGTAAACGGATAGTTTGATTATTTCCGACAGCTAAAATCCAAACAGGAAGCCAACTTTCCGTAAAAATCAAACTAACCGTAAATATCAAACTACTCAATTAACTACACCCAAACAGATTCCCTACAAAAAAAGCCGACTATGTCGGCTTTTTGGCTGGGGCGGAAGGATTCGAACCTCCGGATGCCTGGACCAAAACCAGGTGCCTTACCACTTGGCGACGCCCCATTAGGCTCATTTCTATTCTATCAGCTAAATTTTTATTGTCAAGATTTACTTATTTCAAATCCTAACAATGTCCCCTTTAACTTCTCTCTTGCGGATTTATGTTCCAATGCTTGTGCAGCTAAAAGCAAAAATTCCGTCTTTTTCGGGTTTAATGCAGCCTTTTTTATCACGTTCAGCAAATTTTTTATATTCTTGTCGTATCTTTCCATGACTTCTAAAGTCATTTTATCATTTTCCGAATTTCCTACATTAAACAAAACACCGACAGAAACCCCTAATTTTTCACTCATTCGCTCTATCGTTTCAGCTGTCGCAAAACTCTCTCCCGCCTCTATCCTTGCAAGCTGCCTTTGGTCTATATCAACCATTTCCGCAAACTTCTCCTGCGTTAACCCCTTTTGTTTTCTCAAAAATTTTATGTTCTCGCCGAACGCCTTTTTTAAATACCCCATGCCTGCTCCTTATTTTTATTATAATTTGTGTTTAAAAGCATAATAATGGTCATAAACAGCAATATTTTTTAAAATACTTGACTTATGCTGTTAAATGTCATATAATAAGAATATGAAAAAATGTTTTACTTTAGCAGAAGGTGCTACGCACGTAGCCATGCAACACAATAATCGTAAACTTGCATTTACATTGGCAGAAGTCCTCGTGACGTTAGCCGTTATCGGCATAGTTGCCGCCATGACTATTCCTAATTTGGTGCAAAATTACCAAAAAAAAGAAACCGTCGTCAGGTTGAAAAAAGCTTACAGCACACTAAGACAGGCAATAGAAATGTCACAAACCGAAAACGGATATGTGACGACTTGGGATATGAATTTAGATGCGCATGAATTTTTCTTAAGATATTTCAAACCTTATCTAAAAACGGATAAAGAATACACATCAAGCGAATTACAAGCCATTGCGCCCCATACCGTATTAAATGGAAATGCTTACAACGGTACTACATACAGTTATATAACCTCATCACATTTTACATTGGCAGATGGTTCAATTATTACAATAAATTTAAATAATATTTATGAAGGAGGTATATGGATTGGAATAGATGTAAACGGGATTGGAAAACCAAACAGAATAGGAAAAGATACTTTTCTATTTTTTCTTTCGCATAAAAATGGTTTGGTTGCATTTGGAGACGGAGAGCCACGCGGCTCAGATTGGGATTATCAGACATTAAATACAACAGGAGAAAACACAAGAGATTTTATCATGACAAGTTCAAGTCGTTATGCATGTAAAAAAAATGGTTACGGATATTGGTGCACTGCATTAATAATGATGGATGGTTGGGAGATAAAGGACGATTATCCGTGGTAGTTGCGAAGATGTTGACCCCTCACCCCAGCCCTCTCCCAAGGGAGAGGGAGAAAGTTAATTTTTTTAGTACCTGAGGACACCCTCACCTCGTCGCTCCGCTCCTTTCCTCTCAGCTATGAGGGGCACAAGGCTCGCAAGCTCGCCTGTTCCCTTTGCTCCTCAAGGGTGGGAGGGAACCTTGATGGTAACCTTGACATTTTACATGTCATTGTGAAGAAACCCCACACCCCCGTCGCTACGCTCCTCCCCCTCTCCCGCAAGGGGCGAGGGGGCATGTTTCAATAACCGTGGCAATCCACAAAGCCTAATTAATGGAACGTGCCTATTCGCTTATTTGCTTATTGGCTTATTCGCTTTATTAACGCACTTATTCACTTATTCACTTGAAATGAACTTAACGACTTAACGTCCTAACGTCTTAACGACTTATGTAACCACTTTACTCACTTTGTACCGAATTAAACGGGCTTTGCTCTTTGGCATAAACTATTGTGTAATTGCCTTTTAAAAGGTTGTCCAACACCTTTAAAACTCCGATTTCGCTTTCAAAATGCCCGATATCAAACAGTGCAATTTTACTTTCAATTGCAATGTGGAATTTCAAATCACCTGTTACAAAAGCGTCTGCGCCGTTTTCTTGAGCCTCATTTATAAATTCCGAACCGCTTCCGGCACAAAAGGCAATCCGTTTTATTTTTTCTGTCCCAAAATTATTCACATACCTTAAATTCGGCGAAATCGCTCTTAATTTTTCCAAAAAATCCGTCACGCTTATTTCAAAATCCACATACCGCAAAAATCCGTCGGTAGTTCTTTTAATTTTGCCGAAAATCTCCTCAACCAAAACATCGGTCGTACCGCCGTTTGCGCGGTCAAGGTTTGTGTGAGCGCAATAGATATTAATGTTTTTGTACTCAAACGGAACGAAAAACAGCGGGTGGTGCGAAACTATCATATCACAACCTGCGTTTTTCGCTTGTTTGAAAACGTCATCGGTTACGGTCAGACAGAGCATAATTTTTGAAATTTTTTTGCCTGTTTGAACAATCCAACCCGAGCAATCCCAAGGCTCAGCAAGGCTTAGCGGTGCAAAATTCTCTATCGACTTCATAAATAACCTCAAAAATCCGTTTTGCAATCTCTGTTTTTGGCGCTTTATCAAGTTTTACGGCACTTCCTGTTTTGGAAAATATTGTAACTTCGTTGTAATCGCTTGAAAAGCCTATATCTTTTCGTGAAATATCGTTTGCGACCAAAAAGTCGCAATTTTTTGCCGACAATTTTGTTTTGGCATTTTCAATCAAATTTTCGCTTTCTGCGCAAAAGCCGACAACACATTTTGGGCGGTTTTCGCTGTTGCAAACTTCTTTTAAGATATCGGGGTTTTTGACCAATTCAAGCGTAATTTCATCTGCATCGGTTTTTTTTATTTTTTGTTCGGCGTAATTTTTCACCCTGTAATCTGCGACCGCTGCCGCCATAATAAGACAATCAGCGAATTGTACAAGGACTGCGTCGCGCATTTCAAGAGCTGACGTGACTTTCACCACGTTATAAGCTCTTTCAACGTCAAATGTTGAAATCAAAGTGACGTCTGCGCCTTGTGAATAGGCACAATCTGCAAGCGCCAAGCCCATTTTACCCGATGAGTAATTTGAAATATATCTTACAGGGTCAATGTTTTCAATCGTTCCGCCTGCGGTTATGACGATTTTTTTGCCTAAAAGCTTATTCCCGCCAAGTTTTTCGACAGTTTTGTCAAAAATCGTCTGCAAATCGCAAAGTCTGCCTTTGCCCTCATATCCGCATGCCAGAAAACCGCATTCGGGGCCTAAAATCTCATAGCCGAGCCGTTTGAGCTTAATCAAATTTTCTTGCACGAGCGGATTTTCCCACATATTGCAATTCATTGCAGGGGCAATGATTACGGATTTTTTGAAAGCGCAAACCGTTGAGGTTAAAAGGTTATCGCAAATCCCGTTGGCGATTTTTGAGATAGTATTTGCGCTTGCGGGTGCTATAACCATAATATCCGCGCTATCTGCGTAAGAAATGTGTTCGGGCTTGAAATCGGGTATGTCAAATTCTTCAACCGCGACATTGTTTTGGCTCAAATTCTGTAAGGTTAATTTGGTCACAAAATTCAAGGCATTGGGTGTGCAAATCACTTTGACGTCTGCGTTTTGGCGTTTATACATTCTTATAAGCTCTAAAATCTTATATGCTGCAATTGAGCCTGTAATACCGATTAAAACAGTTTTACCTCTAAGCATTTGCGACCCCCGTAATTTTTTCAAGTGCTTTAATAGCGTTTTCGACATTGTCGTTTATGATTTTGTAATCAAAGTTTTTTGCTCTTTCAAATTCAGCTTTAGCCTCGCTCAAGCGTTTTTGGATGGTTTGTTCATCTTCTGTGTGACGACCTCTTAAGCGTTCTTCCAATTCTTCAAAAGAGGGCGGACAAATGAATATCAAAACAGCATCCGGCATTCTTGCTTTAACTTGCAAAGCGCCTTTTGTATCAATTTCAAGTATTACGTTTTTGCCTTCATCCAAACATTGATTAATATATTTTTTCTTTGTGCCGTAAAAATTCTCTGCAAATTCAGCCCATTCAAGGAATTTATCTTTTTCAATGCAATTTTTAAATTCCTCGTCAGAAAGGAAAAAGTAGTTAACGCCGTCGATTTCGCCTTTGCGGGGTTTGCGTGTTGTGCATGAAACCGACAGCATAAATTCGGGATTTTTTTCTAAAAACCCTTTTAAGACAGTGCCTTTGCCGACACCCGATGAACCTGAAATTACATACAATTTTTTGTTCATAGAACAATTATACAATGAAAAAATTTATTGACTTAAAAAAGTGACGAATTTATCGCCGTATTTTTTTTGTTTAATAAGCTCAAACCCCGTAAAATCCAAATTTGTTACGTGTTCGAGGACAACGATTTTGCAAATGTTTTTGACCACTTGAAGACTTTGTTCATAAATCCCCGAAAAATAAGGCGGGTCGATATAGGCGACGTCGAATTTTTTATCAAGTTTGGGAAGAATTTTCAAACAATCGCCTTTGATAAGCTCGGGCGCAGGGTTGAATTTTTCAAAATTATTTTTTATAACCGAAAAAGCTTTGCCGTTTTTTTCAATGGCAAGTGCATATTCAAACCCTCTTGAAAGTGCCTCAAGCCCCATAATCCCCGAACCCGCATACATATCCAAGAAACTTTTCCCGTCAATCATTGATTGCAGGGTGTTAAATACGCTCATTCTCACCTTAGACAGGGTCGGACGGGTAATATTTTCGTCAGGTACGGCTATTTTTTGCCCTTTAAATTTTCCTGCAGTTATAATCATATTAACTATTTTACAACGAACAGGTTTTGTTGTATAATAAAGGTTATGAACAAAGTTGATGTCATAGTGGTCGGAGCAGGCCCTGCGGGGATTGCATGTGCGATAACGATAGCTCGTTCGGGCAAAAAGGTTGTACTGATTGAGCGCGGGAGCTTTGCAGGGAGCAAAAACGTGTTTGGCGGTGCGATATATACACAACCGACAAAAGAAATTTTTCCCGATTTTGAAACCTCGGCACCTTTAGAGCGCAAAAACACAGAGCATAAATTTGTAATTTTAGGCGAATATGACAGCACGACGATATCATACAAAAACAAATTAAGTGAAAGCTACACGGTAATTCGTGCCAAATTCGACCGCTGGATGGCTGACGAGGCAAAAAAAGCAGGAGTATATTTGGTTGAAAAAACGGTTGTAAGAGAGCTTTTGACCGAAAATGACAGGGTTATCGGTGTCAAAACAGAGCTTGAAGATTACTATTCAAACATAGTCGTACTTGCAGACGGTGTGAATTCGCTGCTTGCAAAGCAAATCGGGTTAAGAAAAGATATTGAGCCGAAAGATGTCGCATTGAGCGTAAAAGAAGTTATAAAAATCAACAATATCAACGAAAGATTTAACCTCAAAGAGGGTGAAGGGTGTATTCATCAGATTTTTGGCGGGGCGATGCTTTCCATGCTCGGGTTAGGGTTTATGTACACTAATAAAGAAACCGTAACAATCGGACTTGGTGTAACATTGAGCGAGCTTGTGGAACGCGGGATACGTCCGTATGAGCTTTTAGAGGATTTGAAACATCATCCGACGCTTGAACCGCTTTTGAAAGACGGGGTTTTGGAGGAATACAGCGCGCATTTAATTCCCGAGGGCGGATATAAAAAGATGCCAAAACTTTATGCTGACGGGGTCATGATAGCAGGTGATGCCGCAATGCTTGTCAATAACTTGCATTGGGAGGGTACTAACCTTGCCATGATTAGCGGAAAACTTGCGGGTGAAACGGCGCTTGAGGCTCTTGATTTGAACGATTTCAGCGAAAATGTTTTGAAAAATTATGAGCAAAAGCTTAAAAATTCTTTTGTCTTAAAGGATTTGATGACGTATAAGGATTTAATTTCGATTGCAAGCAAAAAAAGCGACGCGTTTTTCGACTATTATTTAAGGAAAGTCAATTCGTTTTTCAAAATGTTTACGTCGACCGACAGCGTTCCAAAACGCACTAAATACCGTGAATTTATAAAAAGTTTCTTTAAAGAACGCAAATTCAGCCTGTTTAGCGATATTTGGAATATGTTAAAACTTATTTGGAGTATTCTGAAATGACGATAGAAAACAAATTATACACGCTAAAATACAATCCCGACACGGTATCGCATTTGACACCCGACATTAAACAGTGCAAAAAATGCAAAAACAAGCCCTGCACTTATGTTTGTCCCGCAAATGTGTACGAATGGGACAGCGAACATGAAAATTTGGTGGTGAATTTTGAAAACTGTCTTGAATGCGGAGCTTGCAGGATTGTTTGCGAGAAAAAAAGTTTAAAATGGGAATACCCGAAAGGCACAAAAGGAGTAACATTCAAATTAGGATAGGAGATGAAAGATGAAAGAAGAGTATTCAAATCAACAAAGACGCTGGTATGACAAAGACCCTGTATTGTCACAAGCCGTAAACACGCTTGAGCACAGCGACGATCAGACCCAAATCAGAATTGCGCTAAATCTGATTAAAATTATCATCGAACACAACATTGAAGATGAGAAATTTGAAGCGGTGGAAGACATTATTAACGCGGTCGGTTCGGGGCTTGACGACAACAGAAAAGGGCGCTGGTACGATATTGATTCGACTTTAAGAACAGCGATGAACATGCTCCAAAACTGTCCCGAATCAACTCAACACATTATTGCAAAAGAAATGGCAAAAATGGTTGTCGATAAGATTAAAACGGAAGAATAGGGAGTTGATGGGTGATAATCGTTTCACCCATCCGACTTTCTAATAATACGTGCAAGGGTTATCGTCTTTTACAACCCAGCCGTCGTATTGAAGAAGTTTACTGCAATAACCGGCATCATTCTTTGCCGTACCTTCCGCGTAGTTTCGTCCTTCAATCAGTCCTTCACGTGTACCGTCCCACCAAAAACAATACGTATCTAAATAACTCGAACAATTTTCCCATTGCCCAAGATTATATGTTTGCCCACTTTTACCGTTTAGAATAAAATGAATCAACTTGTTGCTATCGGGATAATATATCACATCCCTGACATTTTGCCTTATGCTAAAAAAACTTCCGTCGGTAAGATAAACCTTTATATTGTCAAGGGAATAGGTACCTGTACTTTTTTCAATTTTTAAGGTTTTAATATATTTACCCAAATAATTATTATACCAATCTTCAACCTCATCGACTGTGCATGTAGGGTTGCTCGGTGAACCGCATTCAAGAAACCAATTGTCAATAGGACCGTTATCGACTTCAGAGAGTTTGATTGCCTGATTAAACATGGAATAAAACTTTTTAATCTTAACAACATTGACCTGCGTTTTATAGTTATTGACCAAAGTCGGAATGGTCATGGCTGCCACAATTCCGATGACGCCGAGGGTGATGAGGGTCTCGGCGAGTGTAAAACCAAATTTTCGGTAGGGCGCCGTGCGAGCGTTAGCGAGCCCAGCCCGTAAGGTGCGGCGAAACCGCGCTTTTGCCGCACCCCGAATAATTTGGGTAGCAAAGCGTTTACGCAAGTGAGTGAAGTGAGTAAGGTGAGTAGAATGAGTGAAGTGGTTTCTATTAATCAGGCTTTGTGAATTGTCACTGTTATTATGACAAACCCTCTCCCTAACCCTCTCCGCTTGGAGAGGGAACACGCTACTCTTTCCTCTCCCGATTTGGAGAGGATGCAGTTGTGTGAACGCAGTGAACTTACAACTGCAGGTGAGGGCTCTTCTTAGATTGCCGCGTCGGGCTGCGCTACGCTCGCCCTCCTCGCAATGACGTGTAAGGTCATGTCTTGTTACATTTTCATCAACTAATCTTTTTATACTTTTGTTTTCTTTCATTTTGTTTTCTCCTATATTCAATTGTTAATACATCTATTCATTTTGCAGGTCGGATTAACCGACTATTTTACTGTTGGCATAGTAATGCCAACCTACATATATCTTTATTAGGTTGCGATAAATTTCGCAGCACAAAGCCGCCTGTTATTCCACAGGTATTCAAAATTTCCCCAAAAACTAAGCTATGAGTGCAAGAACGGGGGGGGGGCAAGCTTAACTGTTCTGTTTATTTGGTTTTTCATCGCATGCTCCTTCTGAATTCATT
>CANQML010000090.1 GCA_947624935.1 Candidatus Gastranaerophilales bacterium
GG
Source organism: Candidatus Gastranaerophilales bacterium (assembly GCA_947624935.1). Lineage (GTDB taxonomy): Bacteria > Cyanobacteriota > Vampirovibrionia > Gastranaerophilales > Gastranaerophilaceae > SIG32. Next base: position 3 of record CANQML010000090.1, read on the forward strand.
TCTTTTATTGTTAATCCATCTTTACTTTCTTTTTCACCTATTCCACTTTCTCCGTATATTTGATCAGCAAGTTGTGCAAGTTGTGCCAATGTCGGCATGTTTTTTGTTCCTCCGCATTGTTTGACTGCTCCCGCCCAATAGTCTGTTTCAGAATTGCAAGCTGAAATACCATATCCGTTTTTTATTAGTTCTTCACATTCTGTCTTTGTTAACGGTGTGGGTTGACCCAATATCGTCCAGCAATTACCACCAAATTCAACGTCACATGCTTTTTTACTTCCTAATGCAAGTATATTTCCGTTCTGTCTTAAATCTTTGCTTTCCGTATTCGGTTTAGCATACCCTTGTACATCATAAAGTACAGCTAAACAATCTCCGCCTGTTATCTGGTTTGAGTATTCATCCTGTGTGCATTTTGTATTATATGCCATTAATCCCGTAACCCCGTTTGCAAGCTGAAATCCTACTATATTTGTATTTGCGCCCCAGTTTTTGGAATTTTCTTCTTGACCGAAATCCTTTGCGGTTTTGAGTTTGGATATGTCTATTTCTTCATTGTCTTTGCCCCACATTACAGTATTGCTAAAGCATGCTGTTAAATTACTGTTTGTGCAAGTTTTTGTAATCTTTAAATGTTTTGACAATTCATTTACAAAATCTTCAGTTCTTGTATACCCTGCCAAAGTGCCCTGTACATTCATCACCTTTAGGGCTTCTGTGAGTTTTCTGTCAAAAACTTTACTTGCCGTATCCCAAGATTTACTTTGGTAATTTTGTACCAAGTTAGGAATTGTCATAACTGCTACGATACCAATGACGGCGAGGGTCACGAGGACTTCTGCCAATGTAAACGCTGTGCATTTACGAGTGAATAAGTGAATAGGTGAATAAGTAAATAAGTGCTTTACATAAATTAGGCTCTGTGGAGTGCCACGGTTATCGAGGTATGCCCCCTCGCCCCGACGAATTGACCTTCGTGCGGGAGAGGGTTGGGGTGAGGGGTTTTGATTGTCAATGCTTGAATTGACCCCGCCCCTGCATTTGTAGCTCGCTTCGCTCGCACAACTGCTTCCCCGCCCGCAAGGGGTGGGGATTGCGTCACGACTACCGTCTTGCCTTGTTACTTTTTCTTTTACTAATTCTTTTGCTTTGTTCTGTTTTTTCATTTTGATTTCTCCTATATTGTTTATACATTTATTTCAGTTTTTATTTTATTAACGCACTTATTCGCTTATTGGCTTATTCGCTTATTCACTTGAAATGAATTTAACGTCTTATCGTCTTAACGACTTGCGCGAGCGAGCTGAGGGCGAGGCTTGACGGCAAAATGACGAAGTCATTGCAGACATCAACCGCAGACCCGTTAAACGCGAGCGAGCAAGACTTCGCAACATTTCCCGCACACCAATTCCGCCTCCGGCAAGATGCCGCAAGCATTTCAAACACATATAATCGCTGAAACTCACTCCATGAGTAACGGGGGGGGGGGGTACACTCCCAAATCTTGCTTATACTCTGTGTTTTCAGCTTTCCATTTTCCATACGTTCATTATACATATTTTCTCATTACATGTCAAGCCAATAAATCAAAAAAATCCCATGCCCAAAAATCGACCATGCCGCAAATCATGGTCTAGAGCATGGTTGAGGTGAAATATCAATCCAAAGATGTAGGACAAATTCTCAAACCCCCATGACTTCAATATCAATCACCCCATGGATGAATATACCCATACAAAAATAGTAGGATGTATAGTGTAGTGGAACTAGGGGAGAAAATATATGAGAGAATTCAGAGGAAAACTAAGAATATTACTTATCGACGACAATTCAGACCATTTAAGAGGCGTTAAAGAATTAATTTCGCTTGAAAGCAATTTTGAAGTGGTCGGCGCAACAACCAGCGCAAACCTCGGCATAAATTTGGTTAAAAAATATCGTCCGGATATCGTATTAACTGATGTTAATATGCCGGAAAAAGACGGTTTGCAAGCTATTCAAGATATCGAAAGGCTTGAGCTCGGCACAAAAATTATTGCGCTAAGCGGATATGATGATGCGGATTTGATTTTCAGAGCAATGAAACTCGGTGCTAAAGGTTACGTATTAAAAACCATGGCATCAGCGCAATTAATCCATGCAATCGATGAAGTTGCGGCAGGAAAAGTTTATTTGCCGTCCGTACTTTCATCAAGATTTTTCGATTACTTCCAACGCTCGTTCAAAGAAGAAACAAGTGCAATGGATGCAGAAAACCTGCTTTCATATTTAACCGCACGTGAAGAAGAAGTTTTGGACTTACTAACACAGGGCAATAACTACAAGGGTATTGCAGGAAAATTATTTATCTCGGAAACTACAGTTAAGACTCACGTTAATAATATTTTCCAAAAATTACAGGTTAACGACAGAACTCAAGCGGTTTTATACGCACTGAACAACGGTTTTGCAAATAAAAGACGTGCAAAACTTGCAGTGTAACTATCACTATGGACGACATTATAAAATTACAAACACGCTGTGTGGCGCACGAGATAAGAAATCACGTTTCAATTTGCGAAATGTACACGGAAATTATCAAAAAAAACCTTGAAAAAGCAGGGTTTGAAAATAATTCCGTTGCAAATGCAATAGAATGCGTCAAAAAATCATTGCGGATTATAAGCAATTCGCTTTTAGATTTAAAATCACTGAACAATCTTGAGCCGAAAAACGCCGGTTTAAAATCGCTTGTTCAAGAAGGCGTAAGGCTTTCTGAGGCTTACACCGCAGGAAAACACATCCAAATAAGCTGTTTTGTAAAAGAAGATGCGCAAATTTACATTGATGAAAATAAATTTTTGGCTTGTATGGTAAACATAATCAAAAACGGGATTGAGGCAATAGACGACAAAGGCGAAATCAATGTAATTGCAGACATAAAAGACCAATATGCCAGAATAAGAATTAACAATAACGGCAAAATGATAACAAAAGAAAAGCAAAAGGAAATTTTTGAAGAAGGCTTTACCACAAAGCCGACAGGGAGCGGCTTGGGGCTGCATATTTGCAGAAAAAATCTTGAAGCCCAAAACGCCGAACTTAAACTAAATAAATCAACCAAATCTTTAACGGAATTTGAAATAAGAATACCGGTATTTTTGTTATAAAATAAGTATATGAAAAAGATTATTTTAGCATGTTTAATAATTTTAACAGCGAATACGGCATTAGGAGAGAATATGGAAAAAATAACACAAACGGCGGGCAGAGACCAACTGGGAAATTTTGCGCCCGATTTTGCACATTTTAATGACGATGTTTTATTTGGCGAAAACTGGAATAATACTGATATTGACATCAAAACAAGATGTATTGTAACGGTCGTTTCGCTTGTATCGCAAGGGGTTACGGACAGCTCTTTGAAATACCACCTGCAAAACGCGAAAAACAACGGGGTTTCAAAAGAAGAAATTGCCGCAATTTTAACTCATAACGCTTTTTATTCGGGCTGGCCTAAGGCTTGGGCGGCGTTTAATATGGCAAAAGAAGTTTGGACGGATAACACTCCCGCGCTTTCGGACAAAGAAAAGTATGCTAAGACAATAATGTTTCCGATAGGTAACGACAATAGCGCATACGCAAAATATTTCAGCGGGAAAAGCTACTTGGCGCCTGTTTCTACAAGCCAAATACCGATTTATAATGTGACTTTTGAACCGAATTGCAGAAACAATTGGCACATACACCATGCAAAAGAAGGCGGCGGACAGATGTTGATAGCAGTCGGCGGCAGAGGTTACTATCAGGAATGGGGCAAAGAACCCGTTGAAATGCACCCCGGAGATGTAATAAACATCTCTGCAAACGTAAAACATTGGCACGGTGCGGCACCTGACAGCTGGTTTTCACACCTTGCAATAGAAATTCCGGGAACGGAAACCTCAAACGAATGGCTTGAACCCGTCAAATAACTATTTTTTATGACGTCTGTTTATGGCATTTAGCGGAACCCGATAACCTACGGAAACTGTATTTACAGAACCGGTTGAATGATTATACTCAACGGAAAAATTGCCTGCCTTTTGGTTGTTATAAGAAACTGAGGCACCATAAGTGTTTGACGTAGACCATGGTGATTTATTGTTATTGTATCTTAAATTTGCATCAATACCTTTATAAGACACACCGCCGTTTACGGATATATTATTGTTAATTTGCGGTTTTGAATCCTTTTGCAACGTTGTAGAAAAATCCTCCGATACCCTCAAATTTGCACTCACTTTATCACCGGAATAATTTGCGCTAATGCCAAAAGAAGGATTTATCCCAAACGATTCAATTTTTGAATTATAAGTATTTGCAAGCGACGGGTTCAAATTAATGTTTAGATTTTTAGCCGCCTGAAGATTATAATCGGCGCTTGTAGAAAGTCCATAGGTATTAAAGCCTTCTCCCGCAAAATTTACAGACACTCGGTTGTTAAAATGCCCTATATTGTGACCTGCGCTCAAAGATGTTTGGGTCGTTGTAGATCTTGTTATATTGCCTGTTTCATCCGGCATTTTTGTTGAACTTACGTTTTCTGATGCGCTAAAATTGAATTTTTTATAATTATATTCGACATCTTGAGTAAAATTAATCATGCCGTCATTATTTGCCCAAAGGTTTGAATTAGTCCTTAAGGACGAATTGTTGCGTGAAAAACCGCTTGAAATATTTGCGTTATAAGTATGTTGTGTTTTTTTGTCGGAATATATTTCTTCTTTTGTAAAGTCAAGTCCGAAATTTTTATTTTCATCATGCCAGTCGATTCCGACTGCATGCGTATCAGTTACCGACTTATCCGCACTGTTGTACATAACTCGTTCGGATAAATTCGTCAGATTAAATCCTTTTTCAAACTCGATTTTCGGATTTTCCTCCAAATCGGAAATTGACCATTCACTGCTTGCTTTATAGAGCTTTTGAAGTTGAATATTATATTGTTCTATCAATTTTTCATCTTCAAGCGTTCTGTCACTTTTTCTAAAGGCTGCATTGCGCTTCGCTTCAATCTCTTGAATTTCTTTGAAAAACGGATTTGACTGCTGTCTTATATTAACGTAAGTTTGATAAGCCTGATTTTCATATTCCTCCGAACCTACTTTATCAATCACGCCGTTTTGTGCCATATCTTTCAGTGCAAAAGCTTTGTCATACTGCTGTTCTAACCTTGAGGATTTTTCTCGCAAAGTATTAATTTTTTCCATTTGTTTTTTTGCATCATCAAGGAGTTTTAAATATTGTGATTTTTCTTCCTCTGACAATGTTTCAAGCCCTTTTATGTAACCTTTTTTGTAATTTTCGCCTGTAAAACTCTGTGTTTCGCTATCGAAAATTCCCATCTCAAATGAAGAAATATCGTATTTCAACGCATTTTCAGGCAAATCATTGTCATTTACGTAGCCGCATCTTTCGACTTTTTTATGCGCCTTTTCAAATTCAAGGAGCTTTTCAAACTCTTTACCTGCAATTACAGTTTCAAATTCACGTTCCAATTTGTCGGATTTTTTGCTTAAATTTAAGATTTGCTTGTCATAATAATCTACAACAGAAGATTTACTCTTTATATTTTCAATCTCTAATCGGCGGTTGCTCATCTTATTTAGATGTTTTTGGTACAAATCGTATTCTTCATCGTTAAAATCACCGCTCAAATCTTTATCAAACTGCTTAAAAATACAGTTTATTAAAGGGTCGCCGTTTTTGTAATCAACTTTTGTATCACGCACAAACTGCACATTTTTTATGTTCTCGGTCTTATTTATACTCATCAAATCCTCTTATATATTAAATAAAATTAGAATTAATCTCGGAATTGACAAAATTTCGTTTTAATGTTACAAAAATTCATAGAAAGGGAGCATTATGTACAAAGGTTTAATTTTACTTATAGTACTTATTTTAATAGGAGGATTTTATATGTGTAACAGATGGGACAAGACATTTGAAAAAAGCGGCAATGTTGTTGTAAAGAAAGTGCATTTCAAAAACCGTTACGGCATAAAGCTTGCGGGCGATTTGTATATGCCGAAAAAATTTGAAGGCAAACTTCCCGCAATAGCAATAAGCGGGCCTTTTGGCGCAGTTAAAGAGCAGGCGTCAGGTTTGTATGCTCAAACTCTTGCGGAGAAAGGCTACATAACTTTGGCGTTTGACCCGTCATTTACGGGCGAAAGCTCCGGACGCCCCAGAAGCGTTGCCTCGCCTGATATTAATACGGAAGATTTCAGTGCGGCGGTCGATTTTTTGAGTGTTCAAAAACAAGTTAATCCTGATAAAATCGGTATTTTAGGCATTTGCGGTTTTGGGGGAATGGGACTTAATGCTGCGGCTATGGACACAAGAATTAAAGCAACGGTCGCATCCACAATGTATGATATGACAAGAGTAACCGCAAACGGCTATTTTGACGCTATGGGCGAAAAAGAACGCTATGAATTGAAAGAAAAGCTTAACGCGCAAAGAACCGAGGATTACAAAACAGGCAAATACGCCAAAGCCGACGGGCTTCCAGAAAAGCTCACCGGTCAAGAACCACAATTTGTACAAGATTACTGGAATTACTATAAAACAAAACGAGGATTTCACAAACGTTCAATCAACTCAAACGGCAACTGGAATATGACTTCATCGCTTTCGCTTTTAAACATGCCGATTTTGAAATACTCAAACGAGATTAAAAATCCCGTTTTGATAGTGCACGGCGAAAAAGCGCACAGCAGATATTTTGGCGAAGATGCTTTCAAAAACTTAAAAGGCGACAACAAAGAGCTTTACATTGTTGAAGGCGCAAACCATACGGACTTGTACGATAAAAAAATTCCGTTCGACAAGATAACGGAATTTTTCGACAAATATTTGAAATAAAAAAAGCCCTTACGGGCTTTTTTGTTACTCTTCGCGCTTAAATTCATTAACCATTTCACCGTCTTTAAATATTTTAAATCCGGTGGATTTACCGTTTTTGTCAAAATCGGTATGTATCACTTCTCCGTTTCCTTTGTGGTCAATAGTGCGAAGTAACTTGCCATCTGCGCCATAAATGTTTTCATTTCCGTCTGCACCTCGCATAACTTGCACATGCATTTTCTTGTTTGCAAAAATGCTTCCGTTTTCAAACGAACTTTTCAAGTTTTTGTTTGGCTCAATTTGCGTCTTTTTGTTATCACCTAACTTTTGCGCAAAATTCTGTCCCATGCTTCTGATTTGATCTGTCATTTCATACTCCTTTCAAATAAACTATGTGTCACATGTTTATAAAAACATTCGGGGCAAAATTATTGCTACAGGCGCACTACGGACATAACATAACATAACATACAGCATTATGACAGGGTTTCAGGCATATTGAAAACATTTTTACATTTCTTTACATTTGATGTATAAATCAGATAAGTGAATAAGTGCGTTACAAAGTGAGTGAAGTGAGTAAGGTGAGTAAGGTGAGTAAAGTGGTTAATAAAAGTGAATAAGTGAATAAGCCAATAAGCGAATAGGCACGTTACATTAATTAGGCTCTGCGAAGTGCCACGGTTATTAGGACATGCCCCCTCGCCCCGACGAATTGACCTTCGTGCGGGAGAGGGGGAGGAGCGTAGCGACGGGGGTGTGGGGTTCCCTAGCTATGACAAGTAAAATGCCAATGGTTATCGTCAAGGCTCCCTCCCCACCTAAGGAGCAAAGGGAACAGGCGAGCTTGCGAGCTTTGCTTCCAAGGAAAGTATAACGGGTTCCCAAAGAGCGTTAGAGCGAGGGTTTTTCTTAATAACAGTGGCACTCCACAAAAATTCAATTAAAGTAAAAGATTTATTCACCTTGCGCGAGCGAACAAATAAAATCGGACAAATTTAAGTTAAAAATTTGTCCGCTTCTATTTAATTGGTAAAATATGACATAGAGTCTGTTAATTCCGGATTACCGTCCAGATCATAATCAAATTTATAATTAGTAAATGAGCCGTCTTCATTTTTAGTCCTTAATGTTCCTTTAAGCGGGTTGCCTTCCGGATCAAAAAATATCTCATGACAAATTTTCTTGTCCTTAGATTCGTACGTAACAGATTGCTCGAAATCACATATTCTTATTGTGTCACCATTTTTATTCTGATATGTTTTTCCGCCATTCATATCAAGTATATACGGTGAATCTTTTCCGCCAGTCAAATAAGGGTGATTAAACGGGACACCAAATCCCAATTTTTTCAGTGTCGTCAGATTTGGGATTCTGTCATCCAAAGGGCTTTGTAATAAAGCTGTTTTAAAACCTGCCTGATTTGAGTCAGAATTTGAGCGAGAGTTAAAAATACTCTCTATTATTTCGCTATCAGTTTTGCAAGATATCCCTGTGGTCTTTATCGGATTAATTCCTTGCGTGTGACCCGTTTTTTCAATCGCCATAGTAAACTCCTTTCGTGTTTTATGAAATTTCAATATACTCTATGTATTTATTAAAACACATAAGCGGAAACTATTGCTACAGGCGCACTTCGGACATAACATAACATAACATACAGCATTATACTTGAGTTTCAGCCCTTTTGAAAACATTTTTACATTTCTTTACATTTGATGTATGAATCCACTCATTTACCTATTGACTTATTCACTTACTCCCTTTGGTAACTTTAATTATTGACACATTTTATAAAATTCATTATAATAGACTGGTAGTAAAAAAATGGAGGATACTAAAATGATTTTGAAACTGAATACCTTTAACAGGGG
>CANQML010000091.1 GCA_947624935.1 Candidatus Gastranaerophilales bacterium
TAAATAAAAACATAGCCGAACGGCGTAACTGAAACGGTTACGTCGTTTTTCTTTTTGTCCTATCCCTATGGAGCAAACAGAAAAGCGATCATTTTGATGATATGCCCGAGGACGGACAGATTTTTGCTTATGTCAATTACCCGCAGGGTGATATTGACGAAGTTATTGAACGGTTGCGTGCATTTACCGCCGAGAGCAACTCTTTGCTTACTTTTAGCTGTTATAATTTGTATCCATATGATGATCTGTGGGAACCGTTTGGATATGACGCCAATGGAATTGTCTGGCGTATAGAGAACGGCAACATTGCTACGGACGGACAGGAAATAATTATATTTAATAGTGCCGAGGGGTTTCAATTGCTGCTCGAATGTTGGTGGATGGCGCAGATTGAAGTTGAAAAATTGGAAAAGTACGGAGTCAGTGTTGTGTTGGAAACGGCGAATGACGCACCCAAAACATGGAAACTGCGCGAATGCGGTATTACAACTGGACTTCGTATTGAATACGGCGTTTTAGGAGAGCCTCGCCAAGTCATAACAAAACAAGACGCGGTCGCCCTTGTTGAAAAGACCCCGATTGTGTACATTTACCTTCCCGAAGATTTGCAACAGGACAGGGATGTTGCAATTGCTTTTATAAAAAACAATGATCGGTACGCTGCGGCTTACAGAGACATGTTGATGGAGCTGAACCTCGATATTGACGAAGATCGTCCATTACGTTCCAGCCACTCTGTTCGCGCGGAAAACGAGGAATTATTCCTCGATGGAATGCCATGGGTTTTTCCGGAAGCGCTGGAAAATCTCGTAAATGATGAGGGGATTCTCACGCTTCTCGGCAACTCAAGTATGAAGAATGTTGTCGGATTTACCGATGAAACTTACAATGAGAACATTGTCTCAAAGGCAATAGGGAAAGCTCCGCTCATCACTCATGCATTATTTGACTATTGGTACAATCGTCTCCCCCGTGACAAAAAGACGGACGAGCATATTCGTGAAAAATACGAACTGAATGCCGACGATTCGCGCCTTATTGTAACGCTGTTCAAATGTATAGAGGTAATTGAGTCGTGCAAGGACGATACTGCATCCGTCTATGCCAATTTGTTTGCAGAATTCAACACGACATTATTCGATGGGGCGTACGGCAAGGATCGCAATGAAGTGTTGACAGGGTATATGTCGCTCTTTCGGACTCATCGGCAGGAAGCAACGCGTATTTTCCGCGTACTCTCGGCTGAAGATCAAAATGAACTTGCACGCGAGTATTACTTTTTCGCAAGTCTAATAAAACCTGCAAATCTCGACCCAAAGCTGGCAGCACTCATCGCAGAAGACTGTCCAATAGCACGACAACTATTGCCCGATGAGTACATACTCAAGTACAATCTCACCGATGAGCAGCCATGTGATTTTTGTCAAAAGTGCGCAAAGTGCCACTGGGCGAACATGAATTTAATAATTAGTGGGTGATTGAACAATCGTTTCACAGAGCGGGCTTGTTGAATATAAACCAAAACAAAAAAGGGAGTAGAATAAAATGGCAGATTTAGAAATCAATGGTAAGGTGCTGGAGAAATATAATGGCAGCGCAGGAGACGTTATAATCCCCGAAAGTGTAACAGTGATAAAAAACAACGCTTTTAGCGGTTGCAAAACTCTCAAATCGGTAACGATTCCCGCTTCCGTCAAGGAAATTCAACAGTATGCATTTTGTGACTGCAAGGCATTGGAGCAGGTGAATTTTTCTGAAGGGTTGCAACGCATAGGACGCAACGCATTTTACAATTGTACGGCTCTTAAATCCATTACTATTCCGGGGTCTATCAGAGAAATAAGTATGTTGGCATTTAGCTGTTGCGAATCGTTGGAACAAATAAATTTGCCTGAAGGGTTGACTAAAATAGGAACCAGTATCTTTAGAGGCTGTTGTTCCCTTGTAACAGTAAAAATACCATCATCGGTCGAGGAACTCGGTCAGCGTGTGTTTTCCGAATGCGAATCATTGGAGCAAGTTAATTTGCCGGCAAATTTAAAGAAGATAAGCTCAAGTGCTTTTTATGGTTGTAATTTTAAGGCAGTAACGATTCCTGCCACGATTCAAGAAATAGATGAATGGGCATATGGTGGATGTGAAGCTCTGGAAAGCATAACTTTCGAAGGCGCTCCCAAAATCATAGATGAAGCGTTGGGAACGGTAAAAGTTATTTATGCTCCCAATGCGGGGCTTGCGAGTTTCGTATATTACAAAGAGGCATACTTGCTCGGCTTTTTCCGTGAACTCAAAGCAGGCAAAGCAATAGACGCCAAAATAATTGAAAACAATCAAAACAACATAAAAAGAAATGCAAAAAAATTGTATAATGTCAAAAGCGATGAGCTTTTTGGGTGTTTTTTGGAATACAAATTGATTCCGCTCAAAGATGTGGACGAGTTGATTGCCATACTCACGGAAGAGGGCAACACAACTCGCGTAGAGTCGTTAATTGAATATAAAGAAAAGAGCTTTACTTCCGCACAAAAAACAGCACATGAAAAAAAACAGTCCGAAAACAAGGAACCTTCGCTCACAGACTTAAAAGAATTGTGGACATTTTCGCTGAAAGAGGATGGTACATACTATATTTCACGGTACAAAGGACACAATATCGAAGTCGAGGTCCCCGCAATGCTTAAAGGCGTCAAGGTTACTGAGATCGGAAGTGGATTTTTGAGCAGCGCGCCAAGGGTGAAAAAGGTAGCTTTGCCCGATGGAATACAAAAGATTGCATTCCATGCATTTGAGAGTGAATCGTTGGAAGAAATAAATTTGCCCGACAGCATTGTGGAAATAGAACGGTGGGCTTTCAAAAATTGCAAAGCACTCAAGGCGATAACCATTCCCAAATCCATCAAAAGAATTCGCTCCGAAACATTTCAAGGATGTGAATCGCTGGAAGAAGTGAATTTGCCCGACGGCTTGATAAAAATAGACGATAGTGCATTCGAAGGATGTCAGTCTCTTAAATCAATAACAATCCCCGCCTCTGTAAGATATATTGAATATAATGCGTTTGCAAAATGCACGTCATTGGAGCAGGTAAACTTGTCCGAAGGGCTGCTAAAGATAGGCTATTGTGCTTTTGGGTATTGTAAATCACTCAAAACGATTGTGATTCCCGCCTCTGTCGAGATAATGCACAAGGCGGTATTTGAGTACAGCCCCGATATTACCGTGTATTGCGTAAGTGAAGATTGCCCACCGAGATGGTACGTGGGATGGGACAACGTCGAGTATTATGGGGGATGGCAATCATCTCACATTAATGTTGTTTGGGGCTACAATGGCGAGTAAAGTACAATTGTTCCGCATTAACTGTGGAGCATTAAATATGGTGCGGGCAATCGACAGAGAGCCGCAACGGCTGTGCTACAGACGAAACACTTTGAATTTATGCTCAAGGAGATAATAAAATGGCAAAGTTTGAAATCGAAAACAAAACGTTGTTCAAATATAATGGAAACGAAGAAGTGGTTATCATTCCGGACGGCGTAGAAGTAATAAGACAACTGGCTTTTTGTGGGTGTGCATCTCTTGTTTCTGTAACTATTCCATCTTCGGTCAAAAAAATCGAATATGCCGCCTTTGAAAAATGCGGATCGTTGAAAGAAGTTCTCTTATCTGAAGGACTGGAAAAAATAGAAATGTATGCTTTTAGGCTGTGCAAATCTCTTAAAACAATAAAGATTCCTTCTTCGGTCAAAAATATTAAAGACGGTGCATTTTCAGGATGCGAATCGTTGGAGGAGGTGATTCTGCCCGAAGGATTGGAAACTATAGGAGAGTGGGCTTTTGATAGTTGCGCGGCTATCAAATCCATAACAATTCCGGCATCAGTCACAGAAGTGGGGCAGAGAGCTTTTATAAGATGCGGATCGTTGGAACAAATAATAATGTGCGATGGGTTGGAAAAGATCGGAGATGGTGTTTTTGAGTACTGTTCGACGCTTAAACAAATAACGCTTTCCAAATCGATTAAAGAAATCGGAAAAGAGGCTTTGGGGTGGTGCACATCTCTTGAGACAATCACTATCCCTGCTTCGGTCAAAAATATTGGTTACGACGCATTTGCGGGATGTAAAGCATTAGAAGAAGTAATTTTACTCGAGGGAATGGGTGTGATTGGAGGATTTTCGAATTGCCAATCTCTAAAAAGAATAACAATTCCCTTTTCGGTCAAGAAGATAGAGGTGGAGGCGTTTTCTAATTGTAGTTCGTTGGAAGAAGTAACGCTGCACGAAGGATTGGTTAGAATTGGGATGAGGGCATTCGCGAATTGCGGATCTCTTAAAAAAATAACGATTCCTTCTTCGGTCAAGAATATTGAAAACGGAGCGTTTTCTTGTTGCAGTTCGCTGGAAGAAGTAATCTTGCCCGAGGGGCTGGAAACAATAAGCCAAAATGCCTTTCAAGGTTGCAAATTGTTAAAAGAAGTAACGCTACCCAAAAGCCTAAGAAAGATTTGGCCGGAGGCTTTTAAAAATTGCCAAGCCCTCAAGAGGATAAAAATACCCGCCTTGCTCCAAAGCATCGAGACTCGCACGTTTTGCGCTTGTGAATCGTTAGAAGAAGTAGTTCTGCCCGAAAATTTGGTTAGTATAGGGGACTCTGCTTTTGAGGGGTGCAAATCTCTTAAAGCGGTGACGATTCCTTCTTCGGTCAGGAAAATCCACGAAAACGCCTTTTTCAAATGCGATTCGTTGGAGCAAGTGATACTGTCTGAAGGCGTGGAATGGATAGGAGGTTTTGCGGATTGTAAAACCCTCAAGTCGGTAATGATTCCGTCCACTGTAATAGAAATCTGCAATAACGCATTTCGTAATTGTACATCAATGGATACGGTCATATTATCCGATGGCATACAAACGATAGGGCAAAATGCTTTTAATAATTGTCAATCTCTCAAAACAATAATGATTCCCGCCTCAGTCAAAAAAATAGAAGCGGGGGCTTTCTCACACTGTAGTGCGTTGGAAAAAGTGGTGTTGTCCGAAGGGATAGAGGTAATAAAAAAAGACGCATTTAGCGATTGTCCTCTTCTCAAGGACGTTAGAATCCCGAAATCCGTTAAAGAAATTTCTCCGGCTGCATATTATAGTTTTTCGGAATCGGGTGAAAATGTCAATTTCCGGTTTTTCGATACTACGTTGCTCTCCTATGCAGGTGACGAGCCGGGAGTTGTGGTGCCGGAAAACACAACGGTTATAGGTAATAATGCCTTTGCCGACAAAAATATGATCAAAGTAACACTGCCTCGGGGTTTAGTAAATATTGGGAAGGAAGCCTTTGCGAACTGCAAGTTTTTAAGGGCTGTGACCATACCTGATACTATCAAAAGAATAGAAGAGCGGGCTTTTGCAAATTGCCGATTATTGGAAGAAGTGACATTGCAAAACGGCTTGGAAGTGATAGGGCAAAGTGCTTTTGAAAATTGTCAATCTCTTAAAAGGATAGTAATTCCGGCTTCTGTCAACAAAATAACAACAGGTGCATTTGCAGGTTGCACAAGTTTGGAAGAAACAATTTTGCCTGAAAACTTAGTGAACATAGAATCTTCTACTTTCAGTTGTTGCAAAGCTCTCAAATCAATAATAGTACCATCTTTGGTCAAAAGTATTGGAAACAATGCATTTAACGGATGTGAATCATTGGAAGAAATAATGTTACCCAAAGGCTTGAAGACGATTGGGGAAAATGCATTTACAAATTGTAAGTCTCTCAAGTCGATAATCATCCCGAAATCGGTCGAAAAAATCGGGCGTAAAGCATTTTGCCAATGTCAATCATTGGAAAAGTTGGTTCTGCCTCAGGCGCTGGACGAGATGGTAAGTCTGGAGGGTTGCACATCTCTCAAGTCGGTCAATGTCCCTCGAGGAGTCAAAGAAATCGGTGTGTATACATTTTTCGGTTGTAGAATATTAGAGGAAGTAATTTTGTCCGAGGGTTTATATTCTATTGGAGAAAGTACTTTTGAGGATTTCAAGTTTTTAAAAACCATCACGATTCCTAACTCTGTCGACGAAATTGGTTGGCATGCATTTGCCGGATGTAAATCGTTGGAAAGCATTACATTTGAAGGTGTGCCTAGAGAAATTAACAGGTATGCCTTTGGTCCAATCAAGGTCATCTATGCGATAAATTCATATGTGGGAGATTTTAGTCGGAACACGGAGGCATATTTGATTGGGTTTTTCCGTAAATTCAAGGAAGACGAATATCAATTAAGCGATGGCGTCATCGATAATGTTAAACAATATGTCGCAAAAAATGCGCTAAAATTGTATAAAGTAAAAGATGAATTGTTTGGATATTTTCTCGAATATAAACTCATTGCGCTCAAAGACGTGGACGAGCTGATACGAATGGCGACGGAAGACAAAAAGAAGACGCGCGTTGCGGCACTGACTGAGTACAAGGAAAAGAATTTCACTGCTGAACAAAAACAAGCGCAGGCAAGTATTCCGGTCGAGGCAAAAGAGCCCACGCTCAAAGAATTGAAGGAAACTTGGACTTTTTCGAAGAAAGATGATAGTACATATAGGATATCTCGCTACAAAGGAACCGATGTTGACGTTGTTATTCCTGCAACAATTGCCGGCGTCAAGGTGACAGAAGTTGGCAATGGGCAAAGAGCGTTCGGCAGCTTATTGAAAAACAGTGTACGAAAAGTAAAAAGAATAACGGTGTCGCAAGGGATAACGAGTATAGCCGATCAAGCTTTTTACGGATGCAAATCGTTGCAAGAGGTGGTGTTGCCCGAAGGTCTTGAGCAGATAGGTGTGTGCGCATTTGAAGACTGCAAGGGGCTCAAATCTATAACTATTCCTTCATCGGTTAAACAGATTAAAAAGGATACATTTCGTGGGTGCACGGCATTAGAGCAATTGATGATACCGGACACATCTAAAAAAAAGATTGATCCATCCGCATTTAGGGGGTGCACCAATTTGCACGGTGAGGACGGCTTTGTGTTTGTCGGGTCCACGTTGGTGGCTTCCAATGGCAACGAAACCGAAGTAATTGCGCCGCAAGGAACCACAGCGATAGGGTGTGGTGCATTTGAGAATACAAGTGTGACCAAAGTCGCGTTGCCGGAAGGGTTGTTGTCAATATGCGAAGAAGCTTTCCGTAACTGCAAAGCTCTCAAAACTATAACAATTCCGTCATCGATAAGGGAAATACAGAGTTATGTGTTTAGCGGTTGCGAAGCACTGGAAAATGTTATTTTGCACGATGGGTTGACGCTAATAGGTGGTTTTTGGTGGTGCACTGCTCTCAAAAAAATAGCACTTCCCGCATCGATAAAAGAAATTCAAGATTATGCATTTTGTGGGTGTCATTCGTTGGAAGAGGTAATCTTGCCCGAGGGCTTGGAAAAGATCGGAGAGAGCGCTTTTTCCGGCTGCACATCTCTAAAAAAAGTAGTAGTTCCCACGTCGGTCAAGACGATGGGGGAAACGGTGTTTAAAGATTGTTTTGGTATAACTATTTATTGTAAAAGTGAAAATAAACCTGCGGGTTGGATGGACAAATGGGATAAACAGGATTATTCGTCTTATAGCACTGCCAAGCATAAAGTTGTTTGGGGCTACAAGGGCGAGTGAACAAAGCGGCAATAGTGCATTTGGGTTCAATTTGACAGATATGGCGGGGTTCTAACTCTGCCATATTCTCGTCAAAGAAACGATAAAGCCAGGATTTTTTTGGCAGAATGCTCCCAAAAGTAATATTTCTTTTTCAAACTGTTTTTTTGCAATTTAATTATATGCTGATAGGGTTTTTGCGCTGTCTTGTTTACTCGCGCCCAAACATTTATCATAGTGACCCTCTTGCTCTTTATGCTGCGTGCCGCCGCTTCGACAGTAGGAAAGCGCATACAGACCACTACAAAAGTTGAATAAACAAAACTTTTGTGGAAGAGGAGACGTCGAGAGAGCAAAATTGCGGTTGGTGCTAACGGCGAGAGTGGCGTCCATGTGGCACTCCGTGTCTGTTTCGTTTACCTTGTTGTTACAATTGAGTATTTATTGCTTTCCACCACTTCTGGATGGCATTTGGAAATTTGCATGCGCAAAAGCCCACCCTTGTGCATTTGGCTACCAACTGCACACAGTGCAGATCGGCTTTACGCCAAATGTACTTGCTCCTACCAAAAAATGCGAGTCGAACCAACCGACCCGCGTTTTTTTTACTGTGGAATCGGTGACTACGCGCTTGCTCGCAATCGCTGAGGGGCGTCGCTACGCTCCTAGCACGAGTCCCACTTGCTCCTACCAATAGCGGTGCGCTAGTAGGTTTCGGCGCTCATTGCACGTTCTCAAACGGGCGGACGGCAAAGCGGTGGGGCAGAGTGCCGCAAATTCATATTTCTTCGTCGGTTTCCCGCGGCACAAACAGCGTTTGCGATGGTCTGTTTTGCAAAATATGTTTTATGTAATTGACAAGCGCCGGGCAAAATGATATACTGTAAGCGGTCGTGGGGGTATAGCTCAGTTGGTAGAGCGCTTGAATGGCATTCAAGAGGTCACGTGTTCGACTCACGCTATCTCCACCA
>CANQML010000092.1 GCA_947624935.1 Candidatus Gastranaerophilales bacterium
GTAAATTGCCACTGTTTCCGTCATTGCGAGGAACGAAGTGACGAAGCAATCCACTCAATAGATTGCCGCGTCGGGCTACGCTACGCTTGCCCTCCTCGCAATGACGTGTAATGCCATGACTTTGAATACTGTCATTACGAGGAGCGATAGCGACGTCGTAATCGCATAATCGTCGGATTTCACCAATGTTGCGATTGCGACGCTCCCGTTGGTCGCTCGCAATGACATGACCCCTCACCCCAGCCCTCTCCCGCACGAAGGTCAATTCGTCGGGGCGAGGGAGCTTTCCTACTACTAAATTTGTTACCTTTGATTGTTCTTTTTCTTTCATTTCTATTTCTCCTTATATCGTTTATTACCTATTTTTATATACGAACTTAACGTCTTGCGCGAGCGAGCTGAGGGCGAGGCTTGACGGCAAAATGACGCAGTCATTGCAGACGTCAACCGCAGACCCGTTAAACGCGAGCGAGCAAGACAGGGGTACCATATAAAAAAAGACAGGCTAAATGCCTGTATTTTTTGCAAAATTTTTATTTCATAGCCAATAAGGTTTTAACTATGTCTTTTATAACATTAATTTCTTTATCGGTTGCGGAGGTCAAAAGCGCATCAACCGCTTCTTTATTGTTTTCTTTGTCTGCAAAAACAAATAATTTATATACATCAACTCCCAAACCGTCAGCTATTAAAGGTAATTTGTTAAAACTTAAGGTATTTTTGCCGTTTTCGATATAAGAAATGGTTTTGGGAGAAAGTCCTGTTATTTCAGCCAACCGTTCTTGAGTTAATCCCGCCAATTTTCTTAAATAATTTACTCTTGCACCAAATTGTTTTTTAAAATTCATGTTCATAAAATATCATTACTGTTTAAGTTCTAATATACTGCTTATGATATTATAAATCAGTTTTAATTGTACTTTGTCTACGGATTTTAGCAATGTAATTATAGAATTAATCACCTTTTCATCAGTTTTTATATCTGACGGTATGAAAAACTGATACGGTTCAACATTCAAGACTTCGGCGATTTTTTGTAATCTTGTCATGCTGACAAGATTCTTACCTGTTTCGTAATGTGCCAGTGTCGAAGGTTCACAAGGTATCATTTCCGATAATTGCAATTGTGTCAGACCTGCCAAATCCCTAAAATGTCTTATGCGTGCACCCAATTTTATTGAAAAATCAGTTTTCATAACTTAATTATCCTAATTTTTACAATTTAAATCACTAGCAAATACTACCATTTGATTGGCACTATTTATCTGATATAATTAAATTATGAACAAGTACATATTACTGATAATACTGATTATTTCTGCCACGGCAGCCCATGCTGCAGCGCCGTTTGACTATAAGTATTACAATCATTGGAAGTATGTTTATCATCCGCATAACGAAAGCTCATACCAACATACTTATTGCGCTTTGCATAACGGTATTGAAGAATATGAATTATCCGACAAAACAAGAGTTGATTGTCTGACAAAAGATTATGCGATAGAATTTGATTTTGCAAATAAAACATACGAGGCTATAGGACAAGTTTTACATTATTCAATTATGACCAACAAGCGTCCTAAAATAGTTTTAATTCTGGACAAAAAATATGAACAACGACAAATGGTTTATTTTGAACGGATTAAAAGAATTGGAAATATTTACAATATAGAAGTTGAATATGTGACCGATGACATTTTAACATTAGATAAAAAAAATTCTTGTAATTGGTCAGACTGTAAATGCCATAAAAAGTTTTTCAGATTTTAATTTCTCTGAGGAGTTTTGCGGGGCAGCCTGCCACAATCGTGTTCGGTAAAACGCTTTTTGTCACAACACTTCCTGCACCGATTACTGCACCGTCACCTATTTCAATACCCGGTAAAATCGTACTGTCTGAGCCTATCCAGACATTTTTGCCGATTTTAACGGATTTTGGCGTTATATTGGCACGCTTTGACGGGTCAAAGTCGTGGTTTAGCGTCGCAATTGTGACATTATGTCCTATCAAACACCCGTCACCTATGGTTATTCCGCCTTGGTCTTGAAAATGACAGCAGGAATTTATAAATACGTTTTTGCCGATGTTGATATTTTTCCCGCAATCCGTGTAAAACGGCGGGAAAAGCACAAATGTGTCATCGACTTTTTTGCCGATAAGTTTTGAAAACAGTTTTCTTAATTTTTTAGGTGTGTGGTATTTGCCGTTGATTTCGGAAGTTATTTTCATAGCTTCTTGTGCCAGTTTATGAAATTGCAGCGAAAGTTTTTCACCTGCAACAATATATTGTTGTTCTTCCATAGCCTTATAAAATTCGTCTAAGTTCATACAGCCTTTCTTTCCAGTGTAATTTCATAACCGAGACTTTTTAATATTTTGAACGCAGTCTGCATCTTTGGTTCAACTTTTCCGTTTAAAATTTCCGACAAGTTGCCCCGGTTCATTTTAAGTTCTCTTGCAAGTTTACTTACACTTGTACGAGCTTTTACAACACGTTCAATCGCTCTGTAGAAAGTTACAAAATCACCGTCTTGAATGTAATCTTCTATACATTGTCTGAGCCACGCATATTGAAATTCGTCGTCTTGAAGGCGCTCTTGCATAAATTCATCATGGCTTTTTGTAATGGACTTGATTTTATCGTAGTTATTCATCGTTCAACCTTTCTAAGTAATCGTTATAATAAATTTCTGCTTGTTTAATATCGTTTTTTTGGCTTGACTTGTCACCACCTGCTAAAAATAAGATTATTACATTATCTATATCTTTATAATAAATTCTGTACCCTTTACCAAACTTAAATTTAAGCTCGCTTAATTGGGAATTGTTTAATTTTCTTGTTTCGCCATAGTGTCCGCTTATCAATCGTTCAATTCTTGAGGATATTCTTATTTGGGTTTTGATATCCAGACTCAACAACCATTCCTCAAAAGGACAACTGCCGTTTTTCTTTATATAATAAAGAATTTCTTTCATATTTTAATTGTACGCCACAACCGACAGTTTGTCAAGTTTTTCTTTTATCCCCATTGCGGCGACAAATGCCGTTGACCAGCAGTTTTGCAAATTAAATCCGCCGCAAAATCCGTCTATGTCCAATACTTCACCGCAAAAATACAAATTCGGCACAAGTTTTGACTCCATAGTTTTTGAATTAACTTCTCTCAAATCCACTCCGCCTGATGTCACAACCTCGCCGCCCTTTGATACTCCTTCGACCTTTATCTCAAAATTTTGCAACAAATCCATTATCGCATCACGCATTTTACCCGTAATTTCACAACATCTCCCATCAGGATTAATGTGCAGCATGTTCAACAAATATTCGGCAAAAGATTTCGGCACAAATTCGGATAACAAATTTTTAATACTCTTTTTGGAATTTCTATTCAAAAGTTCTTGCAAATTAATATCATCAACAAAATTCAGAGAAATTTTGTACGGAAATTCGCGTCTTGCGTTGACGGATGAGATTTTATAAATCAAAGGTCCCGAAATACCTTCGTGCGTAAAGATTATATCACCCGAAAATCCGCCTGATTTTACATTTTGAACACTTACCCCGACAGGGAATTTTTGTCCTGTTTTAAACCCGACAAGCGAAGGTCTCGGGGTGATGATTTTGTGAGGTTTTAAAAAAGAATACGAGGCATGCCCGCCTGTTGCAACTACAATGCAGTCAAAGTTTTTAAAGTCCAATTCTGTTACGACTTCTTTTTTGAATTTTGTGCGGGATAATGCTTTCAAAAACTTTTCTCTGACGTCTTTTGAGCTGTTTGACGTCGGGAAAATTCTCAAATCATCCTGAGTATAAGTTTCAACCCCGATATTTTTAAAAAATTCAAGCGTGTCGGCAGTTGAGAATTTAGAAAAAACAGAGTAGAGGAATTTTTCGCCTCTGGGGTAATTTTTGGCAAGCTCTTTAAAATCGTATTCGCCGTATGCCAAGTTGCAGCGTCCGCCACCTGTCGGAAGAAGTGAGCGCAAAGGACTTCCGCAATCAAAAACGGTTACGTCAAAATCGTTTTGCAAAAAGTATGCGCACATGCACCCCGCAGGGCCTGCGCCAATTATTGCGACCTTAGAAATTAAACTCGACCCTTGTGCCATATAAAAACACCATTTCGGGATTTTCTAAGTCGTTATGAAGTTCTGATATTGTTTTATGCAAAATAGGATGTTCAAAATCGGGCGCCAATTCCAGCATCGGAACAAGCGTAAAAGCCCTTAAATGAACGTATTTGTGGGGAATTATCAGATTATTTTCGTTTATTATATCTTTGTTATAGAACAATATATCAATATCTATTGTTCTGTCGCTGTAAGAATCTTCTTTTTCTCTTTCTCTGCCGAGCTGCTTTTCTATTCTCTGGCATACTTCTAAAAGTTTATCGGGTTTCAGGGTGGTTTTAATTTCAACAACGGCATTGACAAACCAGGTATCAGATACCATATTCCAGGGTTCGGTTTCGTAGAAGGCGGAAGTTCTTATAATATTAATTCCGTCTACGGCGCTCAAAAGGCTCGTCGCCTGCTGAACATATCCTATGCGGTCACCCTTATTTGACCCTAAACTTAAGTAAACTATTGCCATACACTTATTTTATTAACTATTTTGCCGATTGTCAATATTTGTGGTATATATTGAAAAGAATGTTTTTATACGAAGTTTTATCAACACTTTTATTTGTTATTTTATTGCCTATATATTACATAATAAGGGTATTCAACGGCAAGTTTTTATTCGGTTGGAGAGAAAAATTAGGGTATTTTAAAAAACCGCATTTGGGCAATAAAGTTATAATGTTTCATGGTGTATCCGTTGGTGAAATTATAGCCTTAGAGCATTTGATAAAAGTTACGAAAGAAACATTTCCGGAATATAAAATAGTTATTACAACAGGAACGAAAACAGGGCAGGAAATTGCAAAGAAAAAATTTTCCGATTTGGCGGATTATATAACATATTTTCCGTTTGATATACCGGCATGTGTTGATAAATTCTTATCGAAAATACGTCCGACTGTTGTGTTGATAGCAGAAACCGAAATTTGGCCTATATTTGCATCATATTGCAGAAGAAGAAATATTAATTTATTCACAATAAACGGCAGAATGTCAGATTCCACATACAAATTATACTGTTTTTTCAAGCCGTTTTTTAAAAAGGTATTAAATAAATATACAGGTATTCTCACCCAAAGTGAAGAAGATATGGAAAAACTCGTATCAATTGGTGCGCCCCAAGAAATTACGAAAGTAATGAAAAATCTTAAATTTGATGTAAAGAAAACTGATGAAACGACCGATATCGGGCAGGCAAATTCACGTGTAATTATCGCCGGAAGTACGCACAAGGGTGAAGATGAAATTATTATAGATGTGTTCAAAAAATTAAAACAGGAATTTAGTGATATAAAGTTATTGGAAGTGCCAAGGCATACGGCAAGAGTTTCTGCGGTCAAAGGTATTGTCCAAAAGGCAAAGCTTTCTGTGGGTTTGCGCTCAAAAGGCAATACTTTTAAAGAAAAAGATGTGATAATACTTGATACAATGGGCGAATTGAGCAAAATGTATTCAATATGTCATTTTGCTTTTATTGGTGGGAGTTTTTGTAAAGTCGGCGGTCATAACCCTTTAGAAGCCGTCGTTTATTCAAAGCCCGCAATTTCCGGCGCAGATATTCATAATTTTAAAGACATATACGGTATTTTATGCAAATCCAATGCCGGCAAAATAGTAAAAAACAAGCAAGAGCTTGAAGATTACATGCGAAAATTACTCTCAAACAAACGATTTTATAATAAAGCTTGCAAAGATTGTAACGATGTTTTCAAAGATCAGCAAGGTGCATTAGATACAGTCATAGAAACGCTTAAGACCATTTTGTAAGTTCATCTTTTTTTGTCTTTTGTAACGAAATGTAACGAAAAGAAATCAAAAAATTAAAGTTTTGAAAAAATATGCCGTAAACATGAGTACAAAAGGAAAATACGAAAGGGAACCAAATCATGGGCATGGCAGCATCACAAGCAAGATTTTTAGGCTTAACGGCTCGGAAAACAAATGTTGAATATGAAGGGCAGCAGGTTAACCAGCAGCGTACTACGTTGGCAAACGAATCCGCTAACTATTACAACCAGTTGTTAGGTATGACTGTTCCTACACCGCCTTCATCTTCTGATTTTACAAAAACAGTCTACACATTCCAAGACGGTAATCTAAACAACAAGATTACAGCATTGGTTGCACAGGCTGATGGTTCCTACAAGGTAAGCTATGTTCAGTCTTGGACTAACGACTTCGCTCCCGTTGCTGCCGGTAACGCTGTTGTTACAAAAGAAGATGGCAATAATTACTATATTGGTTTTCAAAAATTGAGACAAATGGGCGCAGATATTACTGAAGATGACAAGAAGAATGACCCATATCTGAGCACGCTTAGTGAAAAGCAATTAGAAGATCTTAAAAAAGAAGAAAAAGCTTATAAAGAAGAATTAAACAAAAGATATCCTCAAGCAGGAGAGGAGTGGTATGTAAGATACGTTCAAAACACTTCGACAGGAACTTGGTCACCAATGTTTTATAACAAAAAAGTGGTTGAAGATGCAATCTATACAAACGATACCGAAGGTACTTCTCAATCAAGCATCCCTGCTTACAAAATGGGTTCTGTTCAGGAAACTGAAGAAATCAAACAAAGACCAGCTAAGTTAGAAAAGGATTCTACAGGCAGATACATAAACATCACTATCTATGACGAAGACGGTGCAAACCCTGTTACTTACTCATTAACAACCAACACATTAACGGATCAGGATGCTTATGACGATGCTATGAACCAGTATGAATATGACAAGTATCAATATGATCAAGCTATTCAAGAAATCAACGCTAAGATTGAAATTATTCAATCTCAGGATAAGAACCTGGAACTCAGATTGAAACAACTCGACACAGAACAGGATGCAATCCAAACAGAAATGGAAGCTGTTCAAAAAGTTATCGAAAAGAACACCGAATCTACCTTCAAAACATTCGGTTAGAAATAAGTTATTTCCCTTTTTCCAAACGACCTTTCAAAGGTCGTTTTTTTTATTCCGATAAAATTGAAAGATTTGCGACTTCAATATCATCATAATCTACATAAGCCATTTGCATCAGATTTCTGCCCGTTTTTATCGTGATTTCGTTGGGGCTTTCGGGTTTTATAAGGTTATTGGGAAGTTTAATTCTTTGGTTATCGCCGTTTAGCTGAATTTCGGCAATTTTAGTACCGTTAAAATAGACTTCGGGCGCGCTTGCGTAGGAATTAACTATTTTATTTTGTCCCATAGAGCGTGCTAAAAGCGTGTCAATTCCCACGATAGAACCTATCACAAGATAGTTTTTGCTATTTAGAGCTGTTGATTTCATAATAAATTTTTTGCTAAAAAACGGGCCTGCGGATTTAAGCCTGAAATTACCTGCGTTTGCGGAAGCGTTCGAATAATTGTCATCGCCCAAATGCATCATGCTTGATTCAATCACTATGTCAGCGGGAGCGCTTTTTTCAATCCCTAAAACAAGCGGTTTTGATGCGCTCAATTGGTCAACCGTTAATGAAAACGGTCTGTAACCTTCTTTTTCGACGGAAAGAATTGTTTTGCCGTCAAAGCCTTTGAGGTCAAAATTGCCGTCTGAATCCGTGTATGTGCTGTAGTTATATTTTGGCAAAGTGACTCTCGCGTTTCCGATAGGTGTATTGGTCGATGAGTCAATAACTCTCGAATCAGTAACCATGCCGGAGATGTTAGCGGCGTGGACAGCTGATGCTGTTGATAACAGGATTATAAGTAGTAAAAATTTTTTCATAACAAACCTCATAGTGAATTTAAGCTTAAAGCGTGATAAATAAAATGTCTTATAATAGGGATTTAAGGATAATTTTAAAAAAGTAAAAATTTTATTTGTAATTTGAACATGTTTCTGTTAAGATAGAGATAAGCCGATGTGATGAAATTGGTAGACGTGCCAGACTCAAAATCTGGTGTGGTTCACCCCACGTGCCGGTTCGACTCCGGCCATCGGCAATTTAAACCTCTTATGAGGTTATTTTTTTTACGGAGTCGAACCTCCGGTTCTTACCTCTCACAAAACGATACTTAATCGTTTTGTTCGGCAGAGTGGCCATCGGCAAATAAAGCTTCCTCTTTAGAGGGAGCTTTATTTGCTTGATGCAAGAGTTGAGCCTAAAAGCGAAAGCTTTTGTGGTTCGGCGACCTGCGAGCTGAGTGCGAAGTGTTCCCAACAACGTCAATCGGTCTGAAGGACTTGGTTGGGAACACGTAGGCACGTTAAACGCGAGCAGGTCAAGAGGAGTATGCGGAGTCGAACCTCCGGTTCTTACCTCTCACAAAACGATACTTAATCGTTTTGTTCGGCAGAGTGACCATCGGCAAATAAAGCTTCCTTTTTAGAGGGAGCTTTATTTGCTTGATGCAAGAGTAGAGCCTAAAAGCGTGTAGGTTGAGGTTTCTTGAACCGTTTCCCTAAAAAAGGACAGAGCTGTAGGATTTGTATAGAAAATCTTTGTATTCGTTTGGTGTCATACGTT
>CANQML010000093.1 GCA_947624935.1 Candidatus Gastranaerophilales bacterium
GAATACAAAGATTTTCTATACAAATCCTACAGCTCTGTCCTTTTTTAGGGAAACGGTTCAGAAAGCCCAACCTACATAAACTTTACATTAAGCTGGCTTGGTAAAACGCCATGACCTTGCGATTGCGACGCTCCCGTTGGTCGCTCGCAATGACATATTTGTTAAAAGCCCTATTTGGTGTGTGGCTTGCCACCTCGCAATGACAAGTGTGCTACCATGCAAAACCCAATGAAAAAAGTGGCTTCGCCACCTCACTTCACTCACTCTACTCACTTGAAACCCGCCTCCGGCAAGATGCCGCAAGCGTTTTAACAACATAAAATCGCCAAAACTCACTCTATGAGCACTGGGGGGGGGGGTAGCCACCTTAATTCCTCTTATACTCTGTGTTTTCAGCTTTTCTCTTTCCATACGTACATTATATACATTTTCTTATCGCTTGTCAAGCTTTTTGGATTTCTATATCCAATTATTAATTTTTCCTTAACTTTATTCAAATTTCTAAAAAACTGTATTATAAATAAGATATAGAAAAGGAGAGAAATATGATTAAACCATTAGGCGACAGAATCGTCATCAAAGTTATTGAAGACACTGAACAAACATCAGGCGGAATTTTTATTCCCGACAGTGCAAAAGAAAAACCTCAAAAGGGTGAAGTTGTTGCAATAGGACTTGGAAAGCTTAACGACAAGGGCGAAAGAGAACCTTTGGACGTTAAAACGGGTGATGTTGTGCTTTATGCAAAATATGCAGGTACAGACATTAAAGTGGACGGAGTTGAATACAAAATTCTGTCCGTAAAAGACGCATTAGCAGTTATCGAATAAGGAGAAATAAAAATGGCAAAACGTATAGTATTTGACGAAGAAGCAAGAAAATCACTTTTAAAAGGTATAGACGCAGTGGCAGACGCCGTTAAAGTAACGCTCGGACCTAAAGGCAGAAACGTTATTTTAGAAAAAAAATACGGCGCTCCGCAAATAGTTAACGATGGTGTTACAATCGCAAAAGAAATCGAGCTTAAAGACGGGCTTGAAAACGCAGGCGCACAGCTTTTGAAGGAAGTTTCCTCAAAAACAAACGATGTTGCGGGTGACGGAACAACAACCGCATCAGTTTTAGCGCAGGCAATCGTCAGAGAAGGTTTGAAAAACCTTACGGCAGGTGCAAACCCGATGTCTATGAAACGAGGTATTGACAAAGCTGTTGAAGCTTCGGTTAAGACAATCAAAGAAATGTCAAGACCCGTTAATACAAAAGAAGAAATTGCGCAGGTCGCATGTATTTCAGCCGGCAATAACGAAGAAATCGGCGAATTGATTGCAGAAGCAATGGAAAAAGTCGGACACGACGGCGTTATAACGGTTGAAGAATCAAAATCTTTCGGAACAAACTTGAAAGTTGTTGAAGGTATGCAGTTTGACAAAGGCTACATTTCACCGTATTTCGTAACCGATGCGGAAAGAATGGAAGCGGTATTAGAAGACGCTTACGTATTCTGCTGCAACAAGAAAATCAACCTTATTGCAGACCTTGTACCGTTACTTGAACAGGTTGCACGTGACGGACGTTCACTTCTTTTGATTGCGGAAGACGTTGAAGGCGAAGCGCTTGCAACACTCGTCGTTAACACGATGAGAAAAGTGTTAAGAGCGGTTGCCGTTAAAGCCCCCGGATTTGGCGACAGAAGAAAAGCAATGCTTGAAGATATCGCTATATTAACGGGCGGCGAGATGTTCACCGAAGAACTCGGAATTAAAATGGAAAACGTTACAACGCAAATGCTTGGTAAAGCAAAACGTGTAACGGTTACAAAAGACGAAACAACAATCGTTGTCGGCGACGAAACAAAAGCTGCCGTTCAAGACAGAATAAGACTTATCAGAAAACAAATTGAAAGCTCCGACAGCGAATACGACAAAGAAAAACTTCAAGAACGTGTTGCAAAACTTTCGGGCGGAGTTGCTCTGATAGAAGTCGGTGCAGCATCAGAAGTCGAGCTTAAAGAACGCAAATTGAGAATTGAAGATGCGCTCAACGCAACTCGTGCGGCTAATGAAGAAGGTATTGTACCGGGCGGCGGCGTTGCGCTTTTGAGAGTTCAGCAAGGACTTTTAAAATCACTTGAAAACGAAAAATTCAATTCCGACGATGAAAAAATCGGCTACAGAATTTTAACGGCGGCATTAGACGTACCTTTGAGAGCAATCGCACGTAATGCGGGCGCAAAAGCTGATGTTGTCGTTGATAACATCCTCGCGCACGAAGATGCTTACGGCTACGATGCACTTAAAGACACATACACGGATATGTTCAAATCAGGTATTGTAGACCCTGCGAAGGTAACACGTTCGGCGCTTGTCAATGCGGCATCTGTCGGCTCAATGTTACTTACAACGGAAGCTGCAGTTGTGGATATTCCTGAAGAAAAACCCGAAGCTCCCGCTATGCCTCCGATGGGCGGCATGATGTAGTCGTCAACAAATTTAAAAAGTCAGGCGTCATGCCTGACTTTTTTTATGCGAATAATTCACCCGATAAATACCTTTCACCCGTATCGGGCAAAATTACCACAACGAATTTATACCTCTTTGCCACTTTTAGCGCCGCATACATAGCTGCGCCTGAGGATATCCCGCAAAGTATTCCTTCTTTTTGCGCAAGTTCACGTGTTGTTTTAATTGCATCCTCATTACTTACGGGAATAATTTCATCAATAACATTTTTGTCAAAATTTTCAGGGACAAAGTTTGCGCCTATCCCTTGGATTTTGTGTGAGCCTGCAAAGCCTTTAGATAACAGTGGCGAGCTTTCGGGTTCAACCGCAATTGCTTTTATATCAGGATTTTTAGACTTTAAAGCCCGTGCAATCCCTGAAATTGTTCCGCCGGTTCCGACACCTGCAACAATTGCATCGACTCTGCCGTCCGTATCATGCCAGATTTCTTGTGCGGTTGTAATTTCGTGGATTTTAGGGTTTGCGGGGTTTTTAAATTGTTGCGGGATAAACGAATTTTTAATTTCATTATGAAGTTCGTTTGCCCTGTCAACTGCGCCCTGCATGCCTTTTGCGCCTTGAGTTAAAACAAGCTCGGCGCCGTATGCCGACATAAGTTTACGCCGTTCAAGACTCATCGTGTCAGGCATAACAATAATAAGCCTGTAGCCTTTAACCGCACAGACCATGGAAAGTCCGACGCCCGTATTTCCGCTTGTCGGCTCGATTATAACGGTTTCTTTATTAATTAAACCGTCTTTTTCCGCTTGTTCAATCATATTCAAAGCTGGACGGTCTTTTACAGACCCCGCAGGATTAAAGCTTTCGATTTTTGCGTACAAATTACCGTCTGTAAGTTTATTTATTTTTACAAGCGGCGTTTTTCCGATTGTTTCAAGTATGTTTTCATAAATTTTCATAATTGCCCCCTTTATCCTCTCCCGTAGGGAGAGGTAATATATTTTCAATTACATCTTCAATTTTTTTATCAGCTACGTCCCCTCTAAATGTTGGTGGGGTGAGGGGGCGTCTGAAACCTTTTGACGTCGAAACGGTTCTGCCAATTGAATTGATTTTTCTTTCAATACAATTTCTGCATTTGGCGGGCGAATCGTTAATACAGATTTTCCCCGGATAAATCTCGTACTTTCTTCTGTAATCGCCCTCGGTTGCGTTCGGCATAACAACATTTGCGCCGCTTTGAAGCGCAATCAACCGTCCGTTGGGGTTTAAGGTTTCCATAGCAGTAGTTGCGGGAATATTAATATCAGGCATTAAAAGCCTTGTTATTGCCATAACCTTTAACGCCAATTCAAAACTTCCGCCCTCATCTTGCCCCAAAGGCGTATTTTTATGCGGAATAAAAGGTCCTATTCCTATCATATCGGCGCCGATTTCTTTGAAAAACAAAATATCATCCGCCAAAGCCTCCAAACTCTGACCTTTAAGCCCCACAAGACAGCCCGTTCCAACTTCATAACCCAATTCTTTCAAATCCCTTAAGCACCTTTTTCGGTTTTCAAAATCCATATTCGGATGAAGTGACTTGTACAAATCCTTATCCGTCGTTTCAATTCTTAGTAAAAACCTGTCAGCACCCGCAGATTTTAAAATCTTGTATTCTTCAAAACTTCTTTCGCCGATACTTAAAGTTATTGCAACGTCACTAGCCAACTTTATCTCTTTTATAATTTCTGCCAAAAGCTCTGCCGTGAAATACATATCTTCACCCGATTGCATAACAACGGTTCTGTAACCGTAAGAATAAGCCTTTTTTGCCAAATCAACAATTTCTTCTTTTGAAAGCCTGTAGCGTTCGATATTTTTGTTATCGCATCTTAGCCCGCAGTATTTGCAATTACATCTGCAAATGTTTGAAAATTCGATTAACGCGCGCAAATGCACCTCGTCGCCGACATATTGTTTTCTAACCTCATCTGCAGCTTTGAAAAGCTCGTCACCGCCGTTTTTTAAAAGCTCGACTATTTCGGGCTTTGAAAGTTCGTGAGTTGTTTTTACGGAATTTATAATATCTTGCATCAAACAAATTATACAATAAAAAAGGCTGATAAAAATCAGCCTTTTGTTAATTATTTTTTAACCGGCGGCATTACAGGTCTGTGCCCAAAATCGGGGCGCGGTCCGAATTTGTGATGACGCGCAAAATCTTTTCTGCCTTCCTGTTTCATTTTTTCAAGCTCTGCCTTTTGTTTTTTCGTCAGAATTTGTTCAAATTCTTTCATATTCTTCATTCTGATTTCGTGAGCCTGCTTGTGAAGATCCTTAATTTCAGTTCTCAATTGTTCAAGCTGTGCTTTTTCATCGTCCGTAAGTTCTTTTTTAACGATAGCATTGCCCTGTTCGTGTTTCGTCTTAATCTGTTCCATAATAGGTTTCATTTCTTCTCTGCTTTTAAGGCGAATTTCTTCAGCCTGTTTTTTCTGTTTTTCGGAAAGATTAAGACGTTTGTCAAAGTTTTCTTTCTTTGCATCCATGGAAGGTGCTTTGGGTTTTTCAATTCTCACAGGTTCTTTTGCCGGAAGCGTCATAAAATCCGCCGCCTGAACGCCTGTGATTGTGAGCGCAAATAAACTTGCTAAAATAAGTGTTTTTTTCATTTTTCGTCCTTTCTACATTAAGTCTTTCAACTTTTCTGCCAATTCTTTTTTTGCGTTGTAAATTCTTGATTTAACCGTGCCAAGAGGACATTTAAGTTTTTGTGCGCACTCCTCATAGCTGTAACCTTGAATTTCACACAAAATTATTACCTGTTTAAACTTTGGTTTCAGATGATTAACCGCATTGATTATTGTGGTTTGCCGTTCGTTTTGAACAAGCCTCAAATCCGGTGTGGTTCTTTGGTCTTTTATTGTATTCAAAACCGTTTCATCAGATGTGGAATTTGTTTTTCTTGTTTTCAAATAATCCTTTGAAACATTTTTTGCGATTGTATTAATCCAGCTTTTAAAGCTGCCTTTGTCAATGTACTTGTCGGAATTTTTCCAAACCTTAATATAGACTTCCTGTTCCAAATCGTCGTTTTCTTCTTTGGTAATAAGTCTTATTATGTTTTTAACGTTATTTTGATTTTTCTTTATTATCTCTTTAAAATCCATTTACTCTACCAATAACAAACCGTACGAATCGACGGGCAAACCTAAATCTTCAGCCGAAAGCGGCGTTCCAAACCGTATTGTGTCTGAAATATCCGTATTAAAATTGATTACACCCAACGCTGCCGTACATAAAAACATCGCAAGCATGGCGCATGCCAGTTTTACCTTTGCATGATTTTTCTTTTCTTGCATAAAATAAGGTCTGACCTCACCCAAAAGTTCTGAAACTTTTTGCATTTTTTCATGTTCTGCTTTGCAATCAGGACAATTTTTTATATGTTCTTGTAATTCGCTTTCATCTCTGAATATAAACAGTGACTCGTATTTTGTGCATTTCATAATTTAGCCTTTCAAATATATAACGAATACAAAAGTAAAATTGTTCATTTATTATACAAAAAATTATTGCAATTGTAAAATTATTGTAATAATATGAAAGCCGGTGGCAATTTAAAATATTTACAGACTTGATATAATTGAAATGGGTGTAGCAAATTATCTGGATAAAATAGTTACCGCTTTTGGTAGAAATAACAAGCCGACGTATGTAGTAATGGCGATAGCCGTTGCAAAAGGCATATTTCGACCCCTATATACGATGTGCGATAAAACAGAAAACCCCGAAACGAAAAAATATACCGCAATCAGAGAGGGCTTAACCGAGGTCATAGCTATACCGTCATACTTTGTTTGCGGGGAACTGGCATCCAAACTGGCATCACGATTTTGCGGAGAGCATCTGGGCAAAGGCTGGAAAAAATTATCCATAGGTGATGAAGTCGTTGCATTGAAGTTAATGAAAGATAGTGAAACAATTACCCCGTGCGGCAATAAAGAGATTTCATTTACATATCCGGACGGGCAACAATACAAACTCACATCCATTAACCAAAAAACTAAATTAAATGACAACCAAAGGCTTGTAAAACTCGGCAAAAAGCTGTTTTTAC
The DNA here is from genome assembly GCA_947624935.1 of Candidatus Gastranaerophilales bacterium. Lineage (GTDB taxonomy): Bacteria > Cyanobacteriota > Vampirovibrionia > Gastranaerophilales > Gastranaerophilaceae > SIG32. Next base: position 6,567 of record CANQML010000093.1, read on the forward strand.
TGGATAAACCCAATACAAGTAAAGAAATCGTAAAAGAAACTTCGACTAACACCTTTTCAATAGACAACATCATTGTGGGATTTAAGCGATTAAAGGACAATCCGGCGCTTTTAAATGCGAAGAAAAACCTGATGTTTATGGGGGTTTGCACCGCGGCGCTGTTTGTAATCCCTGCGCTTTGTTCGGTTGCTCTAAAGCCTATGATGGGCTACATACAAAAACCACCGAAAAATAATCCCAAACAGACACCGCTTGCATACACACCGACATTTCGATATGATATGAAAGCATTTGGAACATTCAAAGCCAATAACGGCTTTAGAATAGGAGGGGTATGATACCGAGTATAGTTTCAAACCCCATTATAGCAGGGATTGCGCAAAACACATCCGCATCCGTATCCGTCGAAACGGTTTTAAAATCAATAGGCAGACCGGGATTTATTTTGATTGATAAAGACATTGACGGCGAAACCAAACAGTATGCCGCGGCAAAAGAATTTTTATATCAAATGACCTGTCTTGCCATATATCTTGCGGCAATTACACCCATTTTCAAAAAAGGCGCATTTAAGTTAGGCAAAAAATTCTACAAAGGCGCTGAAGGTTTTGACAAGTTTAATTCAATGAGTGAATATAACACATACCATGCGCTTGCTACCAGAAATCTTAAAGACAGACGGGCGATTTTATCAAGTCATTCATTCAAGCAGAAAAAAGAGCTTTTGAGAAGGAATGGACACATTGAACAATTATGGTCTAAGGAAAAGCCTGAAAAATACGACAAGATAAAAGGTACAATCGAGCTTGGGTCTTTAATCGGGTCGGTACTGGGTTTGGCGATTTTAGCACCCGAGATTAGCCATCACACAATCCACCCGATGCTAAAATGGCTCGGATTAGAGAAAAAGCAAGGCCTTGATACTAAGGCTTAAGTTATTAACAATTTTAGTCAGAGCACTTATATTTACCATCCCAGTGCTACGCAGCGGATTTGCGGACGGATGGAGCGAACAAAGTGAGCAAATCCGGATAGCGAGTGAATTGAGCCTACTGTGGCAAAGCCGCAAAGGCGAAATTTCACGAGCACGGAGCAAATCCAAGACACGCAAGCCTCGTGACGATCTTAGTCAGAACATTTATGTTTTCCCTCCCAGGATAGGTCATCGCATTTCAGATAGTCCATGTTACCGTTGTAAACAACCCATGCCGTACAACCGACACCCGAATGATTTGCAGCATTTGCATCCAAACAATTGTCAGCAAAAGTATACTTGCTTTCACTTTGGGTTCCCACAGGCATTATATTTTCATTTGTTATATAAAACATAAATAAATCTTTGCCGAATGTGTTTGGCTCTTTTATCCCGTTTATGTCTATATAAGTATTACCCCAGCAGCTTTTCAAAACACCTTCGCCACGATTAAAAGCACTAGAATCTCCATCTAACAAATCTGTCATAAATATAATTGTAGTTCCATCCGCCAATAGAGCCGATGCCGACACCTTTCCTATTGAATCATCGTAATCTCCGTTCATATAATAATAGTTATCAGCCACACCACAATCTTTTTGGTCATATACATTATCACAAGTTTTTAGAACTTTAAAATTCTTCAAGAAAATATCACGTAGAAAAATATTACTGGTCGTTTTCTTGACTGTTTTATCGTCATTTTCTTCAAATACATCCCTAAATTGCAAACCCCATCCGGAAGGTTTGCCATACTCAAGAGTCGCAAGTTGGTATGCTTGTGATATAGTTGAATAAAATTTTTTCACCTTTGTTACGGTCGCTTTTTCTTGATAATTACTTACCAACGTTGGAATGGTCATCGCGGCAACAACACCGATAACGCCGAGGGTGATTAGAATTTCAGCCAAAGTGAAAGCGGCTTTCTTTAAGTGAGTAAGGTGAGTGAGGTGGTTACTAAAAGCGAATAAGCCAATAGGCGAATAAGCGAATAAGCCCTTTACATTAATTAGGCT
>CANQML010000094.1 GCA_947624935.1 Candidatus Gastranaerophilales bacterium
AAACTGAAATAAATGTAGAATATAGGAGAAAAAAAGATGAAAAAACAGAACAATGCAAAAGAATTAGTAAAAGACTTGAACACACTCCCTCGCCCCTTGCGGGAGAGGGGTGGGGTGAGGGGTCATGTCATTGCGAGCGACCGTAGGGAGCGTCGCAATCGCCATGTTGGTGAAATCCGACGACAATGCGATTACGACGTTGCTAACGCTCCTCGCAATGACGAAAATAGTGGCAACCTACAAAGCCTGCTTAATGTAAAGAACTTAACGTCTTGCGCGAGCGAGCTGAGGGCGAGGCTTGACGGCGTAAATGACGTAGTCATTGCAGACGTCAACCGCAGTCCCGTTAAACGCGAGCGAGTAAGAAATCGTCTTAACGTCTTAACGACTTCTAAGAAAGCCGCCTTCACATTAGCGGAAATCCTCGTGACCCTCGCTGTCATCGGCATTGTCGCGTCCATGACAATCCCGAATTTGGTTCAAAGTTACAAGAAAAAAGTCGTTGAAACAAAACTTGTAAATTTCTATTCCACTATAAATCAAGCGCTGAGGCTTTCAGAAGTTGACAACGGAAATTCTTCAACATGGGGAACTTTTTTAGGAAACACTTTTGATAAAAGAAAAGCATGGTTCGAAAAATATCTTTGCCCATATTTGAAATACTGTGAAATAAAAAGTCCTAATTCGAATGATTTTATACTTAACATGTATGATGGCGGATGTATATACATGTCTTCTAATTTATCGGATTGGCAATATTTTCCGTTTTGTGATATCAAAAGCAATATTAAAGGTAAAGATGCTTTTTATTTTTTCTACAGTCCAAATCGGTCAGCGTATAGCGAGAAAAATGTTTTATACATAAACAAAAACACCATAGTAGAGCCGTACAAATATGGTTGGGACGGTTCGATTGAAAAGGCAAAAGAAGATTGTAAAGGCAGAGGCGCTTTTTGTACACTTTTGATACAGTCAAACGGCTGGAAGATACCGGAGGACTACCCGTACAAATTCTGATGGTGTTGACACCTTCACCTCGTCGCTGCGCTCCTTTCCTCTCCCATCAAGGGAGAGGAAGAAAGTTTATTTTTTTAATACCGGAGGACTACCCGTACAAGTTTTGACGGTGCTGCCCCCATCACCCCGTCGCAATCGCAAGATTGGTGAAATCCAGCGACAATGCGATTACGACGTCGCTGACGCTCCTCGTAATGACGAACGTATATGTAGGTTGGCATTACTATGCCAACAATAAAATTGTCGGATTAGTAAATCCGACCTACAAAACTTATTTGCCTATTTGCTTATTCACTTTATTAACCACTTTACTCACCTTACTCACTTATTAACCGACTTAACGTCCTAACGTCTTAACGTCTTAACGACTTTAAGCGGCTTGCCACCTCGCAATGACGTCATACTACCGCTACAATAATTATCGGGTTATAGGTCAGGGTGTTGTTCAAAGTGTTTTCGCAAAAATCTTTAACTTCCTTTATCGTCCAAGGCTTGTCGGCAATTGAATTGACACCTGTGTTTTTCATGTGCAGCAATAATTTCAAAGGGTTGTCAAACGTCAGCCTTTCAACGTATTCGTCTGCATAAATTACCTTGTAGTGCGAATTTACGACCCCGACAAGTTCTTCTTTGCTTAAATAATTCAGCGATAAGCCTGAAATTTCTTTAATCTCTTTAAAATTCCGATTCCCAAAAGTTGAAAAAGCTAAAATCCCGTCGGGTTTTAGAAATTTTTTGTAGTAAAAAAGCGTTTCATCAAGCCTGTTCAGCCATTGAAACATTGCATTTGATATGATTAAATCAACCTTTGGCGAATTTATTTTTGCCGCATTCCCGTGAATAAATTCGGCATCAGGAATGATTTTTTTCACGTAATTTTTGGATTTTTTGACGATATCGTTTGCAAAATACCTTTTGAATGTGAGGTTTTGGCTGATTTCACGGGTTAAAAGCCCCGTACCCGAACCGAGTTCAAGGATTGTATCAAAATTTTTTCTAACCTTAAGCGTTTTTTGGACGAGTTTTTTTGCCAAATCCTTTTGCACGACGGCATTTTCGTCATATTTTTCCATGCTCTTTTCAAATCGGCTTAATTGCATAATTCTTCCCAACTGCAATAATTATAGAACGGAAAATGACCGCAATCAACAGCTTCGGCTATATTTTCCCACATTTTAAGCTGGTTTTTCGGCGGAATAATCTTGTCGTGAACCCCTACAATCGCCTTGTCGAAATACTTTCCGTCATATTCGATTTTTGTGTTTTTAATAAGTTTATCAAGGGATACGAGTTCTTCGACACGATTGTCAATACTGCGCTCAACGGGGGTTTTGAGATACCTTTCAAACCAGTCCGGGTTTGTGAAAACATTTTGGTAAAATTTGCCTTCCAGCCCGGTTTGTGCGTATTTTAAGGTTAATTCAAATATGCGTTTCGGTATCCCAAATTCATCATCCACAGGGTATGGCGTGCCGTTTACGGCAATTTTTTTGTCAAAATCCCATTTCTTTAAGTACGCCGCAAATACACCCATTGACCACGCTACAAGAATTTTTTCGCGGTAATTTGAAACGGTTTGTGCCAAATTTTCATCCAAATTGCTGTAGTCGTAGAACATCAAAACGTCATAATCTTTGCAATCCAAATACTCAAACGGCTTGTAGTCAAAACTCCAGCCGCCGAAAAATACAATTATTTTGTCGTTGTTTTGTCTGTTTAACCAATGATATTGCATAATTTTTCCAAATCTTTCTCCGTAATTTCCGTTGTTAAAGAAAGTCTTATTCTTGAAGTCGGGACGGTGGGCGGTCTTATCGGCAGTGTAAAATAGCCGTTTTGGTAAAGAATGTCACACAACTCGACGGTTTTTTGGTTATCGCCGACAATTACGGGGATTATGTGGCTTTGACCTCCCAAGGACTTCCCGAGTTCAAGCATTTTTTGCCGTTTTTCAAATGTTTTAGGAAGTTTGTTTTCAATAATCCACTTTGTAAAAGCGACGCTGATTGGCGCAAGTGCCGTCGAAAAAATAAACGGGCGCGATTTGTTGATTAAGTAATCAATCAAAACCTTGTCAGCGACTGCAAAAGCACCCATTGAGCCGATTGCTTTGCCAAATGTTCCGACGATTATGTCGATGTCTTTTGTAAAATTTTCGCAAATTCCGAGCCCTTTTTTGCCGAAAACCCCGAAAGCATGCGCCTCATCAACCACCAGCAGGCAGTTGTATTTTTTCTTTAATTCGACAAGCTTTTTCAAATCGGCAATGTCGCCGTCCATACTGAAAACGCTTTCTGTGATTATGATTGCGTTTTTAAAGTTGTTTCTTTGCCGAATTAGGAGTTTTTCAAGATTTTCCGTGTCGTTATGAGGGTAGCGGAAAAATTTGCCTTCGCTCAGGCGCATTCCGTCAATAATGCTTGCGTGATTTAATTTGTCGGAAAAGATCACGTCGCCTTTTTGTGCGATAGCACTTGATATTCCGACGTTTGCGTGATATCCGCTGTTGAAAATCAACGCAGCTTCTTTCGAATAAAGGTCTGCCAGAAGTTCTTCCAATTCCTTATAAACAGGCAAAGTTCCCGTCAAAAGCCTTGCGGATGCACTGCCGAAGGGATATTTTCCGCCCGTTTGCTTTAAAAATTCTTCGGTAATTTTTCTGTTGTCGGCAAAACCCAGATAGTTGTTGGACGAAAGGTTTAAGTACCTTTTTTCGCCAAAGTATATGTACTTTTCATCTTTGCCCGTAAAATTCTTTATTGAGCGCAGATGAAAAGAACTTTCAAGTGTTTTAAGTGTTTGAGAACAGTAATTAAGCATTGGTTTTCTTCAAAGTTGGGAATGCAATGACATCACGGATTGACGGTGAATTTGTCAAAAGCATTACAAGTCGGTCAATTCCTATGCCAAGTCCGCCCATAGGAGGTACGCCGTGTTCAAGCGCGCAGATGTAGTCTTCATCAATCGGCATTGCTTCTTCATCACCAGCGGCTTTCGCTTGCATTTGCGCCTCAAACCTCATTCTTTGATCTATCGGGTCTGTCAATTCCGAAAACGCGTTTGCAACTTCCCAGCCGTTTATTCGTGTTTCAAAACGCTCGGTCAAGCGGTCGTTATCTCTGTGGACTTTTGCAAGCGGGGATATGTCGCGCGGATAATCGATGATGTGGACGGGTTGAATTAGTGTCGGCTCGATTTTTTCTTCAAAAACTCTTTCGACCACCTGTCCCCAATTGTCGCAGTCATCAGCGTTTATGCCTGCTTTTTTCGCTTGTTCTTTGGCATCTTCGACCGTAAATATTGTGTTGAAATCAATTCCTGTTGCCTCTTTAACCGAACCCAGCATGGTTTTTCTGTCCCACGGCGGGGTTAAGTCGATTTCATGTTCGCCGTATTGAATTTTCATTGTGCCTAAAACTTCTTGCGCAATTGACGAAACGAGATTTTCGGTCAAAGCCATCATTTCGTTATAATCTACATAAGCCTGATAAAGCTCCATCATTGTAAATTCGGGGTTGTGGCGGGTGTCAATGCCTTCGTTTCTGAAACTTCTGTTGATTTCAAAAATCTTTTCGCTTAAACCGCCGACCATAAGCCTTTTTAGGTATAATTCAGGCGCAATCCTTAAATACATATCCATTTCAAGCGTGTTGTGGTGTGTAATAAAAGGTCTTGCGTTCGCACCGCCCGCCTGCGGGTGGAGCATCGGAGTTTCAACTTCTAAAAACCCTTGTTTTGTCAAATATTCACGGATTTTTTGGATTATCAAACTTCTTGTTCTGAAAGTTTTTCTGACGTCGTCGTTGATAATCATATCGACGTATCTTTGGCGGTATCTTGTTTCAACGTCAGTCAAACCGTGGAATTTTTCGGGCAGAGGCAAAAGTGATTTTGATAACAGTTTCAATTGAGTTGATTTTATTGAAAGTTCGCCTCTGGGGGTTCTTCTGATTGTGCCGTAAAACCCAACGATGTCGCCGATATCAATAAGTTTTAAAATTTTCATTTGTTCTTCTGAAAGATTTTCTTTGTGGGAAAATACTTGAATTTTCCCCGAAGAATCCATCAAGTCAATGAACATGCCTGTGTTACGTATCGCCATAACACGTCCTGCAACGGCGTAAAAATCTTCGGTTTCTTCGCCGGCGGGCAAATCTTTGTATTTTTCCTGCAAATCTGCTGCGTTGGCGTTTTTGTCAAAAACGTAAGGATACGGATTAACGCCTTTGTCGGCTAAATCTGCGAGTTTTTGTATTCTTGTTTGTCTTATTTGCGCGCCCGGTGAAAGTGGCTCTTGTGTTTGCTGCGTCATGTAATTCTCCTTTTAAAATAATTATAGCATAAAGTTAAGTGAATTATTGATTATAATTCACAGTAAAAAACTTATTTAAAGTTTTTTAAATACTTTGTATTTGACGCTTAAGCTCGTCTGGTCTTGATGAACGTGCAAGCGCATCTTCCAGCGTTATAAGTTTATTTTTGTACAATTTTGCAAGCGACATTTCAAGAGTTTCCATGCCAACACCTTGGCTTGTTTGGATTGTAGAATATATTTGTGCCGCTTTTGATTCTCTTATAAGGTTTGCAACCGCAGGTGTTACAATCAAAATTTCCTGCGCCATTATACGACCTTTTTTTGTTCCGTCGGGTTGAAGTTTTTGCAAAAGTGTTTGTGAAAATACAGCTACAAGCGAGTTTGCAAGCTGCACACGAATTTGCTGCTGCTGACCTTCGGGGAATACGTCTATGATACGGTCAATGGTTTGGGATGCCGATGAAGTGTGAAGTGTTCCAAATACCAAGTGCCCCGTTTCTGCCGCAGTAAGCGCAAGAGCAATCGTTTCATGGTCTCTCATCTCACCTACGAGTATAATGTCAGGGTCTTCACGAAGTGCCGCCCTTAAAGCGTTTGCAAATGAACGGGTATCCATTCCGAGTTCACGCTGGTGAATTATACTCTTTTTCGATGTATGCACAAATTCGACAGGGTCTTCAATCGTCAAAATGTGTTCTGCCCTTGTTGAATTTATATAATCAACCATCGCCGCAAGCGTTGTTGATTTACCTGAACCCGTAGGACCCGTAACTAACACCAATCCGCGCGGTTTTTCGGCAATTTTTCTTACAATCTCGGGTAATCCCAAATCTTCAAGTTTCGGCGCAGTTGAACTTATAGTTCTGAATGCAGCCGCGTAACAGCCTTTGTCTTTATAGAAATTTACCCTGAAACGACCTACATTTTCTATACCGTAAGAAAAGTCAAGCTCCCAATCCTGCTCAAGTCTGCGTCTTTGCTCGTTTGTAAGCATCGGGAAAAGCATTCCCTCTATATCATCGGGAGTCAGAGGATTTGAATTAACTCTCATTAACTGTCCGTCAATTCTATAAACAGGCGGCAATCCGTTTGATATGTGTAAGTCACTTCCGCCCTGCTTTACAAGCTCAATCAGTAAATCTTCTATTACCATCTTTACTCCATATATTTCATTAATGCTTCATTATCTTTCATGGCTCTTTCTATCAAAAGATAAGTCATATAAGCCCCAAGCGCAACAGCTTTCGGGTCAAGCTCGGTTTTATTTGCAGCTTCTATTATAGCCGTATTTACTTCAGGGTTTTCGTCTTTGATATAGTAAATCATATCCTTACGCCATTTAGGCATATCTTCAAATATTTCCTCAAACGCTTTTTTTGCTATATCTTCTGTTATTATCGGTAACATAGTATTTCCTCACTGTTTTATTATATACCAATTTTTGGCATTAGTCCATACTTTTGGCAGAAATACTGTATTTGTAGTATAATGGCTTTATGAAACTTTTGGGGTTGGAACTTAAAAATTACAGAAATTGCCTTGATTTGAGGCTTAATCTTAATTCCGATAAAGTTCTTATTATCGGTAAAAACGCTCAGGGTAAAACAAATATTTTGGAAAGTATTTATTTTCTATCCGCCCTCAAAAGCCCCAGAACCTCTAATATACAAGAACTTATAAACTTTAATTCCCAAAAGTTTGAAATCAGCGCGGATTTGGTTAAATCGGATACAGAAATTTCGGTTTTTTATTCTTACGACAACGGAAAAAATAAAGAATTAAAAATCAACGGCGTCAAATCAAAACCCAAAGATTTTAAACAGGTTTTAAAAACGGTTTTATTTTCAACGACAGACTTGTTATTGCTTCGCGGAACTCCGCAAGACAGACGCGATTGGCTCGACAGAGCCATATCACAAATTTACCCTGCTTATGATGAAAGGCTTTCAAAATACGACAAAATCCGCATTCAAAAAAACAATTTCTTAAAAGATGCCGCAAAAACAGGCAGTTTTAACAAAACGCTTTTGGATGTTTATAACGAGCAGCTTGTCGTAACAGGCAGCAACATAATATTTTTGCGAAAGAAATTTTTGCAAGAGATTGAAAAGATTGCGGTTGAAAAACACCGTATAATAAGCGAAACGGAAGCTCTAAAAATCGAATACGATAATAATTTCGGAGAAAATATTGAAGATATCGCCGAAAATTTCAAAGCCGAGTTAGAAGAAAGAAAACAGGAAGAAATGAGGCGCTGTCAGGCATGTGTCGGACCGCACAGGGATGATATCATATTTTACATTAACGGAAATGAGGCGGTAAAATATGCATCACAAGGTCAGCAAAGGACGATTGTACTTGCCCTGAAGCTTTCTGAGCTTGATATAATAACCGAAAAAACAGGCGATGAGCCGATTTTACTGCTTGACGATGTCTTGGCGGAGCTTGACGATATAAGGCAAAATTACCTGTTAAAATCCATAAATTCCAATACGCAAACAATCATAACATCAGTAGATACGGTGCTTTTTGAAGATGAATTTTTGAAAGACGTCAAAATTTACACAATCGAAAACGGTTGCGTGAGGATGTGAATTAAATAAAGTGAATAGGTGAATAAGTCAATAAGCGAATAAGCGAATAAGCACGTTACAAAAAGTCGTTAAGACGTTTTCTTACTCGCTCGCGTTTAACGGGTCTTTGACGTCTGCAATGACTGCGTCATTTTCGCCGTCAAACCTCGCCCTCAGCTCGCTCGCGCAAAGTGAGTGAAGTGAGTAAGGTGGTTAATAAAGCGAATAAGCCAATAAGCAAATAAGCGAATAAGTCCGTTAATAAAGTCGTTAAG
>CANQML010000095.1 GCA_947624935.1 Candidatus Gastranaerophilales bacterium
GAACAAGTTAACTTAACCCCTCACCCCAACCCTCTCCCGCAAGGGGCGAGGGGGCATGTCACAATAATAGTGGCAATTTACAGAATCTAATTCATGATAAGGACTTATTCACCTATTTACTTATTCACTTATTCACCTGAAATGAACTTAACGTCTTAACGTCTTATCGTCTTAACGACTTTTATTTATTAACTTTTGTAACAAAACAACAAAACATGCGCAATTATATACTTTATATATACTTTATATATATAAAGGAGAGTAAGATATGCCTGTACATAGAGGTCCATTATTTTTTCCTAAAAAAACGTACATAAATGTGAACAAGACTGTAATTGTGAATAATCAGTGCAATCACAAATGTGCGGGAATGGGTATGAATGCAAGCATATTCGGCATGATGCCAATGGGTGGTATGCCGATGATGGGTATGGGCGATCCTCTTTCGATGGGTTTGTCATTTGGACAAGGACTAAAAGGTCTGTTCGATGGCATATTTGATTTGTTCAAAAAACCGGAAGTAAAAGACGATCTTGGGGATGATGCAAAGACTGTTCCCGAAAGGAAAGCTATTACAACTGACGACAAGAAAGTTAAAGTCGCAGACCTGGGAGACAAGAAAGGTGTAACGACTAAGGTGACTACGGCTGACGACCCGCCCAAAATAGAGTATAAAATTGAAGATGTAATTAATAACAGAGAAGAAGTAGCAACCATTAAGTATGGTGGACCTTACCATTATGCGCAATACTACAAAGATGCAAACGGTCAACCGATTAAAGTGGGCTCACCTGAATTTATTGCGATAATGAATATGTTAAAAGATACGAATGGTGTAAACGGACTTGGTGAAGTTGCCGGGACGAGAATGAAAATGACGATGCCAACGACATTGACAGTCAACGGAAAGACATTCACACTTATGAGTGAACCTGAAAGAACTGCCTTGGGTCTGGAAGGTAGCGAAGGTGGAGCAGACGCCAGATATGGGGTCAAAGGAGGCACCAACCAAGCCGAGTTATTCCAAAGCCAAAATGGCGGTACTGATTGGATAAGCATTAGTAAGTACAATAGCAGGGCAGAAGCAGAAGCAGCAAAGAAAAAGTTAGAAGAAGGAAACTAACCGGCTAAATTGTTTTTGTCATTACGAGGAGCGTTAGCAACGTCGTAATCGCATAATCGTCGGATTTCACCAACCTTGCGATTGCGACGCTCCGGTGTCTTGGATTTTGACAACTCGCAAAAGCGTGGTTTTGCTCGTTCGGACGTGCTGGGTGGCTTACGCCACACGGCGCACTCGTCAAAATCCGCTCGCTCGCAATGACATGCCACCTCACCCCAACCCTCTCCCGTAGGGCGAGGGAGCATGTCCTAATAACCGTGGCATTTTACATGTTATTGTGAGGAAACTCCACAGCCCCGTCGATACGCTCCTCCCCCTCTCCCGCACGAAGGTCAATTCGACGGGGCGAGGGGGCATAATAACAGTGGCACTCCACAAAGCCAGCTTAATAGTAACCACTTCACTCACTTTACTCACTTTGTAACCGACTTAACGTCTTAACGTCTTATCGTCTTAACGACTTATGTAACCACCTCACTCACTTTACTCACTTTGTAACGTGCCTATTCGCTTATTGGCTTATTCGCTTATTGGCTTTTGTAACCACTTCACTCACCTTACTCACTTCACTCACTTTACTCACTATGTAACCGACTTAACGTCTTGCGCGAGCGAGCTGAGGGCGAGGCTTGACGGCGAAAATGACGCAGTCATTGCAGACGTCAACCGCAGACCCGTTAAACGCGAGCGAGTAAGAAGTCGTCTTAACGACTTTTATTTATTAACTTTTGTAACAAAACTATGAAAAACAAGCAATTATATATAACAAATATACTTTATATATATGAGTGATATAAACAGAGAGGTAAAAAATATGTACTTTCCAGGTTACAGACCATGGATGCATGGTGGAAGTGTAATGGTCAACAAAACAACAGTTATCAATCAAGGCGGCGGCGGATGTTGCTGTGGAGGAGGCGGCGGAATATTCGGCGGCGGTTTTGGCATAAAACCGGGATGGATGTTTGCGCTAGGCACATTGCAAGGATTTTTCGGCGGTGCAACAACGCCCACTATGTACCCTAACCCGATGATGATGTACCAACAACCAAGCTTGATGACGCCTTGGATGAATCAATATCCTAATAATCAAAATACACAAATAAACTTTATGGAAAACCTAACCAAGTTGTCAGAAGGCAGAGGCGTTAAAAATCTCATTGACAACGGAGACGGCACATATACAGTAGATTTTGGCAGCGAATATGAACCGATAACAGGTACATATATAAAAGTCAGAGATGAACTTCTTAAAATAGATGCCACCGAAGATACTGATGATAGTGATGATGTTGATAAAACTGATGAAGACAAAAATCCCGGTGCAAAAAAAGCATCCGATGATGTAGTCATTACAAGCGCATTGTCAAAAGGTGGCGATATAACCAAAGAAGATTGTCAAAGTTTGTATAATAAGCTAAGTAGCGAAACCAAAGCAATGCTTGGAGAACAAAACTTCTCTATAGCAGATGACGGAATACATTTAAACGGCAAAGTTTATGATTATGACCAATTCGGTTTGATATTATCAGATTTGTTACACGAAACGCAAAATGCAAAACCTAAAGGTTCGACCGGCGGCACAGGCGGCACAGGTGGTGCTGGTGGCGCTGGTGGCGCTGGTGGCGCAAGCGGTGCAGGCGGCGCCAGTGGTGCAGGCGGCGCAGGCAATACACCCGTTACAAAACTGAACATAGAAAAAAATGGCAGTACAGTAACCTTTAAAGATGCAAACGGCAACCAAACAGCCAAATTACGAGAATCATCCGGCTGGATGAGTGGTGATGCCAAATTAGATATCAACGGAAACACCTACGAATTTGAGGCAGAAGACGGCGATCACTTAAATTACAAAAGATTTGAAGTTGATGAAAACGGCATAAGAGTTAAAGATTACAAAGTTATTAATCTCATATCCCAAAATAACGATACAACCTATCCAGTTAAAACCGATGATAACGGAAAGATGTTTGTTATAATAAACAATAAAGGATATCCGTTAGAAGCTTTCTTACGAGGTGAGTTAACCTTACCGGCGGAATAAAAAAGCCCCTTAGGGCTTTTTTATTGCATAATTTTACCCGATATGGTAAAATACTGGCATGATTGAAGATAAGTATCTTGAATTTATCAAAAAAGTTTTATCAAAGTATTTGAAAACTTACAAGGTTTATCTTTTTGGTTCCCGTGCAAAAGGGAATAACAGAAAGTATTCCGATATAGATTTAGCCGTCAAATCTGATGAATTAACCTCTTACATAAAATCACAAATAGAAGCTGAATTTGAAAATTCCACTATACCCTATGAAGTCGATGTCGTCGATTTGAACACCGTTTCAAAGGATTTTTTAAACTTGATTAAAGATTCCATGATTGAGTTATAAGCATATTTGTTGACACCTCGGGCAAAAATTGATATAATCATAAAAAAAGGAGTTGAAATGGATCATCTTAAGGTAGCTATAGGTTCAGACCATGGCGGTTTTAATTACAAACAGAAAATTATTGAATACTTAAAATCACGTAACATTGAATACGTTGATGTTGGAACATACACACGTGAAGCGTGCGATTATCCCGATATTGCCCGCAACGTAACCGAGCTTGTGGCATCAGGTCAGGCTGATAGAGGCATTCTCGTTTGCGGAACAGGCATCGGCATGTCAATTACGGCAAACAAAACCCGCGGAATACGTGCGGCGCTTTGCGGTGACACTTATTCGGCAAGAGTTTCAAGAGCGCATAACAACGCAAACGTCTTATGTTTGGGCGAACGTGTTATCGGCGAGCATCTCGCGCTTGATATCGTTGATATTTGGCTTAAAACAGGGTTTGAAGGCGGTCGCCATAAACGCAGGGTGGATATTATAGAATGACAGATTCGCAAAAATTCGCCTGCGTTGCAGCACGTATGCTTGATGACAAACTTGCAAGCAACATCACAATTTTAAATATTTCAAACGTATCATCGCTTGGAGATTTCTTCGTAATCGCGTCGGCAGATTCTCCCGTTCAAGTTAAGGCTCTTATGCTGCATGTTAAAGAAATGATGAAAAAATACTTTGAACGCTTGCCGCTAAGAACCGAAAACGACCTCAAAAACCGTTGGAATTTGCTTGATTACGGCGATGTGATAATCCACATTCTGCACAAAGAAGAACGTGAAACTTACGCAATAGAAAAGTTTTGGAATCATGCTTTTAGTATCTCTCAAGACGTTTGGAAAGCTGAATCCGAAGAATACAGCGAATATAAATCTTAACTTTTTTAAAAAACTTTACTTAAAATAAAACATAAGGTAAAATAAAAGCATGGAAAATTTAAACAAACAAATTGAACAATTAGTGACAGAAATGGCTAAAGACCCGCAAAACGCCAAGTATTACCACGAACTTGCCGAGCTTTATCTTCAACAGCAAAATTACGACAAAGTTATGTCCGTATTAGAGAGCTTGTTGCAAATTCATCCTAACGATATTGAAGCTTTGGTCGGCATGGGCACAATGTGGTTTTACGAAAAAGACTTTAGGAAATCACTTTCATACTACAACAAAGCTCTTGAAATAAATCCAAAAAATTACTTGATTTATTTCAACATGGGTAACGTTTTTGCGGAATGGAAAAACTTTCCAAAAGCCTTATTCTACTATAACCGTGCAATCGACTTAAATTCCACAAACCCTGAAATTTATAACGCAATAGCGCTTTTATATGCGGATTTTGAAGATTACTTTGAATCAAAAGCTTATTATGAAAAAGCGCTCTCACTTGATCCGGAAAATTTGACGGCGCTTATTGATATGGGTAATGTTTGTTTCAAGATTTATGACTATCAAACAGCACTGGACTTATACAAGCGTGTATTTGTCTTAAATCCCGACAACAAAATTGTTGCAATTTGTATCGGCAACACACTCACGCTTATGAAAGAACGTGAGCAGGCTTACAGCTGGTTTGAAAAAGCTTTAAAAATGGATGGTGATAACTACAAGGCTTATGTCTGCTACGCTATTGCTCTTACTGAATTTCAAGAATACAATATGGCAGAAGAAATGTACAAGCGCGCAATGAAAATTGACCCGAATAACAAAAACGCTTACGTACTTTTGGGCAACCTTTACACAAACTACAACCGCATTGATTTGGCAATGGATATGTACAAAGAAGCTTTACGTGCAAAACCAAACGATGCACAAACCTACATGCTTTTGGGAAATGCGCACTACCTTGATAATGACATTGAAAAAGCTATCGCATCTTATCGCTCATCCATAGCGATTGAACCTGATAACGATGAATACAAACTCATCTACAATCAGATTTTAGACGAATACATTGATGTTCAAAGAGGTGCGTAATGCCTTATATGATTGAACGGGTAGTTGCAGCATTAAGTTATCTTACGATGGGGTTTGCAGGATTTGTGTGGCTTATTATAGGGCTTTTTACGCAGTCTAAGTTAAGACCGTTTTTGCAATACCATATTTTTCAATCAATATTTATCTCAATTGCTTATTTTTTGTTGTGTATGATTTTGGGATTTTTGCTTAATATTCTAAGCTTTGTGCCGTTTATCAACAAGCTTGTTGCACAAATAACGTTCTTTTTCAATGCGCCGGTTTTCGGGCCGTATTCAATTATTCAGGCGGTGCTGTTTGGCATTATAATTTATTTGACGGTCACATCATTTATGGGTCAATACAGCAGAATACCGTGGATTTCGGATATTATTGACCAAAATACGGGCAGACGCTAAGATTTTGACTTAAAGACAACGGCATTGGAAATTGCAATCCCGCCTTTGACCTGCGGGTTATTGACAACGTTGCCGTTTACGTACATAACCGTTGACCCGCCGCCGTCAAGGTTTATTGCGTTAACACAACCGATTGATTTCATAAAATTACCCAATTGCATTAAAGTCATGCCGACTGAGCTGCCTTCGCGCCCGTCAACCGCAACAAGAATTAAGTCGTTGTCGGCTGTGTAACCGATTGCGCTTCTTGGGTTTTTGCCGCCGATTGCACCGAGTTTTTGCGCCGTCATATCGACAAAAACTTCACCGTTTTTGACTAAATAAGGCCCGCCGCTTATGATGTGTCTGACGTTTTTCCACTCGGGGTTGGTCGAGATATTCAGCTTAACCTTATCGCCCAAAGAAAACTGTGATAATAAAGAAGCAGGGCCTGCAATTACGTATCCGTCCTTTGGAATTTCAAGCCGAGTGCTCGAGACATTGACGATTCTGTCATTTTCAACGGCAAATTGCAGACCATACTTTGGCGATATCGGAGAAAGGTTCCCCCAGTCTGAAGTATAAGCAAGAACATAAGTGGCAAGCATTCTTGGTTGATTGATGTTATCAACCTTAACGGTTTTTGAGCCGGATGTTAACGAGGCATCAAGTTTAACCCGCGCAACATCGTAGCCGTCATCAAAAATGCCGAATGCGACTCTGTCATAAATCGGACCTGTGTACATTTTGCCGTCAATCATAAGCGTTCCCAAAGGAACACCCGTTTGAGGCTTGAAGTAAGTCCCATTTATGGCAATTATTGAATTTGTTTCTTTTGCAATTGATGAAATTGTTTTTTTGTTATTCAAAGTGGTGGACGCAAGCGCGGGAGAAAGCGTGTAATCTTTTGCAAGCTTGCTGTCTATTTCAACCACGTTGATTTTGACGGGCTTGCCGTCATAATAGCGTGTAAGTTTTATGTGTTTTATTCCTCTGTCAACGTCATAAATCGCGGCTTTTGGAAATTTTTTGGCGATTTTTTCGTCAAAATTTTTCGCTCTTGCCTCAGATGAAACCTCGTTTAAAATCTGAATAGTCACCTGATTTGTGTCTAAAACGGGGTTAGAAACTTTAACGAGCAAATCGTTTGCCATAATCGGCACAAAAACGGATTGAGAAACGACAAAAGCAGCCGTAACAAAAAAGTTAACAGCAATCCCAACCGCATTCAAAACACGCTTTTCATCGCATAATAACATAGTATCCATAGCTTTACCTCATTGGTTAAGTAACAGATACCTTTTTGATTAGAGAGTGGGGTGGGGAATAACACTCTGTACTAATATTATTCCCCGAAAATCCGCTCATATAACGCAAATAACGGGAATTAAGCAGAAATTTTACATAACTAAATAAGGGCAAAAGTACACTTTTTAGGGGGGTTAGGGTGAGGGGATTGCCGTTGCAATTATTCGTCATTACGAGGCACGAATGTGCCGTCGTAATCGCATAATCGTCGGATTTCACCAACATTGCGATTGCGACGCTCCCTGCGGTCGCTCGAAATGACGTATAATTACCACGGATAATCGTCCTTTATTTCCCAACCGTCCTTTTGAATTAAAGCACCGCAGCAAAGCCTTGAATGCGCCGGCACTTTGTCATTACATCCATATTTTGTATCGTTTATTAAATCTTCCCTTGAGTGTTTACCCCAGGTAAACATGCCAAATCCATCTTTACCGACAACCATAATAACATTATTTTTTGAAAAATCATCATTACCCGTAGGACTAAATTTGGCAATAATGTAAATAGCATTGGGAACATAAAAACCATTAGTATCCGTAGGTCCATCATTTTGGAATATCAATTCGGTTCCATTATTGAGAACAAGTTTATAGTTACCTGTAAATGGATTATTATCAACTCCAACATCTTCTTTTATTGATTTTATATAAGGTTTAAAATAAGTATCAACAGTATATTTAATCCCATTCTTTAATTGCTCGGTACGGTCGGTCTCATCATCAACTTTAAACGAATCGCCATAATTCCACCCCTCCGTACTGCCGTTTTCTAACACAGACATTTGGACAACATTAGACATCATACTGTATATATGTAAAACACGTGTAACAAAAAGTTTTTTTTGATAATTATTGACCAAAGTCGGAATGGTCATTGCTGCTACTATGCCGATGACGCCGAGGGTGATGAGAACCTCTGCCAAGGTAAAACCAAATTTTCGGTAGGGCGCCGTGCGAGCGTCAGCGAGCCCAGCCCGTAAGGTGCGGCGAAACCGCGCTTT
>CANQML010000096.1 GCA_947624935.1 Candidatus Gastranaerophilales bacterium
CAGCCCTCTCAGCTTTGCAAGCAGGGTCACAAAGCTCGCAAGCTCGCTTGTTCCCTTTGCTCCGCAAGGGGCGAGGGGGCATATCTCAATAACAGTAGCATTTCACAGAGTCTAATTAATGAAACCGACTTAACGTCTTATCGTCTTAAAGTCTTAACGACTTCTAAAAAAGTAGCCTTTACGTTAGCCGAGGTCCTCATCACCCTCGGCGTTATCGGTATTGTTGCCGCAATGACCATTCCAAATTTGGTACAAAGCTATCAGGAAAAAGTCACCGTAACAAGGCTTAAAAAAGCATATTCAATAATGAATAATGCTTATCAACTTGCAAAAATTGACAACGGTGAATTTGGAACTTGGTTTAGCAAAAAAAGTGGCAGTGCAATCACCGATGAAGACGGAAATCCTACATTTTCGGAAATTACAAAACAAAATCAGGATATATTATGGGACAAATTTGAGCCGTATTTAAAAGTTGCATCAAGGTGTAAAGCAACAGATTCAACTTGTGAAAAATACGATGCTGTCTATACATTGGACGGAGCAAAACGTGCTGATGGGTATACTAAAAATACCGCCATATTAAACTTAAATGATGGAACTACATTAGGTTACGGATTTGTACATGCTTTAAATGATTGTACAAATAAAAAAATTTGTGGCGATTTTTGGATTGATGTAAACGGGTATAAAACAGGACCAAATACTTTTGGAAAAGATATATTTGCGTTTATTTTTTCAAAAGATAGCATGGTTCCCAGCGGACAGCAAGATGTACTTGATACAAATATCCGCTATTGTGATATTAAAAATTACAAAGATAGGACGAACGGTTATGGTTGCACAGCATGGGTAATACAATTTGAAAACATGGATTATCTAAAATGTCCTGATGAGCTGTCTTGGGACGGTAAACATAAATGCTCCGACTAAAATTTCCAATAAAATAACCGCCCGAAGGCGGTTATTTTTTATTCTTCTTCTTTTTTCTGGTTAATCAATCCTTGCAGTTTTTCTTTGATTTCGTCGCCTTTTTTCTGTAAGTCCGAAACCACATCATCCGCTCTTGACTGGATTTCTTTAACCGTTTCATCGGCTTTTTTCATAGCCTCTTTTGCAGAATCAGCAAGCATGGCACGTGTTTCTTCGCCCGATTTGGGAGCCAATAAAATCCCGGTTATGGCACCGATTGCGCCGCCTACTATAAAACCTGCTAAAAATCTTGTTACTGACATGTTTTTACTCCTTTTCTCATTTCATGTTTACGTCTTTTGAGGATTATTTAATCCCCGAAAACGGCTATTTTTTTGAAAATAAACCTAATATCGAAACAAAACCTTTCAAAAATCCGCCCCAAAGCGTTTCGGAAACCACTTTTGTTTTCCCGATAACTCTGTCGATAGCGCTTCTTACGCTGTCAACGCCCTTGTCGGTTGTTTTGACAAGCTCGTTTATTGTGCAAAGCGTTTCGCTTAACTCTCTTAGCGTCGGTTTCAGTTCGGTATTTAAAATTATTGATGTTTCGTTCAAGTTCTTGGACAATTTTGAAAGATCAATCAAAAGCTTGATTAGAAAACCTGCAACGACAATCAGAACAATTCCCGTTGCCCATGCCAAAAATGTCAAACCTTGATTTAGCGCTATTTGTGAAAAATCCATATTAATTTCCTTTCTTAGTATGTGTAATCACTATCAGCATCTTCCAGTTCTTTTGCTTTTCTCAGTTTTCTGTTTTTGAGCATATTGTTGAATTTTCTGAGCTGTCTTTCAAGCTTGTATCTCATCAAATCAACGGATTCCATAGCCTGTTTTTTGGCTTCGGAGATTGCGGGTGCATTTTCCTCATACAATTTGCAAGCAGCCTCTTTAAGTTCGCGTCTTGATTCTTCGCCGGATTTGGGCGCATACAAAACACCTGCAACAACACCGCCTATAACGCCTGCTATCAGACCCATTGAGAACATAAATGATTTTTTGCTCATCGTGTTTATCCTTTCTAAAGTTATCATATCATAATTTTTTATGAATTACAAGACTTATCCCAGCAGTCTTTCACGGTGAAAGCCAGCTGCAGTGCCGAAACACACTTTTTACTTTTCCCTTTTAAAAATATCAGTAAAAAGTAAATAAGAATATTTTGGACTGTGGAAATTATGTATTTTTTTCTTTGGCGGCGCGCAAATTCGCATAATTTGTGCACACCCAAAACAAATTTTGCAACAGCTTCTTTAGCTGATGAAATTTCCGACAGAAGTTTCGGACGGAAGTTTTCAACTTTTTTGTTAAATTCAATCACTTTTTTATCCGCATAAACCGTCAGACAAATGGCGGTTGTTGCGATGATTAGTTCAGCTATTAAAATTATTGCAATAAAAAGGTACATATTTCTTACTTTTGTATTATATTTGAAGTATAGAATAATTTCTTTCAAATTGGAATACACTTACAGGACTATTTATGAGATTTTACATATCACTTATAATATCAAAATTAACATATTGCATGCTAAAGCTGTTAAACCGCCCCGCAACGTCGTTTGCGGGATATCTGGCACTTAAAATCTGTCCTGATTTTTTGAAATACTGTAAAAAATACGTTAAAAAAAGTTTTATAAACGTAACGGGTACAAACGGGAAAACGACGACTTCGGGGCTTCTTGCACACATTTTGTCAAAAAACGTTATACATAATACAAAGGGTGCAAATATGCTCTCGGGGATTGCAAACGTTTTTGCGCTAAATATTCTGCCTTTTAAAACCTTTGATTACGCGGTAATCGAAACCGACGAGGCTTATCTTACCAAGTTTTTCGACTTTGTAAAAAGCGATTATTTGGTTGTGACAAACCTTTTCAGAGATCAATTGGACAGATACGGCGAACTTGATTACACAGCAAAAATTATAAAAGATGCTATTTTAAAAAATCCCGATTTGAAATTAATCTTAAATGCCGATGACCCGAGAGTTGCGACATTTAATTTAACCAAAAGCGTCGTATATTTCGGGTTTGAAGATGTTGAATACCACACCCGTTACACCGAAGAATCAAACGCCCCCTCGGAAGCTTTTAATTGCACATGCCAAAGCCCTTTGATTTATTCAAAAAGGTTTTACGCCCAACAGGGTCATTATTATTGCGAAAACTGCGGTTACAAAAGACCCGAAGTAAATTACAGCGCGACCGTAAAGCTTTTTGACGATTATTTTGAACTTGCAATTACGCACAACGATAAAACGGAAAATTTCCAAATTAATTTAACGGGGTTGTATAATGCCTATAACGCACTTGCCGCAATTACAACGGCTTTTGAAAACGGTATCGGCGCCCAAGATATTCAAAATGCCTTAAATTCATACCGCTCGATTTTTGGAAGAACCGAAACACGCTACATTAACGGCAAAAAAACGCTTATACAATTGATAAAAAACCCCGCAGGCGCAAGCGAAGTCTTGAAAACAGTCGATTTAAACTCAAACATAATCGTTGCAATAAATGACGATTACGCTGACGGACGGGATGTTTCGTGGCTTTGGGACAGCGATTTTGAACAGTTAAAAGATGCTCAAAAACTTGTTGTAACTTCGGGCAAAAGGGCTTATGATATGGCTGTAAGGCTTAAATACGCTGGAATTTCACAGGATAAAATTATTGTCGAGCCTGACATTAAAAAGGCTATAAAATACGTATCAAATACGATTGGTAACGATGAAAAAATAACGATACTGCCGACATACACGGCATTATTGAAGATAAGTAAGTATTAAGGAGAAAATTATGCTTTTAGGAGTAAACATAGACCATGTTGCAACATTAAGAAACGCAAGAGGCGGAGCAGAACCCGACCCCGTTAAAGCCGCAGCAATTTGCGAGCAAAACGGTGCAACATCAATTACAACGCATCTTAGAGAGGACAGACGCCACATAAAAGATTACGATGTAAGGACTTTGATAAAGACACTTCAAACAAATCTTAACCTTGAAATGGCTGTAACAGATGAGATGCAAAAAATTGCGCTTGAAATAAAACCGCATTCCGTCTGTCTTGTTCCCGAAAAACGTCAGGAGATTACAACGGAAGGCGGGTTGGATGTTTCAGGTCAGCTTGAAAAAATAACCGAATTTGTAAAACCTTTAAAAGATGCGGGGATTTTGGTAAGCTTATTTATCGACCCGGATGAGGCTCAAGTTAAAGCCTCTGCCCAAACAGGCGCACAGTTTATAGAACTTCACACAGGACAATACAGCGAAAAATTCCAAACTGAGGAAGAAGAAAACGAATTTCAAAAACTCAAAAACTCCGCGCACCTTGCCCAAAGTTTGGGTCTGAAAGTCAATGCGGGGCATGGACTTAATTACAAAAACGTAAAAAGAATGCACGAAATCCCCGATTTATACGAACTGAACATCGGTCACAGCATAATTTCCCGTGCCGTATTTACGGGGCTTTCTCAGGCGGTCAGTGATATGAAAGAATTGGTGAAATAATGAAATCAGAAGAAGAAATCGTAAAAGAAATGCAGCAGGTTGCAGCGCAAATGGTTCAAGACGACCTCGATGAAGACCCGTCACTTGCCGATGAAATGTTTGAATGCGACTGCTGCGGTGAATTAAAGCCCCTTGCAGGCTCAATCGAATACGAAGGTTACAGACTTTGCAACGACTGCGTTTTAATAGCTGAAACAGGTTTTGCGCTGAAAAAAATTACAAGCATTGAAGAAGTCATAAACGCCATGGAAGAAAAACGCCTTGAAAAGCTTTGCGACTTCATAAAACAAGAAGAAAACCGCTCAAATAATTAAACAAAATTACCCGAGAACTAATTCTTAAGAATTAATTTTTCTTTACATATAGTTATAAAGAATTAGTTATCGGGTATAAATTATTTAAAGAGAAAGGCGGTATATTTATGAGAAAACAAGGATTTACATTAGCTGAAGTATTGATTACCCTCGGTATAATCGGCGTTGTTGCCGCAATGACTATACCGACATTAATTTCAAACACTAACGGCGCACAGTTTAAAACGGCTTACAAAAAGAGTTTGTCAGTATTAAATCAGGCAGTATTGTTGAACGTAGCACTGGAGGACACGGATTTTGCCACTCTAAAAGAAGATGCGGAGGATGAACCTTCTTCGATGCAGTACATTTTAACACACCGTACAATGGGAACATACAATGACGATTTGTATAATGGTGCTACAGCATTTAAATTATCAGCGGATGAAAATTCACCGCTTAAGGACAAAACTATTGATAAAAGTAGCTTCCATTCAATCGAATTTCCTGACGGAACTGCATTTTCTTATGAAATAGTTACTGATGATACAGGAAAAGCGTGTACGAAAGAAGCTCCTTGTGTTGGCTTTATTGATGCTAACGGTAAAAAAGGTCCTAACAAAGAAATTGTATGTTCAGGTGAAAGTACTGAAGAAGGCACAGGTGATAACGCTTGCTATGTAACAAATGATGACATACAAGATATTTATCCTGTTTATATCTACGGACAACAAATTGTACCTGCAACAGAAGCGGCAAGAGCTGTGTTGTTTGGTAACGATAAAGCACCTGCAAAAAGCTAATAAAAAAAGGCGGAACTTATGTTCCGCTATATTGCTGAAAACAAGATTTAGTTTGCTTTTAAAAATTCTTTGATATCGTTAACCCTTAATGCAAAATAAGGGTTTTCTTTTTCTACTAAGAATATTACAAATGTATCATCAAAGTAGAAATTTAAAGGCGGTCTTTGTACGGGCGCAGGCATGGACATTTTCATAATTATGCCTGCCTCGCTTTTGAGTTTTACGCCTTTGTTATCCATTTTAAAATCAATTGTTTGAAGCGCTTTATCGATTACAAAATCCGAATTTTTGATTGCCTTACCTTCAAGCTCGGGGTAATCGTTTTCGCTTTTAAAACTTATAAAAGGAACTTTGAGCCTGTCTTTTTTCTCTAACCACCTTGCACCCTTGTAATCTTCGGTTTTTTTATTCAAATCGGCATAAAGCGTCGCAAAGTCTTTGTCGTCGTCAGTTCTGTATAAAAGCACTCTGTCATTGGTTTTGGTCGAAAGGCTAACCGCAAAATCAGCTTTGTCATTATAAAAAAGCACTTTGACATTGTCTTTTAACGCATCGCTGCTTTTCGATTGAATACCAAAATATTTTACCGGCTCTTTTGACTTGCCGAAAGTGCCTTCGGGAAGCTCGTCAAATGCGTCAATAAATTCAAAGTCTTTTTTAAGCATTGCATAGACTAAAAATTTTCTGCCTGACCAATCCAAACCCTTTAACAAATCGCTTGTTTCGTTGAATTTTTCTTTCAAAGCTTTGTCAATCGTGTGTTTTAAAGTCTTATTCATAATCCCGTATGCGGTATAATATGAATTTTCACTCAATTCGTCTTTTGTAAATTCTTGTTTATTAAGCTCTTGGGCAAGTTGAGATGTGCCGTTCGTAAATTCTACGGGTGATTTTACGACATTATCCATCAATTCGTTCCAAACAAGCTGAAATGTTCCGACCCAAACCCTGTTTGGAGATTTGCATTGTGAACTCATCAAAGGCGCTGTTTCAAGCTTTGATGTTGCCGGTTTTTTAAACCAAAAAGCGTTTGCCGATGCCGCAAACAGCGATAGCGTAAGTAATGTTAAAAATATTTTTTTCATCCGTATTCTCCTTATATATTCAAAAATCTGAAAAAACTTTCCAAAAACCCTTTTGTATCTTTAGAATGAGGAATATTTGCACTTTTATAATATTTTTCGTAGCTTTTTATAATATTAATCGGCAAATCCTCACCCCTATCCATTATATACGAAATAAATTCCAAATAGTCATCCTGCTCGTCTTTGTACAATTCATCACGGTTTCGAAGATCCTCATCAGCCTCATAGTGAACAAGTGCATGATAACATGCCATAATGCTTTTATC
Source organism: Candidatus Gastranaerophilales bacterium (assembly GCA_947624935.1). Taxonomy (GTDB): domain Bacteria; phylum Cyanobacteriota; class Vampirovibrionia; order Gastranaerophilales; family Gastranaerophilaceae; genus SIG32. The sequence goes on from CANQML010000096.1 coordinate 6,934, forward strand.
CTCGCAATCATCAGGAAAAGCCAAAAGAGCATCTTTAACGTGCATATCGCCTAACCGGACTTTTCTCAAAAGCTCTGCGACAAGCTTGCGGTTCTCAATCATAAATAAATTCACCGCATTCGTTTTCGACAAATCTGATTAAATCCGTATAACTTCCGCCAAAAAACCTTTCCGTAACTTCTTTTACGGTTGCAAGAGCCATTTCATGCCTGTCAGTTGCAGCTTTATAGAAGAACTTTTTGCCAGATTTGTATCTGACCAGAATGCTTTTGACGGTTAATCTGTCCATGACGGTTTTGATTGTCGTATAAGCTCGTTCAATGCCTGATTTTGCAAGGTCGTCGACAATATCCTGTATTGAGATATCTCTGTCTTCGTTACTTTCAGTTAAATTCCAGAACGAATTTAAAATTTCCATTTCTAATTTACCGCACAACATAATAAATTTCCTTACTGCTATAATTGTAACAACAAACAAAAATCTTTTCAACAAATTATATAAAAATCTTTACAATCACTCGATATTAAACAAATCGGTTTCTTTTTTAAAGTTTTTCTTTTTTGAACGGCGTTTTTCGTTGCGTTTTTGTTCACGTTTGGAGAGTTTTCTATATGCATTATCGACAGAAATTTTGGTTATGGCATCGCCCGTTCGCCTGTCGTAAAACGTCAGCCAAAAATCCCTGTGGATGTTATCGACAGCAAAAGACACATCGCCGGCGACTTTTTCACCTGAATTTATAGTTTTAAACATCATTTTTGTATCACCGAAAACCGACGGGCGGAAAACGGAGTTGTAATCGTTTACAAGCGCCATATCAAAGCCCGAAAGGTTTTTGTCGGACATATTAGAAATTGTAATTGACAGAGTAATCGTGTTCATTTCACCGAACGGATCTTCTTCGTGCTTGACATTTGTAATCATAATATCAAGCCCTGGGTACAAAACTTCTTCCTGCTTTAAGGCGGTGTCTTTATAAACGGGGAGTGGAATTGAGGAATTTATTTTGACCTTGATCTCATCACCGGGGGCAATTAAGACTTCGTTGCCTTTTCTGATTAAAGCCATACCGAGCCCGACCGCACCGCCGATTGCCGCACCGCCCGCTATTGTATAGCCTTGAGATGCAATAGCCGCCTCAAGTCCGA
>CANQML010000097.1 GCA_947624935.1 Candidatus Gastranaerophilales bacterium
GACTTTGAACTTGATGATGAGGATATTTAATTATGGGCGGATATTTAGCAAATTTTGCGGTTTATACTTTGGCAATGATAGGGCTTATCTTCTTTGCCCTCTTTGTATATAAAAAATTCGCAGACGGCACATCGGCAAAATCGGATTTTTTAAAAATTGAGGACAGAATTAACCTTGGACCGAGAAAAACTCTTTGCGTTGTAAGAGCAGGCAAAGAAAGATTTTTAATCGCCTCGGATGTCGATAAAACTTGTCTGATTTCCAAACTCGACGAAAAACCCAAAGAAGAACTTCCCGTTATCGTGGATTTTCCCCAAAAACCCGTGATGAAACAAATGCTTGAAAAAATAAAGGATATGTAATGGATAGTGTAATAAAAGATATAAACCCAGTTTTACAAATGTTGATAGTGATGACGGTGTTTTCTCTGATACCGTTTGTATTCTGCTGCATGACAAGCTTTCTAAGATTTGTCATTGTGTTTTCAATGTTAAAAACCGCAATGGGAACGCAGCAAGTGCCGCCGTCAATCGTAATCATCGGACTTGCGATGATTTTGACCTTCTATACAATGGGAACAACTTTTACAAAAATGTATGAGCTTGGCTCCGTGCCGTATCAGAAAAATCAAAACATGATTGAGGCAATAAACGAAGGCTCAAAACCGTTAAAAGAATTTATGATGAAACAAACCCGTGAAACCGATTTGGCGTTTTTCGTGGAGCTTTCGCAGAAAAAACCGCCAAAATCTCCCGATGAAATTACCATTTGGCAGGTTGCACCCGCATTTATTATGAGCGAATTGAAAACGGCGTTTGAAATCGGGTTTATAATATTTGTTCCGTTTATCGTACTGGATTTGGTTGTGGCGAACATTCTTCTGGCACTCGGTATGTTTATGCTGTCGCCGACAATCATTTCACTGCCCTTTAAACTGCTGATATTTATTGCAGTAGACGGCTGGGCGCTTATCGTTCAGGGGCTTGTTACAAGTTATAACTAAAGGAGGATTATGGAAGTTTTAATTGAATATTTGGCAAGAGGTTTTTTGGTAATGCTTTCAATATCAATGCCGTGCGTACTTGTGGCGGCGGCAATCGGGCTTGTTGTCGGTATCTTGCAGGCTGTCACACAGGTTCAGGAACAAACTATCGCCGCAGCACCCAAAATCCTTGCGGTATTTTTGGTCATAATTATCGGCGGCGTCGGATTTATCAGAATTTTATCAAATCTTTTCACCGACGGAATGTCTTTGGCGTTCAACATTGTTCCCAAAAACGACACCTACGTCTTGGCATCGGACTATTACAAATACACATCGCCTTTTGCAAACGAAATGAAAGACAGGTTCCAAAATCAGGACGACATAAACCAATTAATGAAAAACCCCGGCAAAATTCCCTATATAGACAACCAGCAAAAAATGAAATACCTGAGAAGTCCGAGAACTCCAATGCCGAGACCTAACTTTGTTGAAACAAATCAAATTTTGGGAAGGTGATAACATTGAAAAAAATTTCAGCTAAAACCTTACGGAGGATGATGTGGAAAACATTTTAAACGAATTGATGAAAATGTTTCCGCAGCTTAATACCATGACAAGCGCAGGAATTATGGTGTTTGCAAGGCTTATAGGCTTTACAAGGCTTGCGCCAGTTTTTAACAGAAAAGAAATTCCTTCAATTGTCAAAGTCGCACTGTGTCTGCTTTTGACATTCGTCATAACTCCTTTTGTAAAAGCTGATTTAAAGGTTATGGATTCATTCACGCTGTCTATTATGTTAAACGTGGTTGTGGGTGCGATAATCGGGTATATGGCACAGTTAATTTTGCTTGCGGTTGATGCGGGCGCCGATATGATTAACATGCAAATGGGTTTATCGTCCGCTATGGTCTTAGACCCGACCACATCATCTCAGGTGTCAATTTTAAGTAAAATTATGTCGCTTTTCGGAATACTTGTATTTATACAGCTTGGCGGGATGTATTGGCTTATCAGAGCACTAATGCGAAGTTTTGAGATTTTTCCGATTTATGCTTCAAGTATTCCGCTAAACGAAATTGTTAATATGGAATATTTAATCAGCATGTCGTCAAATGTCTTATATATGGGACTTCAAATAGCAGCGCCAATACTTTTGGCGACACTCGGGCAAGACATTATCCTCGGAGTAATTTCAAAAACCGCACCGCAGGTAAACGTTTTTCAACTTTCATTTCTGTTTAAACCGGTTTTGGGCGCGGCAATAATGATTTGGATTTTGCCGATGCTTTTGAATATTATAAGCGAATACTTCCTTTCATATTCAAACATTTTTTGATTTATTATTAAAGAGGAAAAAACTTATAATATTTTTGAAATTAATAAACATATTTAGAAAAGTTAATCAGGGATAAATTCAAATAATTCTTGGGTATTTTTATTCAACGCAGTACATATTTTATTCAAGGTTACAAAATCAATACCTTTAGTTTTATCATGATAAATTTTATTGAGAGCATTTTGACTAATGCCCGTGAGTTTTGACAGCTCGGAAATTCTCATTCTCTGTTCGCCTAAAATTGTTGATACTCTGTTTTTAATCATAAATTCATTTTATCAATATATAATCAAAGAGTTGCATAATACATTTATAAATGTTATAATTACATGTAAAGATGTATATTATGGAAATAATTTTTAATATCATGAACGTAGGTTGTGGGCTTTCAGCCCAACAAAAAAAGAAAGGATAATAATATGACAAAACAAAAACAATCAAAGGTATCACATTTGGTAATAAAGATTACCCCCTCGCCCCTTGCGGGAGAGGGTTGGGGTGAGGGGTTCACTCACAATGGCAAATACGAACCCCGCCCCTGTGGTTGTAGCTCGCTTTGCTCGCACAACCACTTCCCCGCCCGCAAGGGGTGGGGATTGTGTGGCGACACTCCACGAAGCCTAATTAATAGTAACCACTTCACTCACCTTACTCACCTTTGTAATTTTAATTCTTGACACATTTCAAAAAATTCATTATAATGGACTGGTAGTAAAAAAAATTGGAGGATACTAAAATGATTTTGAAACAGAGAACCTTGAACAGGGGGGGGGTACAATAGTTATCCTCTAACCCAAACAGATTGCGACTTTTACCCTAATAACAGTGGCACTTCAGGAAGAGCCCTCACCAGCAGTTGTAAGCTCACTACGTTTGCACAACTGCATCCTCTCCACATCGGGAGAGGAAGAAGTGAAGAGTTCCCTCTCCTGCTGGAGAGGGTTAGGGAGAGGGTTTGTTACAATGACGAATGCTATTATGCAAAACCCAATGTGGAAAGTGGCTTGCCACCTCACTTTACTCACTTCAAAAAAGCCGCTTTCACATTAGCCGAAACCCTCATCACTCTCGGCGTTATCGGCATAGTCGCGGCTATGACCATTCCGACTTTGGTTCAAAACTATCAGGAAAAAGTTTTTGTAACAAGTGCAAAGAAATTCTACAGTCTTATATCTCAAGCCGTACAATTAGCTGTTATTGATAACGGTTTACCTGAAAATTGGGATTTGAGTGACCCTGAAAACATGATTAAGCCTTTAATGCCGTATTTAAAGATTACTGATTACTGCACAAGTACAAACGGAAAGGTTTGTTATAATAAAAAAACTTATAAAAAAAATGGAGAGTACTTTGGGGCTGGTATAGTTTTCGGGGGTATAGATTATAATCATCCGGCATTTCGTTTAAGTGACGGAACAAATGTAGGGACTTATACTACACCAGGTAGTGCAATAAACAGTACTGTGCGCGGAGAATATATAGTTGATGTTAACGGAGAAAAAGAACCAAATATATATGGGAAAGATATATTTGTTTTTTACCTTGCAAATAACGGAACAATAAAACCCTATGGAACACCTAATATTGATATAGCTAACCCGTGGTATGCTTTTGATACAGGTTGCTTAGACAAAGATAGTCAAGGATTTGCCTGCTCAGGCTGGGTAGTGCAAAACGGTAATATGGATTATTGGCACTGTGATGATTTATCATGGGATGGTAAACACAAATGCTCTGACTAAGGTTGCAAAGCGTTTACTATATCTTCTTTAGTTATTTTTGGGTTGATTTCTTTGATAGAAGTTATATCCGAAACTTCTTCATTAAAAATCTTACCTAAAAGCTGAGAGTCATAATCGTACATGATTGACCCGTGTTGGAGGATATAACCTTCTTTTCGGCACTGTGCCGAGCCTATCAGTTTTTTTCCTTTGTAACACAAATCCGCGCCCGTTGATAATAGCATACAGTAGTCAAACTTTGTTCTGACGGCTTTTTGCGTGCCAAATTCAAGCTCAATCCCGAGTTTTTTTAATCCGTTTATCAAAATTTGCGAAATCTCTTTGTAAGACGCCGTCACATTATCGCCGTTTTTTAAGTACTCTATGGGGCAAATAAAAGAATATGTTATCTCATCATTATGCAAAAGCGCTCGCCCGCCCGTTATTCGCCTTACAACATCAATCTTTTGGGATTTTAAAAAATCTTTGTCCAAAAAATCGTCTTTTTGATTTCTGCCCAAAGAAACGCACGCAGGCGACCAGCCGTAAAGTCTGAATATCGGCTCTTTTAGCTTTTCACTTATGGCTTTTTCAAGCAAACCCAAATCGGTTTGCATATTTTCCAAACCCGTTTTAACCTCATAAGGAACTATCATCACGGCTTTCCAACTCTTTTTCAAATTCCTTAAACACTTCGTTTCCGACAAACTGTTCAAGCGCTGCACGCTTTGCCAAAAAATCCGCCTTCGTTTTGCTTTGCAAATCAAGCGCAGTCCTATAGTAAGCATCCGTTACAAGAATAATTTCTCTTGGCGAATTTTGCGCAAGTTCAAAATTCTTCTTGCGTTGGTTAACGACTTTGTTTACCATTTCAAGTTGTTTTCTTGTTGTCATATAATCGTAATACAAGTCGACCGCTCTTTGCTGCAAATCCTCGATTTTTCTTACCAGAATAATCATATCGGCGTCGTTTACACGGGTATACTTGTAATTTAGGGCTTTGGTGTCCTGTGACATAATCCCCAGGATATTTCCGCCGATTAAAGACCCTGCCGCCATAATCGGGTTTCCCATGCCTGCGCCCGCAATCGTTGACATGCTTGCAATTGTTGTCAAAACTTTTTTGAGGGATTTTTCGTCAGGTTTGTCGGCATCGGGGTTTGCAAGTTTATAAAGCGCAAAATTTATCGTATCGCTTTGGGTTGCGGCACCGCGCCACAAAAGCGACAAATCCGCCGTCATGTCCTTTTCTTCCATTGAAAGCTCATCGGCAATTTCTTTTGACATCCTGACCAAAGTCAAATCCGCATAGGTCATATCGGACGTCTGATTTTGAGTTTCAGGCTTTTTGACAGGGATACGTTCCGGCTCAACGTAAATATTTTCGGGCGACTCCGATACTCCAAGCCTGTAGGCGGGCGCTTTTGGCGAAATTAAGTCATTGTATTCAACTGCAAATACGGGTGAAGTTAAAAGCACAATGGTCAAAATTAATTTTTTCATTTGCCTGCCTCCTCTCCAATAAGCGCCGAATTGTAATCATACTGCGATAAATTCAAATTTTCCATAACCTTTTTGCCCGCAAGCCTTTGTAGCTCAAGGTGGTATTTTTTTGCGTTTTGCAAATAGTAATATTCCTCAATAACTATATTATCGTAAAGCGATGATGATATTGCAATTTCCAAAAAATCTTCCTCATCCATAGCTTTTGCGTAATTTCTGCTGTACAAAAGCTCTTTGGAACGCACATTTTTGAGCTGAATTAGTGCATTTTTATAGTTGTAATAAGCGTTGATAATTTTATCCTGCAAATTTTCCACCAAACCCGCAAGCTCAATCAATTCGGTATCGGTCAAAGGAATTTCTTGCGGCATATTCTTTTTGTTAATCAAATTCTGGGCAATTCTTCCGGCTGCAAACGCCCCCGTTTGAAGCATATAATCCGTTCCCAGAGCATACGGCACAAAAGATGAACCCGCAACAATTGCCGAAAGCGTTTTTGCCATCAAGGATGAATGTATCCGCCTTTGACTTTCGGGGGTAGAAAGTTTTTTCAAGGCAAATGCGATTACCTGATTGTTTTCAACCGTTCCTTTCCATAGATTTTCAATATCTTCAAGGTCTTTTTCTTTCTGCATCTTGACGATTTCTTCCATAACGGCTTTGTCGTTAATCACTATGGATTCTTTAAGTTTGACATCAGTCTTTGGAATTTCTATGGTCTGTTTTTCGACATTATCCAGCTTGATTTCGTCCGCATACACAGGTAATGCCAAAAGCATTATCGCTAATAAAACCCTTCTCATAATAAAGTTATAGCATAAGAAAATAATAAATCCAACGATTGATAAAGTTTTACATCTTTTGGAGGTGCTTACATGCTCTAAAAACCTATAGAATAGAATAGCGGAGGATGAAATGACAAAGAAGTATATGAGCAGCGAATTATGTAAAAATGCGGACGAACTCCGCAAAAAAAGCTCATATAAAAAAGCAGCATCAACTTATTTGAACGCAATATTCTTAAAACGGGATAATGCGCAATCATACTTTGGGCTTGGAATGTGTTACAAGCACATGGAAAATTACACAAAAGCCATTCACTACCTTGAAAAAGCCGCCGAACTTGACAAAGAAAATTATGAAACATACTTTGAACTTGGAGTTTGCCATATGTTAAAAGGTGTTCCCTGCGGTGCGATAAAAAACTTTGTTAAGGCTGTTCAGCTTAATCCTGAAAATCCCGATGCAATTTTGCAATTGGGAATTTCGCACGAGCTTTGTGAAGATTATGATATGGCATTAATGATTTATCAAAAGCTTATTGAAACTTCACCCGAATATGTTAAAGCGTACGATTACAAATCATCGCTTTTAATGAAAATGGAAAGATACAAAGAAGCCACATTTGTATTGAAGCAAATTGAAAAGCTTGACCCTTGTAAAGCCTACGCAGGAATTGGGATTTGCCTTGACAAACTCGGTAAAAGAAACGATGCGCAAAGATATTACAGAAAATTTTTGATGAATTATCCCGAATCATCGCAGGCAAGCTTTGTCAAAACCCGCATGCTAAAACTTAGACAAAACAGCACAAATAATTTGTGTTTGGTTTAAGGGGTTGAGAAGTCGTTAATAAAGCGAATAAGTTAATAAGCCAATAAGCGAATAAGCACGTTACAGAAAGTCGTTAAGTCGTTAAGTTCTTTACAAAGTGAATAAGTGAATAGGTGAATAAGTGCTTTAATAAAGTCGTTAAGTCGTTAGGACGTTAAGACGTTAAGTCGGTTAATTTAATTAGGCTTTATGGAGTGCCACGGTTATTGAAACATGCCCCCTCGCCCGCAAGGGGCGAAGGGGTATAGGCGGTACACGTCATTGCGAGGAGGGCAAGCATAGCGCAGCCCGACGCGGCAATCCATAATTAATCCGTCAAAACTTGAAAGGATAGTCCTCAGGTATTTTCCAGCCGTTGCGCATAATTAATGCTCCGCAATATCCCCTATCTTCTTGCAGGTTATTACATCCTCGAACAGTATCTTCGCGTAATATTTTGTCAATTTCCTCATCGCTTAAACCTTCCCATCCGTTAGGACGCCATGAATACGGTTGTATCCCCTTAGTGTATAAAACATTTAAAAGACCAAGTGCAGTAATAGCTTGTACGAATAAAAAACGGTCTTTTCCATATACACAATCATCCTTTATTTGCCCGAACGGATAAAAGTCTATGTGCGGAGAATGAGCAGCATTTTGATTAGTCATAGTTATGGCACTACCGTTTGCAAAATATACCGCTATCGTTGTATCATCTATTAGATCAATTTTGGTATATTTTAAATATGGTGCAAAGTATTTTTTAAAAAATTCTTCAATGGAATATGCAGTTAATAAATCACCGTTTCGTGAGACCCAGAAAGTTTGTTCGCCATTGTCAATCTCTGACAATTTAACAGCTTGATTCATCATTGAATAAAATTGTAA
>CANQML010000098.1 GCA_947624935.1 Candidatus Gastranaerophilales bacterium
GTAAATTATTTTATAAATTATTATAAAAAATTTAAAATTATCTTGCCGAAATAATCAAACTAAATGATTCAAATAATCAAACTAAGTGTCTCTTTACAATCTGTTTGGGGTGAAACCCCAATGTATTTTATAGCTCGTTGTAGTTGGAAAGAGTAATTTGATATTTACGGTTAGTATGATTATTACGGAAAAGACCGTTTTAAAAATTAGCAAAAAATTAACACTAAGTTTTGGAAAAAGTAACACAAGTTTCAGAAATTTTTAATTGATACAAAGTAATATTTGGTTTTAACCTAACCTACTTTCTCAAAATGCCAAGTTTTGGAAGTATATTCCTAAAAATACATAAAATTAAAATGTTTTGGAATTAATTTGTCAAAATCTGATATATAACTTTATAAAAGAGTATTGGACAAGAATGGATTATCAGGGAGTTTTAAAATATTTCCCTCTTAATACCATTAAAATCAAGAGTTCCATAAATCAATTTTGTAAAATTTTCTTAATAAAATAGCAAAAGTTTTTTTGTAGAGTTTTATATTTTAACGATAAAGGTAGATTTATTAACGATAAAGGAAAATATTTTTATGATTAAGTTCCCCCCCCCCCTCAAGCTAACTAACAAAATTAGCAGTACAATAAACGATATTCAGTCAATTACACATCCTTTAGCTAAGAAGTATACTAAAAAAATTCTTGCTATGACATTTCCAAAGCAAGATTTGAATCTGGGGCTTGAACCATCCGTTTTAACTGTTGTTCCTGACGGTAAAAATGTTAAATATATAATGGATTATAATAATATAGGCTTTCAAGACAAAGATGTTGATTTATATCTTTGTAGCGTCTATGTAACCGGAATGAAAGATTTTATAAAATTTTCCCAAAAACATCCAAAATCCAAAATTATCGTTGGCGGTTACGAACCAACTATGAATCCGAAAGATTTTGTAGAATATGCCGAAAAAATTATAACAGGTCCTTGTGATTCTTTTTGGGAGACTATGGAACAAAGCGGACAAATAGTAAGAGGAATTACGCTTAATAAAAGAATTCCACGTTATGATTTATACGATATAAAACTTAATCAGCAAATAATACCGGACAAGAAACCCAATGATGTTGTAACATCCATAAACACATCTTCAGGATGCCCAAATAATTGCGACTTTTGCTGCAGCCCTTTAATGAGTAATCATATAGCAAGCAAACCTTTAGAGCTGGTAAAAAAAGAAATTGATTATTTAAAACAATATAAACCTAAATTTATTTTTATTAGGGATGAGAATTTCCCATTGCAAAAAGATTGGAAGCAAAAACTTGATGCAATAAGCAAATTAGATGCTAAAACATATCTATTCGCCTCAGCTAATTTAATGACTGAAGATACAATAAAATACATGAAAGATAAAAATGTATATATGACGTGTTTAGGTTTGGAAGATATTACAAAAGAATATGGTAAGAATAGGAAACTTGACGAAGTATGTGAAAAGCACGAAAAACACGGGCTTTTTAAATATTTATCGTTCATTGTTGACCCGTTAAATGTAAATACAAATGAAAAATCAGCCGAATTTTATGAGAAATTAATTAACAGATTTAATGAGTTAAAACCCGAAATGGTATGTGGAAATTTTTTAATGCCGTTTAAGGGCACAAAACTTTGGGATAAATATAAACATTTAGTTACTAAAGATGACTTTTCGCTCTATAACTCAAAGTCAGCTTTTCTTGAAAAAGATTTGGAGAGAAGATTAGTTGATGAATATGAGATGTTTAAATATCAATGGGATTATTATAATTCAAAAATTTATAAAGGCATAAGAAATTTTAACACAAATGACACTTTGCATCTGAGATTTTTAGAATTAAAAGAAATGTTTGCGAAAAAAATTGCAGATGCAATAAAACAAAATCCACAATCTGAAACTCTAAAAAAATTAACATCTGAAAGGAGTAATAAAATATGATTAATGTTTCAAATAAATTAAACAATCAATATATACATTCAAATAAAGTAGCTTTTAAAGGTGCTCCCCTAAAACCCGCTAATAAATTATTAGTTAATAATGCAACTGAGGTTTTGCATAATACGATAGAAGAATTTAACAAAATGAAAAAACTGGTTATAATAAATGGCAGTCCTCGAAATGACAGTATTAGCAATACATATAAAGCACTTATGGCTGAAACGGAATATTACAAAAACAAATTCCCAGAATTAGAGACTGCATACTTTAAGCTTCCGAAAGATATGAATGGATGTTTCAATTGTAAAATTTGTATGCCTCGTTGTGTGCAAAAAAATGATAACTTGAACGAAATTATTGATGCAATGGAAAATGCAAGTGATGTAATGTTAGGGAGTCCGGTGTATTTAGATATGCCTACTCCTCAAACAGTAGCATTTTTAACCAGATTGAATTGTATGGCTGAAAATACAGACCGTAAATTTTTTGCAGATAAAGCAATACATCTTGTAAGCACGGCATTTTGCAGCGGAACCAAAACTTGTATACACGCAATGATGGGAGCTTGTGAAATGTTAGGTTTCACAATAAAAGGTAGAAGCTCCAGAGAGTATATTGTCAAATGGAGTGATACAAAGTTAAGAGGCGGGCTTTCAAGAAATGATGCAATTTGGTTAGACAAATAACAAATATAAGATTTATAGCGTGCAGGTCGTGGTAATTTTTACTACAACACAAATGTATTGATTCAGTAAGATTCCCAAAACCTGCAGTTATGACTAAAAATTACCGGCTACTTTTTAAATATTTGCAAAAAATTGACCCCCTAATTTTGAAAAAGTAACAAAAAGTTTCACTTATCCTAATGACTTTTCACTAAATTCCCTTAACATGTCTTAACAAAAAGGTATTTGTAACGAAATGTAAATATATTTTCAAAAGGGCTGAAACCCAAGTATAATGCTGTATGTTATGTTATGTTATGTCCGTAGTGCGCCCATAGCAATAGTTTCGGGATTTATGTTTTTATAAACGTATGACACTAGAGAGTATAAAGAAGTGTTGCGCGTTACTACAAAATTAGAAAGGAGTATATATGAATAGAGTAAACGGTGCAAATGGCGGAAATAATCAGCCGTCAACAACAAAATTAACGATTAAGAAAAATCAAGGTATCACTCAAGCCTTGTTTGACCTTGTAAAGCAGATGAAAACCGAGGGCAAAGCTGAAATTTCAGACGGAAAAATTACCGCAAAAGAATGGACTCAGACAATTAATAAAATTGCCGAGTTACAGCAAAAGCGTACAGAAAACGGCGGGCAGAAAATATACAGCGGCGGAAGCGACCCTAAAGATTACCGTGGCAGTTTTATAGTTCAACCCAATCAGGAGATAGAATTTAGTGCCGAGGAAATGAATGTTTTGTATGAGGCTATGGGAGTGACTATTAAATCTAATGCGCCCGCTGAGCCTAAGGCACCGGCAGCACCTAAAGCACCGGCTGCTCCCGAAACGTCCAAAACACCGGCAGCACCGGCAACGCCTAAAGCTCCCGAAGCACCCAAAGCACCCGCAAAACCTCCGGTTTCTTCGGATAATATTCCTCAAAATAGTCCTTTAACCATCATAGAACAAAATGTGAATATATCTAATCGCGGAAAATCAAGAGTAAAAGATTTAGCAAGCGGCAACAGTTATGATTATGATGAAAACGGTTATGTAACAAATACTTATGACAAAGACGGCAATAATACAAGGGAAATTAGGCGTGACGCAGACGGAAAAGTAGATCGTTATTGTGACATTGAACACAACAAAGACGGCTATCCGACAAGAGCGATTTACCGTAATGCAGGGGGAACGGTAGATATATGTTACGACTATGAATACGACAAAGACGGTAAGCCGGCAAAAATAATTACCCGTAATGCAGACGGCTCGGTAAAAGACTATTTAGTCAAAGAAGGAGGTAAATTTGTTAAATATAATCCTGATGGGACTAAGGCATAAGAATAAATAAACGGGCATTCAAGCCCGTTTTTTTGTACATAAGTAGATTGGGCATACTTGCCCAACAATTTCAAGATACAAAATCGTTTTTTAGCCTGTTAGAGTAAAACCCCAACTTGCAAACTATTAGCATAATCTTCCATATTTAAGTTATACTTAGCGGCGATATGATTTATCATATTGATATCAATCATCTTGTGTAAAATTGCAATCGCCACGGCATTTGTTTTATTCTTGGCATTAAGTTTTAAGTAAATATTCCCTAAAGTCTTTTTTATTGTTGCAACACTTACAAATAAAGTTTTGGCAATGTTTTTACTTTTATAACCCATAGCCGCAAGGGAAAGAATTTCTAATTCTCTTGGAGCAAGATTATTTTCAAGCATAGTCTTCATCTATATCCCTATCCATAAGAATATCGTATAAATTAAAAATGATAAGTCAATTATCCTTTTGGCTATTTTTTTAAAATCTCTAACTGAAAAGCATACGACTTTTTGTTAAAGCTTTGTAACCAAATTTTAATATTATTTTCTAAATTAAAAATGTGTGAAATAATAATACTGTATTGAATAATGATAACGAATACAGGAAAGGACTATGATTATGGAAAAGAAATTTGACACACCCGAACAAGTTATTTTAATTCCGCGCCCGAGGAGAATTAGAATAAATGGCACTTTGGCTCAAAGAGCTTACGGACTTTTTGACACAAAAACAGGAACACAAGTCACAGACTTTGTAAAAGGTAACGGCGAACAAATTGAATTTATGGACTTAGACCCGAATTTGCACTACGATGTCGGAGTTATTGAAGATATGGGAGATGATAAACCGTATTTTGCAATTATGTGGAATAAAGTAATGCGAGATGTTACTGATGATATATTAAAAAATTCCAACGATTTACCTATAGAATATCCGGAGACTTACCAAGTAATATTTAATGACAACTCTAATGGAACGTATGACTTAGTAGACGACAAAGGCGAAACAGTCGGTCAAGTCGCACAATTAACACAGGGTGATAAACCATGGTTTAATTACGTTAGCACTTTCAGGATGAAAGATGTGACAAAAGCGTAAATAATTTCTGATTACGGTAAAAGCACCCGTTAGGGTGCTTTTTAGTAGTTTTTTTTAAAGAAGTAGCCAAAAGGATAATTTAAATTATTAAATTTAATAATCGTCATAGTTAAGATTGCTATTATTTAATAAAATCTTTAATAACATTCGCAAGATTTTCTGACGAAATACCGTTTTCTTTAAATAGTTCATCAGCGTCAAAATCCGTATGGAATGCTTTAGATATACCGTAATTTAAAACTTTCATATCACTGTTTCCGTAGAAAGATGCAATGTTTTGTCCGTAACCGCTCATAAGTTCGCCATCTTCTATTGTAATAACCAGTTGATGTTCTTTTTTTAATTCATTTAGCAATTCTTCATCTAAGCCTGTCAAAAATCTCGGATTTACAACCGTAATATCAAGTCCTGTTTCATCTTTAACTTTTTGTGCGGTTTTCATAGCTAACGGCATTAAAACACCAACTGCAAATAAAGCTGCTTTAGAACCTTCTTTTTCGACTTTATTCTTATTGTATCTTGAATAATCGGTTGTGTCTTTAACTCCTGTTTCGGGCAGATTTGCAGGTACTCTTATTCCAACGGGGTGTTCTTTTTGCGTGGTTGCAAATTTGAACATTTGGAAATATTCTTCTTTGGTTGTCGGTGCTAAATAGATAAGGTTTGGAATATGAGCAAACATCTGAATATCGCATAGACCGATATGAGTGTTAGAATTTAGCCCATACACCCCCGGCTGCAACACAAGCATAGTTGCAGGAGCGTCATTTAAGCATAGGTCGTGAGATATTTGATCATAAGTTCTTTGAAAGAACGGTGCAAAAGTACTAAAGACAACTGTTGCGCCATTTTTTGCAAGACCTGCACTCATTGCAACCATATTTTCTTCCGCAATTCCGACATCAATAAATTGACCTCTATTAACGTATTCTTCTCTGACTCCTTTTACCATTCCAAGCCCCATAGGAGTTGCCGCATTTAAAACTATCGCTTGAGGATTTGTATCAAGTAATTTTTTTATACTATCAAATACGGGGTCGTCAACTTCTTGCATCTTAAATTTAGGACTTCCGTCTTCTACGTTAAACGGGCCACCTGCGTGCCAAGATTCTCTGTCTTTTTCAGCATAGGGTAAACCTTTTCCTTTTATTGTGTGGATATGTAATACTATCGGGTGGTCAATATCTTTTACACTTTTGAATAAATCAACAAGACTTTTTATATCATGCCCGTCATCCAAATATTTGTAGTCTAAGCCAAAGGATTTGAAAATATTATTTGTGGATTGACCTTCAGTTTCTCTTAATTCCTTTAATGTTTTATACATACCGCCATGGTTTTCTGCGATACTTTGGTCGTTGTCGTTTAGAATAATAATTAAGTTTTTATTATATTCTCCTGCATAGTCTAAGCCCTCGAGGGCTTCTCCGCCTGATAGAGAGCCATCTCCTATAATTGCAACTATATTGCCTTTTGCTTGATTTAAATCCCTTCCCTTAGCAAGCCCCAAAGCTAAAGAAACAGATGTTGAAGTGTGTCCTACGGTAAATATGTCGTGTTCGCTTTCCAGAGGGTTTGTGTATCCTGTTACATCGCCAAAATGCTTACTGTCTAAAAATGCCTCTTTTCTGCCTGTTAAGATTTTATGCGGATAACACTGATGTGAAACGTCAAACACTATTTTATCTTTAGGGGAATCAAAAACATAATGAAGTGCAACCGTCATTTCAACCATGCCCAAATTCGGGCCGCTATGACCTCCGGCTTTACTGATTTTGTTTATAAGAGCTGCTCTTGTTTCATCTGCTAAAACTTTCAATTCTTCCGTCTTTAATTTTTTAATGTCTTGTGGACCGTTGATACTTTCTAAATACATAGGCTATCCTTTCTTTTTTACTTTTCCATATACGGGCTTATAATTGAGCCTAAAATTTTTTCACAGAATTTTTCTGTACGTTCTTTATAACTGTATTCTCCGCCTGAAATATCCCAGCACAGCATTTGACCGTAAAGAAGGTCGGCAAAGGTTTGCGTTAGCAATTCAACGGGAGTGTCTTTTTTTAACTCGCCCCTTAGAATTGCATCATTTAATAATCTGCTAATTGCAGAGATGTCCGCTGACAGTTTGTTTTTTCCGTCAGGGAAAATATCGGGATCTACTGAATTTCGTACCCATTCCTGACACAGTTTCAGACTGCTATTCTCGATATATTCGGCAAAACTTGTCATATAGACTGCAAGACGTTCTATAATTCCTGCATTATATGCTAAAGCCTCATCATAAAGTTTTTGGAACATATAATCACTTAGAGCAAAAACAATATCCTCTTTGCGTTTAAAATAGGTATAAAATGTTCCGTTTGATACACCCGAGGCTTTTGTAATTTCTTCAATAGATGTATTTATGAGCCCTTTTTTGCATATTATATTTTTTGCCGTTTCAATAAGCTTCTTTTTGGTTTCCATAGCAGCAAGCTGTCTGTTTGTCATTTTACTACCTCTTTTTTACAAATTTATTATATCACATTCATTGAATAAAAGTCAATGAATATTATTCAATTTTTTTAATCAAGGCATAAACACCATAAATTTAACTTAAGAAATCTGGAAAAGACTCTTACCGGCAAAATTTCAAATTAAAATTAAAAAGCCAATCGGCTTATAAACTTTTTCTAAAAGGGTTAAGAATTGTGATGTAATATATGGCGCATAGCGAGGATATAAAAGAGATTTTGAAAATTTTATCAAAGTCGTAACTTCCCGGCAAGTTGAAAAAGTCACGATGTTAAGGCAGAAACTCCAACTTACAATTTTTAAAGTTTATAAGGATAATCATCCTTAAATTCAAAATTGTCATAGAAAAGAAGTAATGGACAATATCTTGGATTTTGTTTACACCTATC
>CANQML010000099.1 GCA_947624935.1 Candidatus Gastranaerophilales bacterium
TTCAAGCATTGACAATCAAAACCCCTCACCCCAACCCTCTCCCGCACGAAGGTCAATTCGTCGGGGCGAGGGGGCATGTCCTAATAACCGTGGCATTTCTCATAGCCTAATTAATGTAACGTGCCTATTCGCTTATTGGCTTATTCACTTATTCGCTTTTAGTTTTGTGCTATAATTTTGTCATGGAAATTTTAATTTTTTTAGGCGGATTTTTGTTAGGCGGGATTTGTGTGTTTGTACCTTTTATGTTGGCTCAAAAAAATTCCCAGTCAAACTTTGAAAACATCGCAAACAAAATTTTTAAGGCAGGTTCAGCCGATTTTGCGGCTCAAAACAGCCAAAGGCTCGATGAATTTTTCAAGCGGTTTAAAGAACGTATTGAAGATTTTGAGCGCAGGTCGGAGGAAAATTTCAAGCAGGAAAAAGAAAATTTCACAGTGTTTGATGTCAATTTGAAAAACTTTCTTGAAACAGGCAACAGAATTTCAGCCGATGCAAATTCGCTTGTAAGGGTTATGAAATCCGACAACCGCGCAACCGGCAGGTGGGGCGAAATCGTTTTGGAAAAAGTCCTTGAAGCCTCGGGACTTAGAAAAGACGAAGAATATAAAATACAATCGGGAACAGGTGAGGGCAGACCCGATGCGACCGTTTTTCTGCCCGATGACAGATGCGTTTATATAGATTCCAAAACCTCTTTTGCATCTTGGGAAGGGTTTGTAAACGCAGACAATGAGGACGAAAAACAAATCCATTTGGCACAATTTATTGAATCTACCAAAGCTCACATAACAGGGCTTGCCAAACGTGATTATTCAATCGACGACAAGTCACCCGATTACGTTTTGATGTTCATTCCGATTGAAAGCTGTTATTCGCTGATTTTTTGCGATGATTGCAAACTTTGGGATTATGCTTGGAAAAATAAGGTCATGCCTGTCTCGCCCTCGACCTTGCTTGCGGCGCTGAAAATTATTAATTCATTCCACATGGTTGACCGCCAGAACAAAAACGCGCTTGAAATATCAAGGATTTGTTCAAAAATGATTGATAAATTCTCTGAATTGCTTTCGGATATGAATAAAATTAAAAACGCGTACAATTCTGCAATAACTAAACTTACGGGCAAAGACAACATAATTAATCAATTGACCCGTATAGAGGATTTGGGCGTAAAAGGTACAAAAGAACGCCCCGAAGTCGGTGTGGCGGATTAGCACTATTCGCTTAATAATTCGTCCGTTAACTTATACTTTTTCTTAATCCTGTCAAAGGTGTAAATTTTATAAATCTTCCCGTCGGTAGTGATTTTAACGGAATTGTGCTTGTCGGTTCTGTAGATTTTAGTGTTTCTTAAAATCTTCAAGGTGCTTTTGTTCGGGTGCCCGAAAGCGTTTGGACCTGTTGATATGACGGAAACCTTTGTGTTAAGGTGCTCAAGCATATCTTTATTAACCACATTTCTTCCGCCATGGTGTCCGACTTTTAAAACTTCCACATTGTGCCCGATATCTTTTTTGATTTTGTCAAAAGCCACAATGCCCGCGTCGCCCGTAAACAGCATATCAAAATCTTTATAACTCAACATTGTGATTACGGAGTTTTCGTTGTCGTTATCTTTAATTCCCGATATGTAAGTCGTTAAGCTCAAATCGTTTTCGGCGTAAATTTTGGAATTGTTTTGGGCAAGCCGGGTGTTGACGTGTTTTTCATTAATCGCTTTAAAAATATTATAAACCGTGTAATTATCCTTTCTCATAGAATTTACATAAATTGTTTTGATATTGAGATTATTAATCAAATCCTCTGCTCCGCCTGCATGGTCAAGGTCAAAGTGCGTTAAAATCATTCCTTCGATATTTTTAATTCCGCGGTCTTTCAGGTATTTTATTATAACCATTTTGGCGGTTGAGGACGTACTTTTAAAACTTTTCTTTGCCGTATCGATTATGAAATATTTTTCGTCGGGTGTTTTAATTAAGAAAGCATCAGCGTTTCCGACGTCAAAGGTTATGATTTCCAGCTTGCGGCATGCAATATTAATTGTTGAAAACACTAAAAGTACCGCCATAGCGCACACAGCGGCGGTAAGCTTTTTGTCAAACCCTTTTCTTATCATAAGAGTTACAAGCATTAAAATCGCATAATAAATCATTATCTGCAAAATATGCGGGTGAGTGGTTTGAATTAATGAGTGCGGCAGGTGCGCAAAGTAATTTGATATCAAAACAACCGCATCAAGTGCGCATTTCAAAACAAAATCAAAAACCATACAAACAAAATCCGCAATCGGTTTTATAGAGGCAAGAATAGAGCTTACAAACCCGCCAAAACTTATTACGCTCAAAAACGGTACGGTAATAATATTTGCCAAAATCGAATACAGAGAAAACGTATTAAAGTAAAACATTTGAATAGGTGCAACCCAAAGCTGTGCGACAATCGGGATTAGAATTCCCGCCTTAATCCATTCGGGCAGTTTAATTTCGCTCATTTTGTCAAAGACAGCCTGCGCCATAGTTAACAGTCCGAAAGTTACCACGAACGAAAGCTGAAAACCCACGTCATTTATGTATGCGGGGTTATAAATAAGTAACAGCATCGCAACAAACGACAAAAGTGAAACGCTGTGAGCATCTCTATCCAGCAGTTTTCCGATTTGTATAAACAAAAGCATTAAAGCCGCCCTTAAAACCGATGCGCCAAGCCCCGTCATCATTGTATATAAAATCACCATAATCATTCCGCCGATTATGTTAATCTTATACGGTACTTTCAAAAACCGCATTATGAAAAACCAAAACCCGAAAATGAATGCAACGTTCATCCCCGATGCGGCAAGTATGTGCAGCAAGCCCGAATTTATGAACTCCGATTTAATGTAATCAGGCGGTGCAACAGCATCATCACCGAACACTATTCCGCCAAGTATTTGTAAATTCGGCGACTTGAGATATTTTGCATGGCTTGAAAGTATTCCGTTTCGGATTTCATTGAGCTTTTGCATAAATTTCCACTGTAATCCCATTTCGCCTTTAACGACTTTCACATCATCGGCGTAAGTTGCAGTGAAAGTGTTAAAATTCCTCAAATATTTGCCGTAATCAAACTGTGAAGGATTTCCCGCCTTGAAAGGGTGTCGGATTTTGGCATACGTTTCAACACAATCGCCGATTGTCAAATTAGGGTTGATTTTGTCAAGAGTTACATAAGTTTTTGCTTTGATTTTTGTATTGTCAATAGAATTTACTTCAAGAAAGAATTTTGTTCTGTCGTTTTTAATCTCAGGTATAGACACAATCCGACCTGAGATTTTCCCGTCTACAGGCGACATTGAGTAAAGTTCATCGGTTGTGTTTACCCTAAAATACGCATTGAAAAATCCCAAATAAAATACGGCAATCCAAAAGATTACGTATTTGGGAGAAATTCTTTTGATTAAAATAAGTGCTAAAATCGTTAAAATTCCCGCAATCAATACTTCGCAGTCGTTAAAATAAGCTAAGATCCCAACGGTAAATATTAAAGACGTTATAAACATTACAGAGTTTTTGCTCTGCAAATTGATAATCTCTTTCATCATTGTGAATTATATCACGATTATTTGAAAAACCAAAATTTCTTCTTTTTGGGTTCAACCTTTTTGACAGGCGCTTTAATCTGATTGAACGCACTTTTTGAAAGCATATCGGTGTATTTTTTAGTAGTATGCGCATAATCAAACAAAATAACGCCGTTTGCATTAAGCTTTCGCGTTTCGTGGATTTGACGTACCAAATCTTCCAACGAGCCGCCCATAAAAGTTACGAAAATCCCCGCATAAATATCGGTTGAGGGCGATTTGATTTTGATTATATCATCCATCATTGATGCGACCATTTTAGGGTCATAGGTCAAAAACAGCGGCGTAAATCCGTTTATATAATTGCGTTTTGACCATGTTCTCCAATCCTGCTGTTTTGTGTTTAATGCGCTTTCAATATCGGGAAAAATTACCGTACTTATATAAACGCCGTTTCGTCTGCCGATTGTTCCGATTTTTCTTACAAAATTGGTTATATGTTCACGCCTGTAGCAATCCCATTCATCCCATAAATCAGTGAGCGGACTTATGAAAATCGGGTCGGTTCCGTACATATCCTTAAAGTCCTGCCTTGCATAGGGTGTGTAGCCCCAAGCTGACGTAACGGATTGAGGGTATCTTATATAATCAAGATTTATGCCGTCAGGGCAATACTTACAGATGATTTCGTTTATCAGCTCTGTTAAAAAGTTTTGGACTTCGGGGTTTGCAGGATCTAAAAAATATCCGTTATGCTCTGATGTCGAGCGTGTCGCACCGTATGATGCATAATCCGCTTTGGTTTTATTTCCCCATTCCGGATGAATTGCCAATATGCTTGTTCCAGATGGCGGGATATTTCCTACGTAAAACGATTGAAACCAGATGTGAACCTTCATATTGCGTTTGTGCGCTTCATTTATCCAAACTTTTAAAGGGTCAAATCCCGCAAATTGCTCGTTTTGCGTCGTGAAACCGTAATTTGCCATAGTTTTGCTCGGGAAAATCGTTTTCCCGTGATAAAATGTTTCAAGAAAAACATTGTTTATCCCTGCGTTTTTCATCGTGTCAAGCGAAACTCTGATTTGAGCTTCGTTTTTTTCCGTCGGTCTTATCCAAACCCCTTTAACTTCATTGGGCATAACAGGCAAAACTGTTTCCATTGCCTCGTTTGCCTCTTTTAGGGCAAGCTCGGAAAAGTTTTTAACGTTTTCCTGATTATCCAAATCTTTTTTTGCTTTTTTTAAATATTCACGTGCGTTTTGGATATGTTCATCAGAATTTTTCCAGGCATAATTTGCGGCTTTTCCCCTGTAAAAATCTATCATAGACCTTGTTTCTTGTATTTTTTCATCCGCCTCATACATATAGCTTTCGCTTGTGGTGTAAGCGTATAATGTATTATCTTCTATTAAAACTTTTGTTCCGACAGCCAAATTTTGTGTCATCCATGATTTTGCTTTTCCATGACCGCTTATTACATAACCGTCCTCGGGGATGAATGAATTTGCGCCGCTGATTAGGGTTATTATGTTGTTTTGCACAACGGCTTCGGTTCCAAATTCGTTGGTATTTGTCCTTTCGCCAAACGCGGGTGTGTATATAACAAGCTGATTTGCCCCTCGCCCGCCGGGGTATGAACTTCCTTGAGCATTATTTCTTATCGTAGGGTCAGTAACACTTATGGGGATTTGTGAGCTTGAAAATATAACCTCGCCGTTTTGGGGCTCAAACTGCGCAAAACTCTGTGTTCCTATCAATAAAATAATTGCAATTAATAATTTTTTCATTTTTTATCCCTAATTATAATATTCGGATTTGTCGTAATTTAACGAATCTATCCGCAAAATTTTGTCTTTGGAATTGTTATCCGCAGGGTTTAGATTATAAGCCCTTTCATAATAATACTTCGCGCTTAATAAATCTGCAAATTTTTCATATATCGTTGCAATTCTCAAATTTAAATCATAATATTCGCTGTATCCGTTGTTATAAGCCGTTTTATAATATTTCAAAGCCCGCTTGTAATCGTTACGTTTAAAATAAAATTCCCCGAAATAATAATTCGCATAGGGGTCAAACTTATTTATATCACAGGATTTGTTGAAGTATTCTTTTGCATACCTGTCTTTATTTGAGGCATCATAAGTTCGTGCAAGCTGGATGTTAGTGTAAATATCAAGGGGGAAAATTTTGGACAAAATGTAATACTTTGCCATAGCTGTCGTGAGATATTTTGTGTCGCCCGTTGTTTCAAATTGCTCAAAAAAATCATCGGCTTCTTTGAGAATTTCATCGCCGTTGAGCTTGGAATAGTCCGTAAAATATTTATCATAACTTACGGATGCGTGTTCTGCGGCAAAACTTGACGTTATAAAACAGAGAGAAACAATTATTAAAACAATCTTATAAATCATCTGTGCTCGGAGTTATTTTTGAGTTATGACGCATAAATTGACCGTCATCTTGCGCAGGGTCAAAATAGATTAAAACTTTTCGCCAAAATTTTACAAATTTTGTATCGTTTGCATGACGTGCCTCATCCATTGTAATATAAGCCTCGCCGTTAGCAGATGCCTTTGACATTTCAACCAATTCAACAATGGAATCCGAATGCCCGTGATTTTTGAGATAATTCAAAGAAGATGCTTCTTCTGCCGTAATCCCCGCAAAAGCCGGTGATACCAATGACGCTGATAATAATGCTGTTAAAACTTTTTTCATATACACCTCTAATTATAACATTTTTTCATGTTAATACAACTATATTATAATTTCGTAACACATTCCTGTATTATTTGTATGATTTTATTATAATTTCTTCTAATTTTTGCAAAAGCTCGGCTTCCGGCGCTCTTGCTATTATTTCGCCTTTTTTAAATATGTAACCTTCGCCGATGCCGCCTGCTATCCCAAAATCTGCATGACGGGCTTCACCGGGGCCATTCACGGCACACCCCATTGTGGCGATTGTTATGTTTTTGTCTAAATTTTTGAATTTTTCTTCCACTTTTTTTGCAAGGTTAATGAGGTCAATCTGCGTTCTTCCGCATGTCGGGCATGAAATAAAATTCACACCTCGTTTTCTCAAATTAAGACTTTTTAATATATCAAACCCTGCAACAACTTCTTCTTTAGGATTTTCGGTCAAAGAAACCCTTATTGTGTCACCTATGCCTTCTGCCAAAAGCGTTCCAAGCCCGACGGAGGATTTCACAAGCCCCGAGCGTAACGTTCCTGCCTCGGTTACTCCAAGATGCAACGGATAAGGGATTTTTTCCGCTATTGAACGGTAAGCGTCAATTGTTGTCATGACATCTGATGATTTTAACGATACTTTTATAAGGTCAAAATCCAAATCTTCCAATATTTTTATGTGCTTTAATGCGCTTTTAACCATTTTTTCTGAAAGAGGAATATCTTCTTGCAATTCTTTTTCTAAAGAGCCTGCGTTAACGCCGATTCTAATCGGGATGTTTTGCTCTTTTGCAAGGTTAACAACTTTTTCCACGTTTTCGCGTTTGCCGATGTTTCCGGGGTTTAGCCTAAGAGCATTAATCCCGTTATTTATACATTGGATTGCAAGCCGATAGTCAAAATGTATGTCTGCAACAAGCGGAACAGGCGAGGCTTTGACGATATCTTTAATCGCCTCTGCTGCGTCTTTGTTTAAAACGGCAAGACGGACAATTTCGCACCCAAGATCTGCAAGCTCGTTTATCTGATAAAGCGTTGATTTAACGTCACGAGTGTCAGTGTTGCACATCGATTGTACGCTTATTGGCGCATCGCCTCCGATTTTTACGTCACCTATTGAAATTTGTTTTGATTTTCTTCTCATGACTATATTATATAACAAGTAAAGGTATTTGCTTGACAAGAGATGAAAAAATGTATATAATGAACGTATGGAAAATGGAAAGCTGAAAACACAGAGTATAAGAGGAATAAAGGTGCCCCCCCCCCCATGCTCATAGAGTGAGTTTCGGCGATTTTATAGGTTTAAAACGCTTGCGGCTACTGCGTCGGAGGCGATTTTGACGTGCGCAAAACTTATTGCAAAAAATATAAATATGATGTATAATACAAGAAAGGAGATTTAAAAATCATGAAAAGGGCAAAATTTGGTTTCACATTAGCAGAAGGTGCTACGCACGTAGCCATGCAACACAATACTCGTAAACTTGCATTTACATTGGCAGAGGTTCTTGTCACCCTAGGCGTTATCGGCATTGTGGCTGTCATGACAATACCAAACTTGGTACAAAATTACCAAAGTAAAGCATGGGATACGGCAGATACGGTATTTCAAAGAAAACTAACGGAAGCCTTAAAGGTCATGAATGTTCAAGGAACGTTAGCCGGCTATTCAACAACGGAAGATTTTGTAACGGAATT
>CANQML010000100.1 GCA_947624935.1 Candidatus Gastranaerophilales bacterium
TTTAATTTATTTTTATTTAATATATCTATCATAAATTTATTATATCTTATGGCAGAATTTTTGTCAAGCCGATAAAATTATTACTATGATTAACGAAAGATTAAAAATTTTGGGGTTAAACATAAAATTTGCTCGAATGAAAAAAGGGATTTCACAGGAGGAACTTGCAGAGCTTGCCGATACATCAAGAACTACAATCAGTTTTATAGAAACGGCACGACAAAATCCCACTGTTTTGAAAGTTATTGATATAGCAAAAGCACTTGATGTCGATATTAATGAACTTATAAAATCGGTTTAATAATAATTCCCGAAAAATTTGACACAATGCCAAATTTTTGATATAATAATCTTAAGGGTAGACCAATCACTCCAACTACACATCAAAACTTTACTGTATAAAGGTGGAAAGGAGGTGATAAAATGAAAAGGCTGATATTAAAAAAAGCCTTACTCGGAATAAGGCTTTTTATTGATTTTTTAGTCTATATCATTTAGGGTCTGTAACGGCTGTTCCTCGGGAACAGCCACCCTTATATTTATTATAACTCTTTTTACGGGATTTGTCAAGATAAGATATTTTCCAGTCCGTAAACGAAATTGTTATTGTCAAAAACATATTTTACGGCAAGCAAAACCCCTTGCATATAACATTTTCTGTCGGTGCTGTCGTGCCTTACTGTCAAGGTTTGACCGTTTGAGCCGAAAATGACTTCCTGCGATGCCATAAATCCGGGCATCCTTACCGAATGAATGTGAATATTTGAATAGGAATTTGCGCCTCTTGCACCTTTGAGTGTTTCAGTTTCGGCGCAATTTCCGCAGGTAAAACTCTCCTTTGCCTGCGCCATTAATTGTGCGGTCTTGATTGCCGTCCCTGATGGGGCGTCTTTTTTTTGATTGTGGTGAAGTTCAATAATTTCTGCATTGTCAAAGTATTTGGCGGCAGTTTGCGCAAACATCATCATCAAAACCGCACCCGTTGAAAAATTCGGTGCAATAAAACAGCCCGTGTTATTCTCTTTTGAAAGTTTTTTCAATTCTTCAACCTGCTCATCCGTTAACCCTGTTGTGCCGATTACGATTTTTATTCCGTGAGTTAAGCAGTATTTTGCATTTTCATAAATCGATTTTGGCTGGGTAAAATCCACCAAAACATCAATTTGGGAATTTTTTTGAGCATCTTCAATCGTTTTAAAGCAATCGCCCGTAATATCGATTTGTGCTGCAAGCTCTGTATCGGGGCAGTTATTCACCGCATTTACAACTTCTTTTCCCATTTTCCCCAATGCTCCGCATACCGCTACTTTTATCATTTCAATCTCCTTTTTATTAAATATTATCATAAAACAAAAATTTGTGTTATGATAAGAAAAAAGGGGATAATTATGGCAGATTCAAAAATTTTAGCAACGATTGCAAGGACTGAAACAGAACAGTTACAAATCTCAATCAGCGAGTACAAAGGTAAAAGTTATTTTAATTTGAGAATCCATTACACAACAGACGGCGGACAAACATGGCTTCCGACCAAAAAAGGTGTTACTTTTGCGCCTGATCAGCTGGATATTCTATCCGAAGCAATTGAAGAAGCCAAAAAAGAATTTATGGAAGAATGAAATACTGTCTTGCGCTTGTAAATATTAAGGGTTTGGGCGTAAAAACTTTCAGCTACGAAATTCCTGACGGAATGGATTTAAAAATCGGTCAGGCAATTTTGGTGCCGTTTGGCAGACAAGGGCTTATAAACGCTTTTTGTGTGGGGTTTAGCGATTATGTTTCGGGGGATTTTAAGGTTAAAAAGGTTAATAAAATTCTTGACGAAACCCCGCTTTTTTCGCTTGAGTATTTAAAGTTTCTTGAATGGGTGGCAAATTATTACTGTTCGGATTTGGTAACAGTTTTAAACTGCGCCGTACCGTTAAAACTTATTGAAAAAGCATCGAAAACCGAGCAGTCGGCAGAGTTTGTGACGTATGAAAGAGCGACAAAACGGCAAAAAGAGGTTTTAGAGGTTTTGGAAAAAACGGGCAAAATGCCTTTAATAAAATTTGAAAAGCTTGCAAAAACGACCCGTGCGACCGTAAAAAAACTTGAACAACTCGGCTGTATAAAGCTTACGACCGAGGAGTTATACAGAAATCCATTGGATGTATTGCAAATCAAAGAACGCGAACCGCTGTTTGAATTGACAAACGAGCAAAAGAAGGTATATGAGGGAATACGAGCAAAAATTAACCCCTCACCCCAACTCTCTCAGCTAACGCAAGCAGGGTCACAAGGCTCGTTCCTCGCCTGTTCCCTTTGCTCCGCAAGGGGTGAGGATAGGGTGAGGGGTTCTAAAACCTTGCTTTTGCATGGGGTTACGGCAAGCGGTAAAACCGAAGTCTATTTTAAACTCATTGATGATACCATAAAGTCAGGTAAAAATGTCTTGTTTTTAGTACCCGAAATAGCTTTGGCGTCACAATTAACAAAGCGTTTGGCAAAAAAATTCGGGACAAATGATGTCGCAATCTGGCACAGCAGTATTTCTGACGGCGAAAGGTACGACGTTTGGCAAAAATTGTATAAAAACGAAATCAAAATTCTCGCAGGTGCGCGTTCTGCCGTTTTTGCACCGCTTCAAAATATCGGGCTTATTATAATTGATGAAGAACACGAAGGCGCATACAAGCAGACAAGCCCCGCACCGCGTTATGATGCCAAAATGTGTGCGCAAAAGCTGTCCGAACTCCATAACTGCCCGATTTTGCTGGGTTCTGCAACTCCCGATATTTCATCATATTATAGAGCGATTAATTCTGACAGCCTGTTTGAACTGAAACACCGCTATAATGATGCAAAAATCCCGCCCGTAACCGTTATAAACATGCAGGAATACGGTCGTGCGGCGTATAAGAACGTTATTTCAAAACCCTTGCAGACTGCAATAAATGAGACTTTAGAAAAAAATCAGCAGGTGATTTTATTGATAAACAGGCGCGGATTTTCGACATTTACGCAGTGTCAGGCATGCGGGTATGTCATAGAATGCCCGAATTGCGCCATTCCGATGATTTGGCATGCCAAAGATAACAGGTTAAAATGCCACTATTGCAACCACAGCGAAAGTTTTCCCGAAGTTTGCCCCGAATGCGGTTCTGACGCTTTAAAAACAAGCGGAACGGGAACTCAAAAAATCGAGCAGTATATAAAAGAACTTTATCCCGATAAAGTCATAGAGCGGATTGACAGCGATATATTGGTTAGAAAAGGTGAGCACATAAGGCTTTTGGAACGGTTTCAGAAAGGTGAAATTGATATTTTGGTCGGAACACAGATGATTGCAAAAGGCTTGGATAACCCGAACGTTACGCTTGTCGGCGTAATTTCCGCCGATGCAAGCTTCAGCTTGCCCGATTTCAGAGCATCAGAGAGAGGATTTCAACTTTTAACACAGGTTGCGGGGCGCGCGGGGCGCGGTGAGTTTTCGGGAAATGTTTATTTTCAAACTTATAACCCCGAATATTATGCGCTTGAAAGCGCCAAATCGCAAAATTACGGCGAATTTTACGCAAAAGAAATTATTGCCCGTGAAGAATTTGACTATCCGCCGTTCAGCCAAATCGTAAGGCTTGTTTTGGCTTGCGAAAACAATTTCCGTGCCGAAAAGTCCGCACAGGAAATTGCTTTAAGACTTTCTACAATGATTGAAAAATACGGCATAAGTGAACGGCTTGAGGTTTTAGGACCGACACCTTGTGTGATTGAGCGTATCAATAGCCAGTACCGTTTTCAAATAATCATAAAAAACAAAATGGCTGAAAAAGGTCACATGTTTATAACAAGTTTTTTGAGTAAAATAACCATGCCAAAAGACATAAAACTTACGGTTGACGTTGATCCGTCCGATATATTATAAACATCAAATATTTAACAATATATTGCAATTTTGCCCCGATTTTTGGAATGTGATATAATCGTACAAAAAGGGAGAGAGAAATGTATCTTGAGCATTTAAAAAAAGTTGATCCGACGGTGGCAGAGCAGATAGAGCTTGAATTGAAACGTCAGCAGGAAACCATAGAGCTTATTGCAAGCGAAAATATAACGTCTTTAGCGGTTATGGAGGCAGCAGGCAGTGTTTTGACCAATAAATATGCCGAAGGCAAACCGCACAAACGCTTTTACAACGGCTGTGAGCATGTTGATGTGATAGAAGAAATTGCGCAAAAAAGAGCATGTGAGCTTTTTGGCATGGAGCATGCCAATGTTCAGCCCCATAGCGGCGCGCAAGCCAATATGGCGGTCTTTATGTACTGTTTAAAACTCGGCGACAGGGTTTTGGGTATGGATTTGTCTAACGGCGGACATCTTTCTCACGGTTCACCGGTTAATTTTTCGGGGCTTTACTTTGATGTTCAAAGCTATGGCGTTGATTCTGACGGCATTATCGACTACGACGACGTTTTGAAAAAAGCAAAAGAACATAAACCAAAACTTATAGTCTGCGGTGCAAGCAACTATTCTAAAATAATTGATTTTAAACGCTTTAGAGAAATAGCTGACGAAGTCGGCGCGTATTTATTGGCCGATATTGCGCATATTGCAGGGCTTGTTGCGGCAGGACTTCACCCATCGCCCGCGCCTTATGCGGATTTTGTGACAACAACCACTCATAAATCCCTAAGAGGTCCCAGAGGCGGTATCATTATGTGCAAAGAAGAACACGCACAAGGCATTGACAAAGCCGTTTTCCCCGGAATGCAGGGAGGGCCTTTGGAACATATTATCGCCGCTAAAGCCGTTGCACTCTTAGAAGCCTCTAAACCCGAATTTAAGGTTTATGCAAAACAAATTATAAATAATGCAAAAGCGCTTGCACAAGGGCTTATGGACGAAGGCATGGATATAGTAGGCGGCATGACCGAAAATCACCTTATGACGCTTGATTTGAGAAAAACAGGCAAAACCGGCAAAGACATGGCAAACGTTTTGGAGCGTGTCGGGATTACCGCAAATAAAAATACCGTTCCAAACGACCCGCAAAGCCCGTTTGTAACGTCCGGCATAAGGCTTGGCACGCCTGCCGTTACAACAAGAGGGTTTAAAGAAGATGATATGGACGAAGTTGCAAAAATTATTGCATCTGCAATATTTTCATCAGATAATGAAATCGGATTGAAAAATTTGAGAGAACGTTCTCTTAAACTTTGCAAAAAATATCCGCTGTATAACGAATGAGGATAAGAATATTTTTATTAAATTAACACATGCACACATAATCGGAACAATTATAGCCTACATATTAGGGGTATTTCTCGTACCTTTGGTTATAAGTTTTTCGAAAAAAGAAGGGCTGGTTGACGTCCCAAATGAAAGAAAAATCCACACCAAACCAATTTCAAGAATAGGCGGGGTCGCTATTTGGGCAAGCACAATGCTAACCTTTTTGTGTCTTGTGTTTTTGAGTTATTACCCTTACGGAAGCCTTTTGTCAGGGATTTTGCTCGGGAGTTCTTTAATGTTTTTGCTCGGCTTGACCGATGATGTTTACGGGCTGAGTGCTAAATTCAAGCTTTTTATTCAAGTCGCCATTGCAACTTTGGTTTACCTTTTGGGGGTTCAAATCAATGAGATACCTATATTTGGCGGAATAGACTTAGGTATATTTTCATATCCGATAACGTTATTGTGGATTGTCGGGATAAGCAATGCGGTAAACTTTATAGACGGCGTGGACGGGCTTGCGGGTTCTGTTGTAACCGTTAATGCCATAACTTTGGCAATAATTGCCGTTGCGATGACACCGTCAAGCCCGATTAGCGCACTTATCGGGTTTATTTTGGCTGGTTCAATGCTCGCGTTTTTAACCTATAACTTTAACCCCGCAAAAATCTTTATGGGCGACGGCGGAGCGTTGTTTTCGGGATTTTTGCTTGCCGCAATCTCGATTACGGGGGTTATGAAAGCCGCAACACTTGCAATTATCCTGCCGTTTGTCGTTTTGGCTGTTCCGATTATGGATATCACATATTCTTCTTTGAGAAGAATTTTTAAGGGTAAATCGCCTTTTGTCGCAGATGCCGAACATATCCACCACAAACTTCTCCATGCAGGGTTTTCTCAAAAAAATACCGTCTTAATATTAACTTCTGTTGCAATTATTGCGGGTGCGATTGCGTCGCTTTTCTTGGGCGCCGCTACCATAAAACACTATTTTATGGCGATTTTGGTCATTGTTTTAATCATGCTTTTGTTAAACATGATTAAGGTATTGACAAAAAAATAATTTTGTTATATAATCCCAACAAAGATTTAATTACTCAGTTTTAAATTGTATATTTAAAATATTTAAGTGTAAATCTTTCTATATGTAGTAGTAAATTAGAACTTAAAAAAGTTCTAATAAGTGCAAGGATTTATATTATGCAAAAAGTAGAACAAAGCAATTTAGGACACGGAATTAAATCAGCCATAATTGGCTCAGCAATCGGCTATGGCGCAAAATACGCGCTCCCTTTGACTTCTCAGGAAATGGATGCGGATTATAGAAGAATTGTATTCACTATCAAGAGAAATTCTATTGAAGCAAAAAACAAATTTTTGGAAGAAATAAAAGGGTTTCCTGAAAAATCTTTAGCGCAAGACGCTTATATAAAATCAACCGAAAGCATGATAAAACACAAGGTTTGCGCGTATAATCACGCATTGAAAAAAATTCGTCCGGCGCTGCCGTTTGTAGTAGCGGGTGGTATAGCGGGGCTTTTGACTTCCTTTGTTTCAAAAACATTCAGAACCGAAGTTAATTAAACATATTTTTGCGCTGAGATTTGATTTTTGAAATCGTTTCGGCGTAATTTTTATTTGTTAAATCCCCCAAAGATTTATACAGTCTTAAAATAGCGTTTTGGATGTTTTCGGCATTCATGTTAACCATATCGCAAGCCATTTCTTCGTTGGAAAGAGCAAGCCTTGTCATATCGCGAAAACCGCTTGATGCGATATTTAATGCAAGTTTATTTTCACTTGCCGCCAAAAACAGTGCTTGTGCAACAACCATTGGCATGTGCGAAATCAATGCTGCAGCCTCATCGTGTTCTTTTGGGGTCGTAATCACAGGGGTCGCACCCATTTCACGGATTAAATTTTCTAACGTTTCACGTGCGCTTTTTGGAGCGGGAAAACAAGGAGTCAAGACCCATTTTGCCCCGTCAAATAAGCCTGCAAAAGAGTTTTCAAACCCCTTGTGTTCGGTTCCTGCCATCGGGTGTGAAGGAATAAAAATATAAGGTCTTTCTTTTTGGCATACAAAAGTTTTCAAGCTGCACACATCAGTCACGATAGTGTCTTTATTTACGACATGTTCAAGTGTGTCAAGCACTTCAAGCGTTTTATTCATTGGAGTGCAGACAAAAACGATGTTACAATCTTTCAGACAATTATAATCAGCGGTTATGTTTGGCAAAATCCCGTGTTTGGACTGCGATACCGCATAAACTTCGTGGTTTGAAAGCGTTTTGAATATTGACCCGCCGATAAGTCCTAAACCTACAATCCCGATTTTCATATTGGTATTATAGCATATTGTTACTGTACTTGACAAATGTTAATAAAATCTATATAATATACGTATGGAAAACGAAAAGCTGAAAACGCAGATTATAAGAGAGATTAAGGTGGCTACCCCCCCCCCCCCGTACTCATAGAGTGAGTTTCGGCGGTTTTATAGGTTTAAAACGCTTGCGATGTCTACATCGGAGGTGAATTTGGCGTGCGAAAAAAGTGAATAAGCGAATAAGCCAATAAGCGAATAGGAGCGTTAATAAAATAAAAACTGAAATAAATGTAGAATATAGGAGAAAAAAAGATGAAAAAACAGAACAATGCAAAAGAATTAGTAAAAGACTT
>CANQML010000101.1 GCA_947624935.1 Candidatus Gastranaerophilales bacterium
GCCGTGCGGCGTAAGCCGCCCAGCACGTCCAAACGAGCAAAACCACGCTTTTGCGAGTTGTCAAAATCCAAGACAGCAATAGCGACGTAGTAATCGCATTGTCGCTGGATTTCACCAGTCTTGCGATTGCTACGCTCCGCTCGCATATTGGCAAATTCGCAAAGCTCTATGTGATGAGCGGTTTGCCACCTCGCAATGACATGCCTTAAATTTGATTGTTCTTCTTTTGTCATAATATTATCCTTTCGTTTTCTTGTTGGGCTGAAAGCCCAACCTACATACTAACATTTATTATTAACGTGCCTATTGGCTTATTCACTTGTTAACCGATTTAACGTCTCAACGACTAAATTATAACACATTTACGTACTGGCAGTACGTATAATTTACAAAAATTTACGTATAGACTGTACGTATGGAGTTTTATAAATCACTCGGCATTAATATTAAAAACAGACGCAAAAAGCTCGGCTTAACTCAAGAACAACTTGCTGAAAAAATCGGCATGTCATTAAATTTTGTCGGCAAAATTGAGGTGGCTTTTTCTAAGCCCTCACTTGATACTCTAATCATAATTGCCGATGCCCTAAATACATCCGTTTCGGATTTGACAAAATTCGATTGAGATTTTCGGATTTGGATTTGGCGGTGAAATTTCAAAATAATGCGCCAAAAGATGAAATCTTCTTTATAAAAGAAGCGTTTGAAAACTCAACACTGCCGATAAAAGTAGATATCGTTGATGTAGATGACATTGAAAAAGATTTCTTAAAATCAATAAAAAAAGACTTTATTCAATTGGATATCTAAAATTAAAAATGCATATCAAATGACGGCGGCATACCGTTCATTTTTTCGTCTTCCATCCTCATAGCAGTACCGATTGTAAACCCTTGTGCGCTTAAACGGTTTATCTGATACGCTAAATCCCCGTTAAATACCTGCTCGTTTTCTTCCAAAAACTTGAACAACGGATCAGTCGGCGATTTTGCCAAATTCCCAAGTGTTTCCCCTGCCTGCTTTAATGTTCTTTCCGGTACTTTTACGTTCAATCCGAACGGTTTGTAGGGTCTGTTAAATGTAAATTGTTCTGCCATAATTAACCTCACTTTTATAAATCGGCAACCTTCTTATAAAAGTTTAATGATTTTTGGCAAAATGCAACAAAAATTTACATTATTTTTGTGAGGTATTCACATAGTCTATATACGACTGTAAACTTATTCTGCCTTCTTTTTCTATTGTCCTCAAGTGCCCTAACGTATCCTCTTTTGTTATACGCCCGAGATTGTATAATTTTATCAGATGCGCAGCATATTTCTTTTGATTTTTTAACGGGAAGTTATGCAGTACTATCCACAAATCAACATTTCCCCTGAGCGTATTTATCCAGCGCTTTGCAAGCGCACAGTTTTGCATCGTGTCTTCTCCGGATTTTGAATACGCTTTCATGTGCTCAATTGAGGCAAGTTGCGGATTAAAAAGCCTGTCGCCTATAATATCATTATCCGCATCGGCAAACTTCAATATTAAAGCCTCCGGACTTTTTGCAGATGAAGGAAGACTGCGTGCCGTTTTTAACAGCTCAAGCTTTAATTCTTCGTCGGGCAGCCCCTCTAAAACCTTTTCTAAATCGTGGACAAACGCTTTATTACTGAAAGGTATTCTGACAGGAACTTTATTCAACATTAAAATGCTATTGTCACATATTCTTTCAAGCCTTTTGTAACCGTTCTCACTTGCCGCATCACGTATGTTTTCTATTATTTTTACCCGAACCGCATCTTTATCATGTTCTAAATGTTTCATGTGTTTTTGGTAAAAAGCAGATTTTTTACCGTTTATTTTTAAATTAACAAAATCAAACACTTTTTTGACAATCTTTGTCAAAACCGGCTTGTCTTTATCTATGAGAGATTCGTCATTTAAGTATTCCATATACTTGTTAATTCTGTTTTTGAAATTGGTATTGGTTGTTTTACTCAAAATCTTTGTCACGTCATGGTCAAATTCGTTTAGGCTGAACTTTCTTAAAATCGGCTCATCGTAGAGTTTTCTGTCCGTTACTTGCATTAAGTTATAGAATTTTTCAAGATATTCTACGGGAAGCTGAGCGCCCAGAGTTTTGATAAAATCAAAATAAGGTCTTTGCTCTTTTCTGAATTTTGAACGGGTTTGGACATAAATAGTTTTAAAATATGTCGAAAGGTCTTGTTCTTGCTGATAGGGGTCAGCTTTTTTCAGCATATCCAAAACCTGAAGCTCGATTGGGGGAGTGGAGGTATACTGTCTATCAACTTCCCAGTATGTTTCTTTGTAAGGTTTCAGTTTTTTTATGACATCTTTTATCTGACCTTGAAAAAGCTTATCGGATTTCATTTTTTTTAACATGCTGTCTGTAAGCATAGGTTCACCGGTATACAGGCAAACCATTTGCCTGCTTAACTTTTTAAAGCTTTTTGCGCTCATAGGTTTTGCGCCAAAGCTCACAGTATCTTGGATAAGCGCACTTTTAGGCGAATAATCATTTCGATTGTTCGTGGAAATTCCTCTTGCGTTTAGATAACTTACAGGTAAAATTCGCATATTCGTTAAAAATATGTGAAAGGATTTTTTTGCTGATTTTGTTACATTTTGTTACTTACAGGCGGCGGCTGAATGTAAAGTGGCTTTAAATCTTCTATATTGCCCGATTTGTACTTTTCAATCACCAGATTAGACAAAATTTCACCAAGCGGATAGTCATAATAAGTTATCCCGCCTAAAATCGGCTGTAATCTGTTATCGGTTATGACTTTTTGTGTTTTTGCAAGCTCTTTTACTTCATCAAGCTCGATTGCGCCTTTAATTTCGTTATCATAATAAAGATAAGCTTTGTTTTTCCTTGCATCAAGCGCAACCATTGAGTTCGGGTCGATTTCGGATAAAATTTCCAAAGACGAAACGCCGATTGCTTTTATCCCAAGCTGATGCGCCATAACTTTTGCAACCGTCAAACACGCTCTTATCCCCGTAAAACTCCCCGGGCCGATGTTTGTTCCGATTAAATCAATGTCTTTTGGTGATAAATTATTTTCCTTCAAAACGCTTGCAATGGTTGAAATTAAAAAAGCGGAATGGTATTTTGTGTCAGTATTTTCAACCGTTTTTGACGAAAGAATTTTATCTTCCGTTCTTAATACCACATACATTTTGTCTAAACAAGTGTCAAATACCAGTATATTCATCTAATCCCTCGATTGTGTACTTTCTGTAATCGTTTTCATCGTAAGTTACTTTTATATCAATGTGCTCAAAAGGAACTTCGCCCTGAGAAAATTCCGCCCATTCGACAAAGGTTATCTGTTTGCCCTCACAATACTCTCTGAGTTCGTCAATAATTGATTTTACGCCCTCGTTTTCTAATCTGTACAAGTCAAAATGGTATATGGGAAGTTTTCCTGTATGATATTCATTAAGAATAACAAAACTCGGGCTTGTAACCTTTTCCGTAACGCCGAGTGCTTGAGCGCAAAGCTTTACAAATGCGGTTTTGCCCGCTCCGATTTCACCGTAAAGGCTTACAAAACACCCTTTGTCCTCAACCAGCTTGACAAATTTCTCCGCCAGCTTTTTTGTTTCTTCAAGATTTTTACATACCACTTCCATAAATCACCACTTGATTTCTTCCGTTTTCTTTTGCTTTATATAAAGCTTTATCGGCATATTTTAATAATTCATCATCCTCAAATTCATACACTCCAAGGCTTATCGTAACTTTAATTTCGCCAAATTCCGCATTCACTTTGGAAATATCAATAACTTTTTCTTCAACCGATTTTCTCAAACGTTCTGCAACCATTTGTGCTTCGTTGATTTTTGTGAACGGAAGAAGTATCGCAAACTCCTCACCGCCGTACCTTCCCGCGATATCGTATTCACGAAGCTGCGAACGGATAACTTTTGAAACCGTTTTTAAAACCAAATCCCCTGCGGCATGACCATAGGTATCGTTTACTTTCTTAAAAAAGTCGATATCCGTCATAATCGCACACAGCGGAGTTTTTTGACGTTTTGCACTCGCAATTTCCTGCTTTATACGTTCCTCCAACTGTCCTCTGTTGTAAAATCCCGTCAAAGCGTCAAGTGTTGCATGTTTCAAGATTTCAGCGTAAGCATTTGCCCTGTTAATCGTTATCGCAGACTGTTTTGAAAGTTCTTCCAGATAGTCCGTTTCTTTAAGACTAAGCTTTGAATCAATGTTTTTAGTCACAATATAGCCCAAAAGTTTGTTCTCGCAAATTAACGGAAACACGCCCAAATTATCCGTCGTAACTCTTTTTAGCGGTTTTGCGTTAATTATATCAAGAATTTTTGTGTCTTTGCAGGCGCTCGGCCACATAAGTTTGAAACCTTTTGCATCTTTTATGAAAATATAAATCAGTTGATTTTGAATGAATTTGTCAATCATTTCACCCATAAGCGGTATGATGTAATTGAGCTCATATTGGCTTTCAATGATTTTTGCGATGTTTTTCATTGAGTTTTGAAAATCAACCGCCTTTTGCATGCGCTCTGACAGCATAATATTTTGGATTTTCAAAGAAATCACATAAGCTGCGGTTTCAAGAAATTCTTCAAGCTCTTTGTTTTCAGGCTCGTATTCAATGCAACCGATGGTTTTATTGTACTTAACAAGCGGAAAAGAACACTTGTCGGACTTGTAATTTTCGTCAAATATAAGATTAAATCGGGTTGTGCCGAAATTTTGCGCAAAAAAATCACGCAATGCGCTTACAACCGATTTTTCGCTGTAAGTATCGTTTAAGATTTCTAAAAGCTTTTTAACCTTATTTATCACCCGATTTTTTCCATTATTTCGTCAGGAATATCAAAGTTTGCATAGACATTTTGCACATCGTCATGTTCTTCAATACGCTCTAACAGCCGCATTATTTGACTTGCTGTGTTTTCGTCCGTGACTTCGACGGTATTTTGCGGTATTCTTGTAAGTTCCGCCGTTATACTCTTGAAACCTTCTTTTTCAAGCCCCTCAACAACCTTTTGGAAGTTTTCAACAGAGGTTATAACCTTGTATTCGTCATCTTCTTCCGTGATATCTTCGGCGTCAAGGTTAATTGCCACCTCAAAAAGCTTTTCAAAATCAACCGATTTATCGAAGGATATAGAGCCTTTCGGGTCAAACATCCAGCCCACACAGCCTGTAGCACCTAAGCTTCCGCCGAATTTTGTAAAGTAACTTCTTATATCGCCTGCGGTTCGGTTGCGGTTGTCGGTCATCGCCTCGATTACGACGGCAACACCGCCGGGAGCATAGCCCTCGTAAATTAATTCTTCGTAGTTTTCGGCACCTGATGAACCCGCACCTTTTTCGATAGCACGTTTAATATTGTCGTTAGGAAGTCCTGCGGCTTTAGCTTTTTCTATAGCCGTTCTCAAACGAAAGTTCCCTGCCGGATCAGGGCCGCCAAGCCTTGCTGATACTATCAGTTCTCTTGAATACTTCTGAAACACAACCGCACGTTGTGAATCCACTTTTGCTTTTTTATGCTTAATTGTTGACCATTTTGAGTGTCCTGACATTTTTCACCTCGCTGATAATATGATAACAAAAAAGATGTTTACTTGTCAAAATCGAAAACGACAGGGAGTTTAATCTTAAGAATGCGGGAGATTTTAAAAATCATCAAAAGGCTTGGATTGCGCTGTCCTCTTTCGATAAAGCTTACATAGGTTCTGTGAATGCCTAATCTTTCGGCAAATTCTTCTTGCGATAAACCGGCATCCATACGCAGTTTCTTCACTTGTTCACCAAAATTTTTAAGAATTTTAGTATTCATAAAATTATTTTATAAATATGTTACTATGAGTTACACATACAATAAGTAACAAAATATGCTTAAAATCATGATATAGATTGACAATTTGTAAAATTTTGAGTATGATTATAAAGTCGTTAGGACGATTACCTAAGTGAATAAGCAAATAAGCACGTTAATAAAATATAAAAAATGAAAGGACAAAAATTATGGCAAAAGAATTAGCAGATGAAAAAGTAACAAAGCAAGACGGTAGTCGTGACGTAATCCCCACCCCTTGCGGGCGGGGAAGTGGTTGTGTGAGCGAAGCGAGCTACAACCACAGGGGCGGGGTCAATGTCAGCATTGACAGTAAAAACCCCTCACCCCAGCCCTCTCCCGCAAGGGGCGAGGGGGCATACCTCGATAACAGTGGCACTTCACAGAGCCTAATTTATGTAAAGAACTTAACGTCTTATCGTCTTAACGTCTTAACGACTTATGTAAACCACTTCACTCACCTTACTCACTTTACTCACCTTACTCACTTTACTCACCTCACTCACTTAAAGAAAGCCGCTTTCACTTTGGCTGAAATTCTAATCACCCTCGGCGTCATAGGCATAGTTGCCGCCATGACTATTCCGACACTCATAAACAAATATCAGGAAAGAGTCACCGTTACCAAGGTCAAAAAGATGTATTCAACGCTAAGTCAAGCTGTCAAGCTTGCGGAAGTCGACAACGGGTCTGTCAGCACTTGGGATTTGCCAAATTACGCAAATGGCGGAAGTCAAAAATTGTACGGGTATTTAAAACCTTATTTAAAAGTTTCAAAAGAGTGTGTCGAAGATAATTCGGGGAATTGCCTTGACACAAGTTTAAAATATTATCTCTTAAACGGGAGTGTGTGGAGCAATTTTAATCCTTCTTATGGAGTCACGTATTATGGCGGCGATTATTACGTCAGAATTATTCTTGCAGACGGAAGTTTGTTATGGTTTAGAACTACAGTGATGGAAAAAAGCTGTGGAGCTATAGATGCCGGATATACGGATGTTTGCGGAATGCTCTGGTATGATGTAAACGGTAATGCAGCCCCAAACAGGATGGCAAAAGACATTTTTGTTTATTATCTGCGTCCGTCAGGAATTTACCCACACCGTAAAGCAGACTGTTATTTAAACGATAACGGTTGGGGATGTGCAAAGTGGATACTTGATAACGAAAACATGGATTACCCCGCAACAAAATCTGTGGAAGAATAGTTGAGAATTTGGCGGTCTGTGTAAAATAAGAATCTTTTATAAATAATTAACCTTTTTTAAAAACTGTAATATAATGTTTTTATGAAAAAGATTTTGGCTTTGCTTATAATGTTCATTTTTGCTTTTAACACTGCTGTTTTGGCGGATGAACCTTTGCATGGCTATATTGAAGAAACAGACGAGTTTCAAAAATATAAGGAAGAACTGTTTACGGGCAAAGTCGAACAGCTTGACAGAAAAGATGTTATCAATATGTCCGTAACTCAGGTTTTAGACAGCTCCTATACTGTTGAGGGTGACGAGTTTTTTGCACGTGTAACTTCTGATGTTTACGGTGACAAAGGCGTAATCATCCCCAAAGGCACGCTTGCACACGGTAAAATTACCCAAAAAGGCGACCCCGGTAAAATGGGCAAACAAGCTTGGATTGAACTCGGGTTTGATTATCTTGTAACGCCTGACGGGCGTGAAATCCCCATTGAAGGCTCTATGACGACAAAACTTCATCCTATAGTCGAAACTTCCAAAATCATAGCGCAGGATGTCGGCTACACCGCAGCAGGCGGTGTTGTCGGGGGATTTTTGGCGCTTAATTGGCTCGGACTTGAGGCGGCTATTGCATCTCAAGGCTATACAATAGCGGGCGGTGCGGCAATCGGCGGTGCGGTCGGGCTGGGTATGGCTTTAATCAGAAAAGGCAACGAAGTCT
>CANQML010000102.1 GCA_947624935.1 Candidatus Gastranaerophilales bacterium
ACAATTCCTCTCCCTGTTTGGAGAGGATACAGTTGTGTGAACGTAGTGAACTACAACTGTTGGTGAGGGCTCTTCCTTCATGGGAATTACCCCCCACCCCTACCCTCCCCCTCAAGGGCGGGAGGGTGTTTTCACAACTACCGTCTTGCCTTGTTACTTTTTCTTTTACTAATTCTTTTGCATTGTTCTGTTTTTTCATTTTGATTTCTCCTATATTGTTTATTACCTATTTTTATATACGAACTTATCGTCTTAACGTCTTATCGTCTTAACGACTTTTAAGCACACCAATTTCGCCTCCTACACAATCGTAGCAAGCGTTTTAGACCAATAAAATCGCTGAAACTCACACTATGAGCATTGGGGGGGGGGGGTAACCACCCCAATCTCTCTTATATTCTGTATTTCAAGCCATTCGTTTCTCATACGTACATTATATACATTTTCTTGATTACTGTCAAGTATTAATTTTATGTTATAATAATTTCAAGGAAAAGATTTTATGATTAGTTCGGCTAAAAAATTATCGATTGCTTTCTATTGGCACATGCATCAGCCTGTTTATCAACTTTCCCCCGAAAGCGATTATATAATGCCCTGGGTCAGACTTCATGCCGTCAAAGATTACCTCGATATGTTGGAAATCCTTGATAAATTCAAAAATTTGAAATTGAATTTTAATCTTGTTCCGATACTTTTGGATTCTATTATTGATTATGCCGAAAACGGTTTTCACGACTTGCATTCAAGACTTACAATAAAACCGGTTAAAAATTTGTCCGATGAAGAAAAACTTTTCGTAATAAATAACTTTTTTGACGCAAATTATGAATCGATGATTTTCCCAAACGACGAGTATAACAGGCTTTACCATAAGTTTCAAAGCGAACCCGAAAAAGGTATCGACATCTTTACAAATCAGGAATATTCGGATTTAATGGCACTGTTCAATCTCGTTTGGTTTGACCCTATTTACAAAAACAAATACCCAGAATTAAAAAAATTAATATCAAAAGGCAAAGATTACACCGATCAAGACAGGGTAAGAATAATAGAAATTCAAAGAGATATAATGCGTCAAATAATACCGGCTTACAAAAAATATCTTGAAAAAGGGAAAATTGAAATTACCACAAGTCCATATTATCACCCTATTTTACCGATTTTACTTGACTATAAAAACATTAAAAAGACAACGGAAGGTTTGCCGCAGAATTTAAAAACAGAGCTGGACGCGAAACTTCAAACTTCTTTGGCGCTTGACAGGATAGAAGAATTATTCGGCAAACGCCCGAGAGGGATTTGGCCTTCGGAACAGTGCATTAGCCCCAAAACCATTAATATGTTTTCCGATTTGGGACTTGACTGGACAATTTCAGATGAAGGCATTTTAGCAAATTCTTTGAATACGGAATT
This sequence comes from Candidatus Gastranaerophilales bacterium, assembly GCA_947624935.1. Lineage (GTDB taxonomy): Bacteria > Cyanobacteriota > Vampirovibrionia > Gastranaerophilales > Gastranaerophilaceae > SIG32. The sequence goes on from CANQML010000102.1 coordinate 1,417, forward strand.
TACAAGAGATTTCAAAGGGCATTTGGAAGATCCGTATCATTTGGTCAAAGTTTATCAAAAAAATAATGTAAAAATTATTTTTAGAGATGCGACCATCCCTAATTTAATAAGTTTTGAATACCCCAACCACAACCCCATAGCGGCGGCAAACGACCTTTACGACAGAATAAAGATTATACAAAGCAAATTGTTATCATCTCCGGATGAAAACCATTTGCTGACTATTGCAATGGACGGTGAAAACTGTTGGGAAAACTATATGGAGGACGGTTTATCTTTCTTAAAAACGCTTTACACCTTGATAACGGAAGATGACTCTCTTGAAACCGTTTTAATCAGTGACTATTTAGAAAAAGAAAAGAATACAAAAGAACTCGCTAAAATAAGCATGGGGTCTTGGATTAACAGGAACTTTAAACTTTGGATTGACGAACCTGTCAAAAATCTTGCATGGACATATCTTTATAACGTAAGAAGCGATTTATCGAATTATGTCAAGAAAAATCCGCTCAATCCCAACATAGAATATGCAAAGCGGGAATTATTTATCTGCGAAGGCAGTGACTGGTTTTGGTGGTACGGAGAGCCCAATGATTCGGGCAGAGATAATATTTTTGACTATATTTTCAGAGAACATTTAAAAAATATTTATCTTTATTTGGGGTTAAAAATCCCTAAATTTCTTGATGAACCTTTGACATCAGCATTTGTAAAACCTTCAAGATATCCGAAAGGCGAATTTACGCCGGAATTGAGCGGTGATAAAAATGAAGAATGGCTTAATGCCGGATGTATTGATATTCCGGACGGCCCTGTCTTAAAGGATTCAAAATTCTTTGACAGAATTTGTTTTGGCTCTGATAAAGACAATTTTTATTTAAGATTTTATTTGAACAAATTTATTCTTGAAAACCCCGAATACAACAAACGAACTTTCCAAATGTATATTTATATGCGAAATTCCAACAAAAAGCAGAGTCTTTCTCCGACAAGACTTATAAACAAAACAGAAAATATACTTCCGATTTCAAAGGAAAAATTCCATAGCGAGCTTCAATTTTCGATAAAGGACAATGCACTAAAACTTGTGAGATATACAAAATCAATCCCAGGCAATATTTGGTGTCTGCAATCCGCAAAAGAAATCAAAACGGCTTATGATAACGCATTGGATTTAAGTATACCGTTTGATATTCTTGACATTCAACCGCAGGAAAAGCTTGAATTTATGTTTACGATTGCTAATTTGGGAGTTAAGGAATTTCATATTCCAAACGAATCGCTTTTAACAGTTTCGAGATTGTAAAGAGTTGTTAACATATTGAAATAATTAGTAAAGTTTTATAATTTTTGTACGTTATAGGAGAATATATGGCAGAATTTTTTGAAAAAATACCTACAGGTCAACCGAAACTTTCGGAAAATTATTGGACGTCAAAGAAACCCGATAATTCGCAAACTCCTGCAAATATTTTTGATACAAATATAAATGCCAGTTTGGCGGATATATCAATTTTTAAGAAAAATAATTAATTTCTGCCAGTAGAACCAAAACCGCCTGCACCGCGTGCGGTTGATGAAAGTTGTGTTACAACTTCTATTTTTGCCTGTTCAATACGTGCTATTATCATTTGCGCAATTCTTTCCTGCGGTTCAATGGAATATGTTTCGTTTGAAAGATTTACAACGGGGATGCAAACCTCGCCCCTGTAATCTTCGTCGATTGTTCCGACACAGTTTATCAAAGTAATCCCGTGTTTTATCGAAAGCCCGGAACGTGGTCTGATTTGCGCTTCATAGCCGTGTTCGAGCTCAATTTTAATCCCTGTCGGAACAAGCGCCCGCTCTAACGGCTTTAACGTCAACGGCTCTTTGATTGCCGCGCACAAATCCATGCCCGCCGCACCTTCAGTCTTATACTCGGGAATATTTACGTTGTGTTCAAGCCGTTCTATCTTTAATATTGTCATAACAATTCACTTTCCGCCTTAGAAAGAGATTCATCAAGTTTTGATGCATCTTTTATACCACCTTGTGCAAAGTTTGGACGTCCGCCGCCGTTTGCACCGCACGCTCTAGCAATATCACCGACGATTTTTCCCGCATTAACTCCGCGTTTCACAAAGCTATCAGATACTTTTGCCGTTACCATTTTGTTATTGGCAAGCACAATTATGCTTTCGCCGAGTTTGTTTGCCAAAAGCTCAATACCTGCTTTGATTGCATCGCTATCAAAATCTTCAACTTTTGATATAAAGAGTTTTCCGCCCTCAATGTCTTTTGCTCTTGATATAAATGTCGCAAATTTAGAACGTGCATTTGCCTCTTTTGCCTGTGTAAGCTGTTTTTGCAGCTCTTTATTTTCTTCCAAAAGCTTTTCAACACGCTCAACCGCCTCGTTATAGTGAACTTTAAACATCAAAGACAGTTTATCCATTTCTTTAACTTTGGCATTCATAAAATCAAACGCGGATTTTGCAACAACAAGCTCAATACGGCGAGTACCCGCAGAAATCGCGCTTTCCGATACGATTTTAACAAGCCTTAAATCACGTGTATTTCTTGCATGCGTACCTGCGCAAAATTCTTTTGAAACGCAGATATCACCTTTTCCGATTGAAACAACTCTGACTTCATCCTCGTATTTTTCGCCAAAAAGTGCCGTTGCACCCGTCAATTTTGCCTTTTCAATGTCCATAACCTCTGTTGTTACGTCAAGTCCTTGCGCAACCCATTTGTTGATTATATCTTCCGTCTTGAAAATCTCGTCGGCACTCATTGCGCGCGGGAACGTAAAATCGAAACGCATTCTGTTTTCTTCGACTTGAGAACCCGCCTGATGAACTTCATCGCCCAAAACTTTCCTCAAAGCCGCCTGCAACAAGTGAGCGGATGTGTGATGAAGTCTTATTTCTTCTCTGCGCGGGTCGTCTATTTTTGCCAAAACCCTGTCGCCGATTTTAAAATCGCCGTTTATAAGTTTTGAACGGTGAACAAACAACTTGTTAACCTTAAATGTCGTCAAAACTTCGGCTTTCATATTATCGTTTTCCAAAACGCCGCTGTCACCTGTTTGACCGCCGCATTCTGCGTAAAACGGAGTTTTGTCAAGAACTATATCAATATATCCGTCGCCTTCAACCGTTGCAAGAATTTTTGCCTCGCACTCGTTTTTTTCATATCCGACAAAATCGGTTGAACCGACTTCTTCTTCAATTTTGGCATATTTTATATCACCCGTAACGCTGATTTTTTCAGCAGCGGCTTTTGCACGGTCTTTTTGCTCCTGCATAGCCTTTTTAAATCCCTCTACATCAACCTTTAAGCCGTTTTCTTCGGCAATTTCTTTTGTAAGCTCAAACGGAAAACCGAATGTGTCATAGAGTTTGAACGCACTTTCGCCGTCTATATCTTTTTTGGCGTCAATAAATTCATCCAGCAATTTATAACCCCTGTCAAGAGTTTTTGCAAATCTTTCTTCTTCGGTTTTTATAACTTCAATAATTTTAGCTTTGTTTTTGACCAAATCGGGGTAAGCCTCGCCGTAGTTTGCAACAACCACGTCGACAAGCTTGTATAAGAACGGCAAATCCATGCCCAAAATCTTTCCATGGCGCAGCGCACGGCGCAAAATCATTCTCAAAACATAACTTCTGCCTTCATTTCCGGGAATTACACCATCAGAAATCAAAAACGTCACACATCTTGCATGGTCGGTTATAATCCTTAGCGAAATATCTGTTTTTTCGGATTTTTTGTAAGGTACACCGCTCATCTCAACAACTTTGTCCAAAATCGGTCTTAATAAATCTGTTTCAAACGTTGATGCAACACCTTGACAAACCATCGTAATCCGTTCTAAGCCCATGCCTGTATCGACATTTTTGCTTTCAAGCGGCGATTGATTTCCTTCTTCGTCTTGATAAAGCTCAGTGAAAACAAGGTTCCAAATCTCAACCCACCTGTCGCATTCGCAGGTATCAATTCCGCAATCTGGAGAACACTTGTACTGTTCACCCAAATCGTAGTGGATTTCGGAACACGGCCCGCATGAGCCTGATGCCCCCGGAGGACCCCAAAAGTTATCTTTTTTGCCCTTGCGCTTTATGCGCTCTGCCGGAACTCCGACACTTCGCCAAATTTCATAAGCCTCATCATCTGTTTCAAAAATCGTAACCCACAACCTGTCTTTGTCAAGTTTCAATACTTCGGTTACAAATTCCCAAGCCCAAGGGATAATTTCTTTTTTATAGTAATCGCCAAACGAAAAATTCCCGAGCATTTCAAAGAAAGTATGATGGCGCGGAGTTCTTCCGACGTTTTCGATATCTGAATCTTTGCCGCCCGCTCTTGCGCATTTTTGGCAAGAAGTTGCACGCGCAGGGTCATAAGGCGATTTAACAATCCCCAAAAATATCGGCAAAAACTGGAGCATGCCTGCCGTTGTCAAAAGCACCGTCGGGTTATCCGGCACAAGGCTTGAACTTTCAACGACTGTGTGTTGATGTTTGGTTTTAAAATAGTCTAAATATAACTTTCTTATTTCATTTCCGCTTAGCATAATCTTTCCTCTTTAAAAAGATTATATCTAAAATAAAACAGTTATGCAATTAAACCTTTTTCAAATCAAAAATACTTTTATCCATAGGAATATCAGCTGAAACCGACTTATTTTGTTCTTGATTATTATCGTCACCTATAGCTTTTGTAACGCTTATTTTCATTTTGTCATCTTTTATGGAATTTACAAATGACTTACCTTCTTTATCGGCTACAAAAATTGAAAAATCAATATCGTTTAACCCTTCAACCCTTGACAAATTAATGGTATCTTTTTTATCGTAATTCTTTTTACCGGTCAAATATTCTATTTTTTTCGGGTCAAAATTCGGATTGTACTGAAATAAATCTTTAACTGTAATACTCATAATAACCGTCCTTTCTATCATTATAAAAACAAATGGGCGGAAATTATTGCTACAAGCATACTTCGGACATAACATAACATACAGCATTATACTTGGGTTTCAGCCATTTTAAAACTCAAATTTACATATCTTTACATTAAATCATACGGTCTTAGTCGGAACATCTATGTTTACCGTTCCAGTGCTACGCAGCGGATTTGCGCAAGAACGTAGCGAAGCGAGTTCGTCCACGTGAGCAAAACCACGCTTTTGCGAACGGCGCAAATCCAAGACACGCAAGTCTCGTGACGGTCTTAGTCGGAACATTTATGTTTTCCCTCCCAAGATAGCTCATCAGGGCATTTCAGATAATCCATGTTTTCAAATTGTATTACCCATGCTGTACAAGCATAACCGTTTACAGCATCTCTATGTTTTTTAATATCACAATATCTCGTCTTTGAACTTGGTAAATTTTGTTGCCCGACGGGAACAATGCTGTCTTTTAAAAAATTGAACGCAAATATATCTTTTCCAAAAGTATTTGGTCCTGTTTTAAACCCGTTTGTATCAATAATAAATTCACCGCAAATTACCTTATCAGTGCAATCATTTCCTAAATAATTTATAAAACCTTGTGCAAGTGAAGTTCCGTCTGCCAAATTTAATATCGCAGTACTTTTAGTATAACCCTCAGGGCGTTTTGTACCATCCAAAGCATAAATTGCATCATATTTTTGACAGGTTTCATCTGTAGCTTTGCACCTTGATACAACTTTTAAATACGGTTCAAATTTGTCCCATATTATATCACTAACTTGTTTCATATTTTCCGAAAATGCAGGATTTCCGTTTTCATCGGTGACTCCACTGCCACTTTTTTTGCTAAACCAAGTTCCAAATTCACCGTTGTCAATTTTTGCAAGTTGATAAGCATTATTCATTATTGAATATGCTTTTTTAAGCCTTGTTACGGTGACTTTTTCCTGATAGCTTTGAACCAAATTTGGAATGGTCATTGCGGCGACAATGCCAATGACGCCAAGGGCTATCAGGGTCTCAGCTAATGTGAAAGCTATTTTTTTAGAAGTCGTTAAGACGTTAAGACGATTTCTTACTCGCTCGCATTTAACGGGTCTGCGGTTGACGTCTGCAATGACTGCGTCATTTTCAACGTCAAGCCTCGCCCTCAGCTCGCTCGCGCAGGACGTTAAGTCGGTTACTTTTAGCAGGCTTTGTGGAGTGCTACTGTTTTTGGAGCATGCCCCCTCGCCCCTTGCGGGAGAGGGTTGGGGTGAGGGGTTTTGACTGTCAATGCTTGAATTGACCCCGCCCCTGCATTTGTAGCTCGCTTCGCTCGCACAACTGCTTCCCCGCCCACAAGGGGTGG
>CANQML010000103.1 GCA_947624935.1 Candidatus Gastranaerophilales bacterium
GAGGAGCAAAGGGAACAAGCGAGCGTGCGAGCTTTGTGACCCTGCTTGCATAGCTGAGAGGGTTAGGGTGGGGGGTGGCGAAGCCACTTTCCACAATTTATTTTGCATATTTTGTCATAACAACCAAATTATATTTCCAATCCCGTGAACAATTCCAGCGAGGTTGCATTTTTCAGTTGCGGATAATCTTCAATATCATTATTTTCTATAAAATTTATTGCCTCAAGCCGCGCAAGCTCCAAAATCTTCGCATCTTTTACAATGTCGGATATTATCAAATCCGGCAGCCCGCTTTGCCTTGTCCCCAAAAATTCCCCCGGACCTCTTAACTGCAAATCCTTTTCGGCAATAACAAAACCGTCATTGGTTTGTGTCATTATATTCAACCGCTCTTTTGTTTCAATTGAACGTGATGCGCTTACCAATACACAGTATGATTGAAGATTGCTCCGTCCTACTCGCCCTCTCAATTGGTGCAGTTGCGATAATCCAAATCTCTCGGCGTTTTCTATCACCATAACTGTGGCATTTGGCACATCTACTCCGACTTCCACAACAGTGGTAGATACAAGTATGTCATACTTTCTATTCTTGAAATCCGCCATAACCTGCTCTTTTTCATCATTCTTTAACTTTCCGTGAAGTAATCCGATTTTAAAATCAGGGAAAACCTCGTTTTGCAACTTTTCTGCCTCAATAGTCGCGGCTTTAGCCGAAAGGGTTTCGCTCTCATCGATGAGCGGATACACAACATAAGCCTGCCTGCCATAGTTCAATTCACGTCGTACAAGCTCCCAGACCCCTCTGTGCGAACTCGTAAATGTCGTTTTTATGGGCAGTCTGCCGTTAGGTAATTCATTTATCACGGTCAAATCCAAATCGCCATGAACTGTCAAGGCAAGCGTCCTTGGAATAGGCGTCGCCGTCATGGTTAACATTTGCGGATTTTGTGACTTTTTCTTTAAAATATTCCTTTGCTTTACCCCAAATCTGTGCTGCTCATCGACAACTATCGCTCCTAGATTGTTAAATTCAATATTGTCTTGTATAAGTGCATGAGTTCCGACGGCTATATCCATTTGACCGTTTCGCAAGTCGGTTTCAAATTTAGTTCTGATTTTTTTGCCCTGACTTCCCAAAAACAATCCGACCCGAACTCCAAGTGGCGTAAGCCAGTTTATCATATTGTTGTAATGCTGCTGCGCAAGAATTTCCGTTGGCGCCATAATCGCACTTTGATAACCGTTTTCAACCGCCGCCAATAACATTATTGTCGCAACAACGGTCTTTCCGCTCCCGACATCACCTTGCAAAAGCCTCTGCATGGGTTCATCACTGTGTAAATCGTTCAAAATCTCATTCACTGCATCTTTTTGACCCTTTGTCAATTCAAACGGTAAACTCTCAATAAATTTTTGGACAAGCCCGCCTTTTTTTATATTCAATGCCACAGATTGCGTGTTTTTTCTTGTCAGCTCACGAAGTCTTAAAAGCTTTAACTGAACAAGAAAAAGCTCTTCAAAAACAAGTGAAAACCTTGATTTTTCAAGCATATCCATGCTTTCGGGGAAATGTATTTGTTCAACGGCTCTTTTTTTGTCTAAAAGTCCGAGCCGTTCCCTTATTTCGTCGGGAATTATATTTATAATGTCGTTTTTGTAAAGCTGAATGGCATTATAAATCGCTTTTCTCAAGGTTTTTATGTTCAAATCTTCACATATTGTATATATCGGAACTATTCTTGCAAGGTTCAGGTTTTGATTTTCTAAAAATTCACCTGTCATAATCGAGTATGAAGGCTTATCAATGGTTAACTGATGACTGTAATTATTCATCTTAACCGTTCCCGATACCATTATTCCGGCATTTTTCGGAAATTGCGACTTCATCCGCTCCATTACATACCTGTTGCTCTTTGCTTGAAAAAAGCTCAATTCAAGCTTGCCGCTTTCATCTGTAATAACAACCTTTGTAACCGCCAAATTGTTTCTTGTATTAAAAGTCGAAACAGAATGAATATACCCGAAAATTGTTGTATTTTCCCCTTCTTTTAAATTTCTTATCAAGGTTCTTGATGAATAATCAATATGTTTTCTCGGAAAATACATAATTAAATCCTGCGCAGTATATATTCCAAGCCTATTAAGTTTATAAGCCACTTTGGGTCCGACACCTTTTACATAAGTGACATCGGTTTGATTTGCAGGTTTTTTGATGTTATTTTGCGGCTCGGGATTTTCTGATTTAATTACTTTTATAAGCCGCTCAATTGCACGCCGGCGCTCCGGAACGGACTCATAAGGATAGTGCTCAAAAGTTTCAATCATAACTTCCCATTTGGGATTTTTCTTTGATGCTTTGTAAAACTTTTGGGCTTCGCTTTTTATAAAACTTGAAAACGCTCGTGTTTTGCCGTGAATATCTATGTAGCGGTGCTTTACTTCAACTTCTATAGCTTTTTTAATCTGCTCAAAATCCGTCATGTAAGCCTCAAAACTTCATAGATATCCATTTTTTTTGATTTGCCCCGGATTGTAACTTCGCTAATCTTTATCACATCGGCTATTGAACTGACATGTGCATAGGTCGAACTGCTTATTAAAAGATTTGTCTTATAAACCTTGTTGTAGCTTTCTATACGGCTTGCAAGGTTAACCATATCGCCTATAACCGTATATTCCAGCCTCTTTTCCGAACCTATGTTGCCCACAAAGGCTTCGCCCGTGTTTATTCCTATTCCGATTTCAATTTTAGGTTTTCCCTCAAAAAGCCATTTGTCACGAAGTTTGTCAACGGCTTTTAGCATCTCGTTTGCGCACAAAACGGCATTTTTTGCATGGTTTATGTCTTGAATGGGTTCGCCGAATATCGCCATAACCGCATCACCGATGAATTTGTTGATAACGCCGTTGTATTTTGAAATTATCGGCTCAATTTCCGTGAAATATTCGTTTAATATCATCGAAACTTCTTCAGCGCTGAGCTTTTCGCTTATGCTCGTAAATCCTCTTATGTCCGCAAACAAAACCGTTACAACCGCTTTTTTCCCGCCAAGCTTTATGTCGTCTATGTTTTGGACAACATTTTGCATAATGTCTTGCGATAAATACTTGCCCATCGCCTGTTTGATTTTTTCCTTATTTTTGCCCTCAAGTATAAACCTGTATGAATAAGCAAAAATCATCGTTATAAGCTGGATTGCAAGCGGTGTTATGACATTTGGCGCAACATTGTGCTTAAAGCATAGCGCAGTAAATACCATATACCCCAACGCAATCAGTATGAGAGTTAAAAGCGATTTGAAAAACGAAAATCTTGCAATAATTATAAATACTGATACGGTAAGTATTACAAGTAAAATGATATCTTGTTGTATAGTGGTTTGAACCATAAATTCATCATTTATAAGGTTATCCAAATTGGTTGCCTGAATATCAACTCCGGGATGTTTTTGAAGCATGGGCGTTGGCAGCGCATCTTCAAGCCCGAGTGCACTTGCCTTGGCATTTGCACCGACAAATACTATCTTGTCCTTAAACTCATCGGGATTTATAATCGGCGGTTTGCCCTGTTTTAGGTTTTCAAGCGATTGTAAAATATCTGCGGCAGAATATTTTTTGTGCGTGTATTCACTTTTGGGCATAACCTTATAAAATTTCACATAATTTTGTACGGCATCCGGTGATACTACCGTCGGAATTGTCAGCTTGCCTGCCGTAATACTGTTATCGTTTAATTCAAGTGAATTAATGCCGTTTAATTTCATATACATACGCAGAGCAAGCGACGGGTAATTTTCATTGTTTACCGTAACAATCTGGTCATTAGTAGTTACATATCCGCTGGTATTTTGGGTAGTGTTAACCGATCCTGTGTATTTAAGCGCATTAAAATAAGCGGCAGGAAACCTTGATATGCTTCTGTATTTGCTGAATTTAAAACCTTGCCTTTTGTCGTCGATTTTTACTTTAAATTTTTTATCAAATTTGCTTTGGTAAGTTTTATCTTCGGCATCCTGTACCAAAGGGCTGAAACCTGCCACAAGATTGTCTATCCGGTTTACCGTGTTAAAAAATTGTTCGTCAGACTTGGGGTTTTCTTTGTCTAGGCTTGACAGTATTGCGTCAAATCCGATAAGTTTCGGGTTTGCATAGTCAGTCAAATATTCAAAAATTTGCGCGTACAAATACCGCTGCCATGGCCACCTGTGGCGTTCTATTGATTTGTCGTCAATTACAATAAGTGCAATTTCGTCTGAACCGTAATTTTTTGCGGTAAAATTTGAGTGCATAAAATTATATGCTTCGGGTTCAAAAAATTGCCATGAAATGAGCACGACAATTACGGATAAAAATATGTGTATAAGCGCAGAATTTATAAAGAATGCTTTTGACTTAAATTTTTTCATAAAATTATATCCCTGCTTTTATGATATAATAAATTTTGAAAAAGGGATAGTTTATGAACGAAAATTTAATCAAGGCATTATCCGTGCAGAAAATTTTTCCGATTATTAGGAGTAACGACCCCGAAGTTGTTGTGGAAACGGTTGACGCAATTGTTAAGGGCGGGCTTAATATTGTTGAAATAAATGTTGAAAGCCCGAAAATTTATGATGCGATAAAAGAAGTCAGCGGGCATGCCCAAGTTTGTGCAGGAGGAATTATTACCTCTATGCAGGCACAAGCAGCAATCATGTCGGGCGCAAAATGTATTTCGTCCCCGATTTTTCAAATGAATTTGGTTAAACTTTCAAAAGATTTGAAATTACCTTATATTGCAGGAACTTCGACCGCTAACGAGGCTTATCAGGCATGGAAATCCCGTATTGAACTTGTTAAAATCTATCCCATAACTGCAATTGGCGGCGCATTATATATTGAAGATTTATTAAGGCCAATGCCGTTTTTGAAAATTATGCCGCAAGGTAATGTTAAATTGTCCGAGGTAAAAGACTATCTAAAAGCCGGTGCATACGCAGTCGGCATCGGACGTGATTTGTACGAGGGATATTCGTATTCGGATATCACCGCAAGAATCCAAGAGGCTTTAAATGAAATTTGATATTATTACAATCGGTGAAAGTTTGGTGGAATTATCAACCGACGAAAAGCTAAAAGATGCTGAATGTCTGCACAAGTATTTTGGCGGAGATGCAATCGCCTGCGCCGTATCGGCTAAAAGGCTCGGGTCTGAGGTCGGATTTGTTACAAAAATCGGCAATGATGCTTTTAAAGAGTTTTTGTTAAACGCTTGGAAAGAAGAAGGGCTTGATATATCGCAGGTTGGCGAGTGCGACGAAAGAAACGGTTTGTATTTGATTGCTCGACCGACTTATAACCAAAAAGAATTTGCTTATTACAGGAAAAAAATAGCACCGTCAAAATTGTCGGTTGACGATATAAATCCTGATTATATAAAAAATGCCAAAATAATTTATTCTTCCGGTGTGACACAATCACTTTCGGTATCGGCAAGAGAAGCGGTTAAAAAAGCCTTTGAGGCTGCAAAAGATATGCAGATTTTAACCTCTTATGACCCGAATTACATTCCTGCGCTTTCATCTTTTGACGACGCAAAAGAGTGTTTGGATGAGGTTATACCTTATGTTGATATACTTTTTTTGAGTGCAAGACATGATTTGCAGCTTGCCGGAATTGAATCTGTAGATACTGCCATAAAATATTTTTGGGATAAAGGCGTTTCAACCGTTGTTATAAAATCCGGCATGGAACAAGGTTATTATATAGGTTACAACGGAACAATCTCGTTTACGGAATTTTACACAAATGATGTGTGCGATACAACATGCTCGGGTGACGCTTTTAACGGCGGATTTTTGCATGGGATTACACACGGCTGTACTCCGCTTGAAGCTTCACGGCTTGCATCTGTTGTTGCAGGACTTCAAGCCAAAGGCATCGGCGCTATTAAGTCTATTCCCTATCATGACGAAGTTTACAGTATCTTCAAGGGAGGCTAAATGAAAATCGTAATTTCCGGTTATTACGGGTTTGGAAATTTTGGCGACGAGGTCATTTTGTCACTTCTGGTTAATCATTTGAAAAACCATGAAGTTGTCGTGCTGTCTTCTAATCCCCGAAAAACCTCTTTTGATAACAATGTTAATTCGGTTAATTCGTTTGATTTTCATGCGGTTTCTGGCGTTATAAAAAATTCTGACGTGCTGATTTCAGGCGGCGGAAGCTTATTGCAGGACGTGACAAGCTTAAAATCGCTTATTTATTATCTTTGGGTTATTTTTACGGCACTATTTTATAAGAAGAAAGTAATAATTTTTGCACAAGGTATAGGCCCGATAAACAACCCGATTGCAAGATTTGTTACTGTCAAAATTTTAAAAAATTGTGATTATATCTCTGTCAGAGATGAAAAAAGCAGGGATTTTCTCAAATCTTGTGACGTAGATTGCGAGCTGCTTTGCGACCCTGTTTTTGAGGTTGAGGCTATTCATAAAAAAAATATCTCAAATACTGTTGCAGTTCAGTTGAGAGATTTTGCCACAATGAATGATGTTTTGCTGAATAAGCTTGCCCGACAAATTGTCAAAGATTTTTATGACAGGAATATAGTCATTTTGTCGCTTCAAGATTCGGTTGATTTGGGCGTTTGTAAAAGATTTAAGACCATTTTGAATAATATCAGCCCGAATTTAAGCGTAGAAGTTTTAAGCGGATTAAAACCGGGCGAAGTTTTTGAAAGGATTTGCGGATTTGATTTTTTAATTGCAATGCGTTTTCATGCTTTGGTTTGTGCCATAAAGTCGAATGTCAAATGCTGTGCAATAAATTATGATGTCAAAGTGGAGCGGCTTGCAAATGATTTTGGCATACCGCTTATTTCGACCGATGCAAGCGAAGATTTTGATGTCGTGTTTGACAAAATGAAGGCTGAAAGTTCTGATGATTTAAGAAGTGCTGCTGATATGAAGGTTTTTGACTGGTCGGGGATTGATAAAATTTTGATGTCTTGACAAGTCGAGTTAGAATGTATATAATGTACGTATGGAAAACGGAATGCTTGAAACACAGAGTATAAGAGAGATTAAGGTGGCTACCCCCCCCCCCCAATGCTCATAGAGTGAGTTTCGGCAAATTTATAGGTTTGAAACGCTTGCGGCATCTTGCCGGAGGCGGAATTGGTGTGCGGAAAACAGGTGAATAAGCGAATAAGCCAATAAGCGAATAAGTGCGAAACAAAATAAAAACTGAAATAAGTGTACAACAATCAAAATATAATATGTAGGTTGGGCTTTCAGCCCAACAAGAAAATGAAAGGATAAAAAAACATGACAAGAGAACTTGAAAGTAGAAAAGATTTAGTTAATGAAAAAGTAACAAGACATGACGGTAGTCAAGAATATGCCCCCTCGCCCCGACGAATTGACCTTCGTGCGGGAGAGGGGGAGGAGCGTAGCGACGGAGGTGTGGGGTTTCCTCACATTGGTGAGTGCGATTATACAAAACCCAAATGTGAATGGTCACTCACAATGGACAAGTACGAACCCCGCCCCTGCGGTTGTAACACTCGTAAACTCGTGAATAACCGCTTCCCCGCCCGCAAGGGGTGGGGATTG
>CANQML010000104.1 GCA_947624935.1 Candidatus Gastranaerophilales bacterium
TTTAGTGTCATTGCGAGGCATTGGAATTTGTAAATAGTTCCCTCCCACCCTTGAGGGGGAGGGTTAGGGTGGGGGGGGGGGAATGGATTGCTTTGTCGGGCTGCGCTGTGCTTGCCCTCCTCGCAATGACGTATTATGCAAAACCCAATGTAGAGAGTGGCTTGCCGCATCACCTCACTCACTTTACTCACTTTCCACAAACTGTAATATTCTTGCACAAACTTATTCTTTTTTGTATAATTGAAAAAAAGGAGAGAAATTATGGCACAACAGTTTAACCCGCAAAATATTAAAACAAGAACTTCAGTTCTTGTGTTTATTAAAGGTTCTGCCGCACCGTTGGTTTTGTATGTGGAAAACCCGCAGGATTTGTACAACGAGATTTGTCAGGCTATGAAGTCGGCATCTGCAAGTTTTATTGAAAAAGAAACCACAGGGCCGTTGAAAAAAGTCTGCTTTGCGTCTAATCAGATCGCAGCAGTTGCGACACAAGAAGAACAGTACGTTTAATTATGCACAAAATTGTTTCTATAGATGATATTGAAAATTCCAAAACCAAATCGCTAACCTGCATTTTTGACGAAAAAATCGACGGTATCGGCGCCGTTGAGCCTGTACATGCTCAATTGACTTTCAAGTCTTTGGGTGAATATATTGAAGTCGTCGGAAATGTTAAGGGAATTGTTAAGCTTGAATGTGATTTGTGTTTAAAAGAATTTGAGTACAAACTTGATTTTGAAATCGACGAACTTTTTGCAAAACACGCACTGATAGCGGGTTACGAAGAATCGGGCATGGAATTTGAACTCAAAGATGGTCAGTTTTGTACCGATTTAAACGGCGAAAAAGAGATTGATATTTATGACTTATTGTATCAATCTGTAATATTAAATTTACCAAATAAGAAAGTTTGTGGTATAAATTGTATGGGGGATAATTTTCTCAAAGAAGAAAATTTACCCGACCCGAGAATGGATGTGTTTAAAAACATCAAAATAGACGAAAATAAATAGTAGAAAAGGAAAGAAAAATGGCAGTACCAAAGAAAAGAACAGGACATTCCGCACAAGGACACAGAAGAAGTAATTGGAAGGCAACCAAGCCAGAAACAACAACCTGCCCGAAATGCGGCGCAACACAATTGACACATACGGTTTGTACCGAATGCGGTTACTACAAAGGCAGAGCAGTCAGCATAAAATCACCTGATTACGTTGAAACTCCGGTGAAAAAAGTAGCTAAACCGGCTAAAAAGACTTCCGCTAAAAAATCAACCAAAAAAGCAGAAGTTGTAGTTGAACCTTCAACCGAAGTTGCTGTAGCTGAGTCGACTGAAGTTGTTCAAACCGAGTCAGCTGAAGTTGTTGAAGTTGAAGAAAAAAAAGTAGAAGAAAAATCTGACGAGGGTTAATAATCAAACCCGATGGAGAGGGAAATGACAAGAATAGCAATAGATGCAATGGGTGGTGATCATGCACCGCACGAGATAGTGGCGGGTGCAGTATGGGGAGCGTATGAATACGGTGTTGCTCTCGAATTGGTCGGAAAACAAGACCGAATTGAGCAGGAACTCGATCGCATAACTCACGAAGGTTTTTATTCCGATTGCGGAACGGGCGGAAAACAAAGACGTATTAAAATAGATACGTCAAAACTTGATATAAAAATTACCCACGCATCTGAAATAATTGAAATGGGCGAAGCCCCCGGTCAAGCTATTCGTAAAAAGAAAAAATCTTCTATAGTATTGGCTGTTGATGCCGTTGCAACAGGCAGCTCCGATGCGGTTGTTGCGGCAGGTTCAACGGGTGCGGCTATGGCGTCAAGTTTGTTCGGGTTAGGCAGAATCCCGGGGATTGACAGACCAGCAATCGCAGTTACATTGCCCACAATGAAACGCCCGATTGTTGTCATTGATGCGGGCGCAAACAGCAATTGCACTCCCGAAATGCTTTATCAATTTGCCGTTATGGGCACGACTTTTTCTAAAAACGTTTTGGGTATCGAAAACCCGCGTGTCGGTGTTTTAAATATCGGAGAAGAGGCAGGAAAAGGCAACGAGCTTGCGCAAAATACTTATAAACTGCTTGAAGAACACCAAGAAAGATTTAACTTTGTCGGAAATATTGAAGGAAAAGAAATTTTCTTGAGCGTTTGCGACGTTGTAGTTTGTGACGGGTTTGTCGGTAATGTTGCTTTGAAAATCACCGAGGGAACGTCATCAATGCTGTTTAGAATGATTAAATCGGAATTTAAGTCCGACTTTATCGGCGCAATAATAGGGCTTTTAGCAAAACCCTTTATGAAACGTATTTATACCAAAATAAATTATGAAGAATTTGGCGGAGCACTTCTTTTGGGAGTTAAGGGGATTACGGTAATATCTCATGGCAGAAGTAAAGCTTATGCGATTAAAAATGCCGTAAAGGTTGCCAAATATGCGGTTGAAACCGGAGTAAACGAGAAAATAGCCAAATTTTATGAGGAATAAGGATATGAGAGAGAATTACATCCCTGTAAAAATTGCAGGTGTCGGGTACAGCCTTCCCGAAACAGTTATTACAAACGACGACTTGACAAAGTTGTATGAAACATCTGACGAGTGGATTTATACAAGAACGGGTATTAAAGAAAGACGTCTGGTTTCGGGCAGTGAAGATGCCATGGATTTGGGTTTGGATGCCGCAAAAAAAGCACTTGAAAAATCCGGCATAAAACCCGAAGAATTGGATTTGATAATAGCCGCATCTTCTGCGCCTCCGCAATTGTATCCTGCAATTGCCTGCCATATCCAATCAAGACTGGGAATTGAAACTGATATCCCCGCATTTGATATTACTGCGGCATGCTCCGGGTTAATCTACGGCATGCAAGTCGCAAAAGGGTTTATTAATTCGGGAATTTATAAAAACATTTTGATTGTTGCAACCGATAACAATTCAAGATATTTAGATTGGACAGACAGAGGAACGTCAATATTATTCGGTGACGGCGCTGGCGCTATGGTCTTAACTCCTTCAAGCGACGGCATTGAAGATATTTTATCAATCGATATCAAGGCAAGAGGTTCAATCGGTGCGTTAATTTATAAAGATAACGTCGGCAAAAACTGTCCGCTTGTTGAACCGTGTCCCGAACATGACGGATTTATTCACATGAACGGTAAAGAAGTTTACAAGTTTGTCGTAACTATTTTGCCTCAATATATTGAAGAAATAATAGCCAAAGCTGGATTAAAAGCCGAAGATATTGATTATTTGATACCGCATCAGGCAAATTTGAGAATAATTCAAGCTATTCAAGAAAGATTGAATTATACGGATGAAAAAGTTATAACAAATATAAAATATTACGGCAACACATCAGCCGCATCCGTTCCGATTGCACTTGCCGAAGGCGTTGAAAAAGGCACGGTAAAACTCGGCTCGACTGCGATTTTGTGCGGGTTTGGCGCAGGCATGACCTGGGGCGGCGCTATTGTCAGATTGCGTGAGGGAATTTGTTAATTTTTGTGTTATGATAATCAAAGTGAGGTAATCTATGTCAATTATCATAATGCTGCTTTTATTAAGCGTACTAATACTTGTTCATGAGGCAGGTCATTTCTTGGCTGCAAAAGCTTTCAAAATGAAAGTTTCCAAATTCGGTTTCGGGCTTCCGATAGGTCCGACTTTGTTGGAAAAACAGGTTGGAGATGTAAAAGTTTTGGTGCATGCGTTTTTGCTTGGAGGTTATGTTTCTTTTCCCGATGATGATAAAGACTTGGATTTACCCGCAGATTCACCCGACAGATTTTTAAACCGCCCGATTTATCAGAGGTTTATTGTTGTGTCGGCAGGGGTTACGGCAAATGTTATTTGCGCATTTGTTTTAGTGCTTTTGACTGCTTTTTTGTGGGGACACATGCCGTCGGGCAAATATGATGTCTTTGTAAATCAGGTTGTGCCTGAAAAAAATCAATCTCTTATAAATTCCGGTATTGAAAAAGGCGACAAAATTATAGGAGTAAACGGTTCAAAGATTGACTCAAGTTTTGCTCTTTTAACTTATGCACAATTAAGCAAAAAAAATGACGGCAAAGCGGACAAAGATTTTGTGGAAGAAAACTACAAAAATTTGAAAAAATTAAATCCGGCATTTACCCAAACGGAGCAAATCCCCGAAGATGCGGTTGTACTTTTGCCTCAAAAACAAACGGAAAAAGCTTTGACATTAAATGAAAAAATGCTCAAAGGTTATCAAAAATATAAAGACACTCAAGTTACTTTAACGGATACACAGAAAAAATTAAGAGATAATCTTCAAGATAAGACCTATCTTGTATCAGACGGAACATTAACTTTAAATGACATAGCTTATGCGCTCTCTGACAGTACCCGACCTTTGAACGTAGTTGTTTTAAGAAACGGTAAAGAGGTTAATTTAAATCCGTTATACCCTACGCAAGAGGGGTTAATCGGTGTGCAGCTTGATGTAAAAGAAGTTGTTATTCCGACCAAAGGCATAAAATCAGCCTTTGTTACAAGCTGCAATTACCTTTGGGAACAGACTTATCTGCTTTTGTACGGACTATATCAAATCGTGACGGGCAAAATTCCTTTAAAAGATTTGCACGGAATAGTTGCGATTACAAAAGTTGGCGGAGATATAATCCAAAACAGCGGGATATTTTCAGGGCTGCTTTTGACTGCGATAATATCTTTGGATTTGGCAATAGTGAACTTTTTGCCTATTCCTGCGCTTGACGGCGGGCATGTGTTGTTCTTATTCATTGAAAAACTAAAAGGCAAACCCTTAGATGAAGAAACAATAGATAAAATCGGCACGGTGGGATTTATTTTCCTGATACTTTTAATGGTTGTTGTTATTTTTAACGATATATTTGCGCTTGTGACAAAACAGTTATGACGGATGTTTGTCGATTTTTTTGAGGTTTGCAAAATCATTTCGGATTTCGTTTGCCTTGCGCTCTAATTGGTTATAGACCTGCGAATTTATTTCGCCTCCGATTAAAAGCAAAATGGATGTATAATAAAGCCATACCATTAATACTATAAACGCTCCGATAATCCCATACACAAGGTTATAAGTTTTTAAGTTGTTGACGTAAACCGAAAATCCCCACGAGCCGACCAGCCAGAATGTACAGAAAAATAAACTCCCCGGCAGCGCGCTTGCCCTTTTAAATGCCTCATTTCCTCTTAAATCGGGTAAAATATAATAACTTAAAAATGCCATTAAATAGAGTGCCAAAAATGCAACAGGCCAACGAAGGGTTAACAATATTATCACAATATGTTTTGGCAAGTGAAAGTGTACTGAGGCAAATTGGATTAATACTTTTCCGAATATAATAAGGTTTATACTTAAAAATAAAACAAGAGTATTAACCATAACCATTATGAAAGACAAAAGTCTTGTGTAGACAAAGTTTCGGGTTTCTTCGACCTTATAAGCTCGGTTCAAACCCTTTAAAACAACGGCAATACTGTTTGTTGAAAGTACGATTGTGACAATCACCCCGACTACTGCGACCAAACCGCCCTTTTGAAATATCATAACTTCAGACAAAACCGACAAAATCAAATTCATCGCCTGCTCCGGCATAATATTTGACAGCGCAAGCAAAATAGGATCCATATAAGATTTGTTGCCCATCCACCCAAAAACCGCCATTAAAAACAGCATAAAAGGAAATATCCCGATGACCATCATAAATCCCATCTCCGATGCCATACCGAAAAAGTCGTTTTTAATGACCGAAATTACAAGTCTTTTTAATGCTCTTACAAATCCTTTATATTGCATTCGATTTCTTTCAAAATTTTCACTACTGCGTTATCAATATTGCATTTAACGGTACAACCTGCGGCAAGTCTGTGTCCTCCACCGTCAAATTTTTCACAGATTTTTGCGCAATCTGCATTTTTACTTCTCATTGAAACTTTTGTCCAACCGTTCTTCATTTCTTTTGCAACAAATGCAATTCGGGTTGATACTATCGCACGGAGTTTTTCAGTCAAACCTTCTGTAAAATCTTCTTGCGCTTGGAATTTTTCCATATCTTTTTTGTAGATTTTTATATAAGCAATTTTGTCGTCGTTTTCAAAAACCGCTTTATTAACACAATAAACTTGAAAAAGCACCATATTTTTGGATTGGCTTTCATAACAATATTTGTATATAACTGACGGCACAACGCCAAGCTCAACCATTTCAGATGCGTAAATTAAAGCTTTTGGTGTTGTGTTATCAAATCTAAAAGAGCCTGTGTCGGTCATAATCCCTGTATAAAGACAAGTTGCAATATCCAAATCGGTTTTCCAGCCAAGAGTTTTTGCTATTTCGTAAACCACTTCACAGGTGGAACTTGCATCAGGTTCTACAAAATTTATATCGGCATAAAGGTTGTTTGTTTTGTGATGGTCAATGTTAACGGTATTTTTTGCTTTGTTAAAAAGGATTTGCGCATCACAATTTCTCTCACTTGATGCCACATCAACATTTATTACCAAATCGTATTCTCTTGATTTGTCATATTGGTCAATATTTTTGGCAAGATTAATTTTCGGGATAAACTCATACATTTTAGGGAGTTTAGACACCAAAACCATATCACACTTTTTTTTAAAATTTTTTTCAATCAAAAGATACATTGCACACATAGCACCGAGCGTGTCGCCGTCAGGGTTTACGTGGGATGTAATGAGTATGTTTTTATTGGATTTTATGATATCATTTAATTGAGTAAATTCCACTGTATAATTTTAGCATAAAAACCCGCGGAGTACAAAATTAGTGAAGAAAGTGTTATATACGGACTTTGTTTCGACGGAAGAATTGATAACATCAATGCTTGAGGACAAAGATATAAAAAAAGCGATTACAAGGAGTAACTTGTACAAATTTTGGTCAAAAGCTGCAGGGGAAAAGTTTGCGGGAAAATCAAAGCCTTATTCAATGATGCCGAAAGGCGTTATGGTTGTTGCGTGTGAAAATGCTATTGTAGCGCAGGAATTAACCTTGAAAAAAACACAAATTTTATCAAAACTGCAGCCCTATACAAAGTCATTAAAGCTTAACGTAAAGGATTTGAAATTTGACCCTAAAAAATGGACGGGTATTTAAAAACGTTAAGCTACTTTTAAGGTATAACCCAATTCTTTGATAATTTTTAAAGCGGTAGATAATTGCGGCTGCTGTTCTCCGTTAAAAATAGCATAGAGATTACTTCTTGAAATACCTGTTTTTTTAGATATTCCTAAAATAGAATCTTTTGCCCTTACAGCGTATTCCAAAGCTTTTACAAAAGCATTCAAATCGTTGTCCTGCAAAAATTCTTCAAAACCGATATTTATCCATTCCTTGATATCTTCATCAGTTTTTAAATCA
>CANQML010000105.1 GCA_947624935.1 Candidatus Gastranaerophilales bacterium
AACGACTTTATTAACGCACTTATTCGCTTATTGGCTTATTAACTTATTCGCTTTGTAAAGAACTTAAAGACTTAACGTCCTAACGACTTAACGACTTTATATGGATTGCCGCGTCGGGCTGCGCCCTCCTCGCAATGACATATTCTATTACAATATGGAAAGTGGCTTGCCACCTCACTTCTTCAAAAACTTTTCTATGCCGTCGGCAATCGCTTTTGCACAGTGTCTTTGAAATTCATCATTTATCAACTTGGCATTATCGTCGGGGTTTATGAGGTAAGCAGTTTCAACAAGCACGCTCAATGCGTTGGTATTTCTGACAAGTGCCAGACTTCCTTGTCTGATTTCATCGTTTTGCGTGAAAGTTTGTGCGTTAATCTCACTCAAAATGTACGCAGACAAAAGTTTTGCCTGATTATAGTAGTAGTAAACACTCGTGCCTCTGTGCTCTAAGGGGTTTGAGCTATCGGGCAAAGCGTTTGCGTGAATGCTGATTAAAAACATCGCATCATTCTCGTTTGCCTTCTCAACTCTTTTATACAAGTCTTTATTCGTGTCATCGGTTCTTGTCATAACTACCTTTGCGCCGCGTTTTTCAAGCTCTTTTTCAAGGTATTTGGCAATTTTCAGGTTAATATCTTTTTCTTTGTCGCCCAAACAGCCGATTGCGCCGTATTCATCACCGCCATGTCCTGCATCGACGGCAATTGTTATGCCTTTTAATGCGTTTTTCGGAAATTTTCTTACCTTAAACACAAAATCATTTCCTTTGAATTTTCCGCTGTAGCCAACAAGCTTTTTTGTCCCTGCTGCCTCAGAATACGGAAAATCAAACTCATAAGTGCCGCTTTCTTTTACGTTAAAAAATTTCAAAGTGAAAGTTTCGCCCTCGGCTATGCTGTAAGGCGTTTTTTGGCTTAAATGAAACACAAACGTAAAGTATTCGGGGCTGTCGATATAATCATAGCCCAAAACCTTAGCCTGCTCTGTATTATTTGAAGGCGTGACATTGCTTTTTGCAATCCACGCATATTGGTTTGGCGCTAAAACCACCCTGTAAAAATTATTCTGTTCTCCGTCAACAATCAGGGGAATGCCCTTTTCAAAATGCGAAATCCTGTTTATCCCAAAATCTTCGGGAGTTTGCCTTAAAGGTACATTATCAGATGAGGTTTCAAAATACTTGTTTTCGCTGTATTCTACAAGTTTAGGCGGGGTTGCAGTACTTGCTGGAATTTGAGGTCGTGTAATTTCAAAATTTATAATTTTGCCGTCAGACTTTAGAACAAACTTGTTTTTCCCGTAGTTAAGTTTGACGGGGTAAGCAAAACCGCCCGATTTATGAACGGGTACGGCATGCCCGTTAATGATTAAGTATGAACCCGCCGAACCCACAAAAAAAGTCGAGGGCGAATTGATTGTAACGGGCGATGTTTTAGGGTAAACGACCTCAAGTGCGTATGAGGCTTGTGCGATTAATAAAGCTCCAAAAATAATAAAAAATTTTTTCATAAGTATATAATACAACAAAATTTTGTAATTTAATTTAATAATTTCAACTTTTGTACTTAATTATGCTAAAATAAATGTGGGGAGAATATGCGAAACGAAAACGAAAAAAGAATGAGGAGTTTTGAAAAGCTGCTTGCCGCATTGCAGATATTTTTTATTGTATTTGCGGTTATGCTTTCGGTATATCTTTTTGTTGTGCAGATTTTGGACTTTGGAAAATACAGGGCAAAAGCCCGCAACCAAAGGATTAGCAGAAACTTTGTAATGCGCGGTGATATTTACGACAGAAACGGGATAAAGCTTGCAACCGATAAGATTTATATGGATGTATACGCGCACCCGGCAAACTACGATTCTTCGCCCGAAGAACTTGCCAAAAAGCTTTCGCCGATTTTAAAAATCCCGTACGATAAATTACTGGCTATGCTCAAAAAACCGGGGCCGGTTATTACGATAAAAAAAGACATAGATAAAAACACCGCAAAAGAGCTTGCGCAGCTGCATTTGAGAGAAATCAGCATGGGTAAGAAAAACACAAGGACTTACCCGCAAGGCAATCTTGCGGCGCATATTTTAGGGTATTACAATTTTGATGCGGACATTGCAAACGGGGTTGAATACACCGCAAAAGACAAACTTGAACACGTTGAACATGCCGTAAGGTATCAAAGAACCCGTGACGGCAAAATTATCTACGATTTTATGACCGATCCCGTCGCAACGACAACCAACCCGAAAGGTCAAGATATTACGCTGACAATTGATGCCGCAATCCAGCATGTTTGCGAAAGAGAACTTCAAAAAATGATATCCGAAAAGGAAGCGCTTCGCGGAACGGTAATCGTTATGAATCCCAAAAACGGTGAAATCCTTGCCTATGCGGTTTATCCGACCTATGACCCCAACAATTACAGGAAAGCAAGCGAGCTTGAAATAAAAAATTGGACGTTAACGGACGTTTTCCCGCCGGGGTCGACATTCAAGACTATTACCGTTGCAAGTGCAATGGAATTGGGCAAAATCAACGAGCATACGCAAATTCTCGATACGGGAAAAACTTCAATCGGCAAATGGGAAATTAAAAATTACGACTACAATATTCGCCCTTATCCGGGGATGATTTCGCTTGAATATTTGTTTGAACATTCAAGCAACATCGGGTCTATAAATGTCGCCAAAACGATGACCTCAAAAGAGTTTTACGACATGTTGAAAAAATTCGGGTTCGGGCAAAAATCGGGGATAGATTTACCCGGGGAATCTGCAGGGCTTTTGCCGGCATGGCCCAAGTGGGATAAAGGTATCCATGCTACAATGGCTTACGGATACGGAACTTCTGTTTCTGCGATGCAGATGGTGAGCGCGGTTTCGGCGCTTGCAAATAACGGTGTTCGTGTAACCCCGCACGTCATAAAGTATCCGCAGGAAGAATATGACCAAAAGATACACTACACGCAGGTCGTATCGCCTGAAACGGCTAAAACCATAACAAAACTGCTTGCCGAAAGTATTAATAACGGACGTTCCGCCATAAAAATGGATAAATACAATGTCGCGGCAAAAACAGGAACTTCAAATAAACCGAGAGAAGGAGGTTCGGGGTACACAGGGCTTTCATATACCTCAACCATAGGTTATTTGCCCGCATCAGACCCGCAAGTTTTGATTTACGTTTGTGTTGACAGCGCAAGAGTCGGTGCGATTTGGGGAAATACGGTTGCAGGCCCTGTATTCCACGAAGTTGCGGAACAAACAGCAAGAATATTAAATTTGAAACAAGATAAGGAGCCGAAAAATGAAACTTGAAGAACTTATTGAATATTTGGATTACAAAGACCTTGTAAACTTCAAAAGCGTTGAAGTGAGCGGGATTTCATACAATTCAAAGACCACAAAAAAAGGTGATATCTTTATTTGCTTGGTCGGAGAACACACGGACGGACACAAATTCGCGCAAATGGCTGTTGATAACGGCGCCGTAGCGCTTTTGGTTGAACGTCCCGTTGATATTAAACTTCCGCAGGTTGTGGTTGACAATACCCGTCATAAAATCGCCGATATTGCAGACAGGTTCTATTCAAGACCGTCTTTGGGGTTGAATTTGATAGGAATAACGGGGACAAACGGTAAAACAACCGTTACCCATTTAATCCAAAGGATTTATGAGGAAAAGGGCGAAAAATGCGCACTGATTGGAACTTTAGGTTATAAACTTTCCTCAAACGGCGAGTATCGTGACGCAAAACACACAACGCCGCAGGCTCCCGAGCTTCAGGCAACACTTCGGATGATAAAGGATGTTGAAAAGATTGACAATGTGGTTATGGAGGTCAGCTCGCATGCACTTGAACAAAACCGCGTCGGTGGCTGCCGCTTTGACGGCGCTGTTTTGACTAACCTTACCCAAGACCATTTGGACTATCATATTACAATGGATAACTACTTTGAGGCAAAAGCTTTGCTATTCAAAAACCTTAAAGAGGGCAATTTTGCCGTAATCAACATGGACGACGCTTACGGCGAAAGGTTTTTGAACGTTGTACCCGAAGGGGTCAGAATTTTCACATACGGTGTCAAAAACAAAGCTGATTTTATGGCAAAAAACATTGAATTTTCGCTTAATGGCGCGGAATTTACAATAGAAAACGCAGGCACTGACTACAAAATAAGCCTTCACATGAACGGTATGTTCAGTGTTTATAATGTTTTGGCGGCTGTAACAGCGGCTTATGCGGCAGGAATTGACATCAAAACATCTTTAAGGGCGTTGGAAAACGTCAAAGGTGTTGCGGGAAGATTTGAGGTTGTGGCTAAAAAGCCGCTTGTCATAGTGGATTATGCACACACGCCCGACGGCTTGGAAAACGTCTTAAATTCCGCAAGAGAAATTACCCCGAAAGACGGCAATTTGATATGCCTGTTTGGCTGCGGAGGCGACAGAGATGCTACAAAACGTCCTAAAATGGGTGCTATAGCAGAAAAAATTGCCGACAAAATCGTCATAACTTCCGATAACCCGAGAAGTGAAGACCCTGAGCAAATCATAACGGATATTATAGCAGGGTTAAAATCCACAAACCCCGATAAAGTAACGGTTGAACCCGACAGAGGTCGCGCAATCGAGCTTTTGAAAACCATTTCGAACAACAATGACGTTGTTGTTATTGCGGGGAAAGGTCATGAGGATTATCAAATTCTAAAAGACAGAACAATCCATTTTGACGACAGAGAAGAAGCAAGAAAAGTTTTTGAGGCGGTATGAAGTTGATTGAACAGCATTTTCACGGAGCTTTCGGGGTAAATTTCAATACATGCGTGGAAAATGACCTTTTTATGCTTGCGGATAAAATGCAGGAGAACGGGATTTGCGGATTTTTTCCGACGCTTGTAACGGATAGTGTTGAGAACATTAAACGCCAAATCGCCGTTATAAAATCTGCGGCAAAAACGGCTAAAAGCATTTTGGGTATTCATCTTGAGGGGATTTTTTTAAACCCCGAAAAAAAAGGGATACACGATGAAAAGCTGTTTTTGAAGCCAACGATTGAGAATTTCCAACTGATTGAAGATGATTTTATAAAGATAGTAACGCTTGCGCCCGAGCTTTGCGAGGCGGGGTTTATTGATTATTTGAAATCAAAGGGGATAAAAGTTCAGGCTGGACACTGCATGAGCGGGGATTTAAGCGGTGTTGACGGTGTGACGCATCTTTTTAACGCTATGTCGCCCGTAAATCATAGGGGACAATCGACGGCACTTTCTGCGCTTATTAACGATGATATTTACACTGAAATTATTGCAGACGGTGTGCATTTGTCGGATGAGATTTTGCGGCTTATTTTTAAATGTAAGCCTTTGGATAAGATAATTTTGGTGTCGGATTGCCTGCCATGCACCGAAAGCGGGATAAAAGAGTTTGAATTTGCGGGCGAAACGATTTATTTTGACGGCAAAAGGGCAACATCAAAGTCGGGAACGATTGCGGGAAGTACGACGCTGCTGCCTGATATGTTTAAATATTTGCTTTCAAAAGGGATTATAAGCGAAAATCAAGTGCCGCAATTGGTTGAAAATGTTTACAGATATCATAACATAAAACAGGTCGGGTAAAACCCGACCGTGGAACAGTTAATCACTCAGGCACACCGCGAGGTTGCTGCTGCCGTGGCGGCTGTCGCCGCCGTAGTTCGAGCCCGTACTGCCGAAGGCGCGGTCGTACGCGTAGCCGCCAGAGCCCTCCTCACTCCAAACATGGAAGGAAGTGGCGGTAGCCGTAGGTGGCTTAGCATCATTCAATGCGTCAAATAACGTTTGGTCTTTTATTTTTAAACCTGATTTATTGTCTGTTTTCCCTATGGTTTCTCCGTATATCTGTGTTACAAGTTGTGCTAATTGATCCAATGTCGGCATGTTCTTTATTCCGCCGCATTGTTTAACAGCACCTGCCCAGTAGTCATCATCCTCATAACACGCTTTTATTCCTAATTCGCTTTTAAGATCTTCACAGTCTTGCTTTGATATCGGTGTTGGTTGACCTACTATTGTCCAGCAACTACCACCAAATTCAACGTCACATGCTTTTTTACTTCCTAACGCAAGTACGTTTGTATTTCTTAAATCTTTCCCTGCCGTATTCGGTTTTGTATAACCTTGTACATCATACAAAACAGCAAGACAATCACCGCCTGTAATTTGATTACTGTATTCATCTTGTTTGCATTCGGGGTTGTATGCCATCAAACCTGTCACACCGCTTGCTAATTGAAAACCGACAATATTTGTATTCCAATCATCCTGCCCGAAATCTTTTGCGGTTTTGAGTTTTGAAGTATCAACTTCATCTTTATTTTCGCCCCAATATACTTTGTCATTAAAGCATGCGGTAAGGTTTGAATTTGTGCAAGTTTTTGTAATCTTTAAGTGCTTTGACAATTCATTAACAAAGCTTTCAGTTGATGAATAACCTGCCAAAGTGCCTTGTACATTCATCACCTTTAAGGCTTCCGTGAGTTTTCTGTCAAAAACTTTACTTGCCGTATCCCATGATTTTGATTGGTAATTTTGTACCAAGTTAGGAATAGTCATGACAGCTACGATGCCGATGACAGCCAATGTGACAAGTATCTCTGCTAAAGTGAAGGCGGCTTTCTTGAAGTGAGTAGAGTGAGTAAAGTGAGTGAGGTGAGTAGAGTGAGTGAAGTGGTTACTATTAAGCAGGCTTTGTGGAGTGCCACTGTTATAATGACGAACCCTCTCCCTAGCCCTCTCCAGTTGGAGAGGGCACTCCTCACTTCTTCCTCTCCCGATGTGGAAGCAAAGGGAACAAGCGAGCGTGCGAGCTTTGTGACCCTGCTTGCATAGCTGAGGATTGCGGTTGTTCACGAGTTCACGAGTGTTACAATCGCTGGTGAGGGTTCTTCCTGCATTGCCACTATTTTCGTCATTACGAGGAGCGACAGCGACGTCGTAATCGCATAATCGTCGGATTTCACCAACTTTGCGATTGCGACGCTCCCGTTGGTCGCTCGCAATGACATATTGGCAAATTCGCAAAGCTCTATGTGATGAGTGGCT
>CANQML010000106.1 GCA_947624935.1 Candidatus Gastranaerophilales bacterium
TTTTCTGCCCCGTGTTACTCGCCTGTCAATGGCGTTCCATTCTTCAAATGAGAAGCAAACGGAAGCATCGGGACGGGCAAGTACAATCTGACAAGCATCGTAAAGTTCTATATGCGGATTTTGTGCCGCAAACCGATAGAAGTTGCGAAGTTGATTTCCATCTGCAAGCATCGCCGCCACTTCGGCATTTCGGTTCATTATGCTCTTTTCACTCACTTCATCCCCTCCTTTCTCTTATGCAAGAATGAACTTCCTTACTTTCTCCTTTAAGCTCCTTGTCGGGAACACAAAGACTTTGTAAAATTCCCTTACTCCCATAAGCTCAATAAAGCAAATTAGATCTATCATCGTCCAAGACTCTCTGTGTTTCATCTTGCTCTGAAAATCGCCTCTGCCAATGCCGAGTTCTTTATAGATTTCTCCCCACGATAGTTCAGCTTTGTGCTTCCATCTCGTAAACTTCTTACTTTTTATCGTGAATTGCTCCACTGTGAAATACCATTCGGGGAACACGCTTTGCATAGGTTTTCCGTACTTGAAAAGATAAATAAGTTCTTTATCTCTATCGTGTCTGCGTTGCAAAAAATCAAAGTCTATATCCACGTCTGTTACACCGAGTAGTTTACTGCCGATGTTTATGAACTTCCCTTTGAGTCCGTCAATGGTTTCATTTTCAAAGTCAACCACTCTAACTGTCGCTTCCTCGCCAAAGAAGTTATATATCTGCCTGACTATATCGTGTCCGACTTGAACTCCATTTTTCAAAAGCGGATAAGCCTCGTCGCCGCCGCCCAAATTCAGCCATAAATCGAAGCCGCTACGAAAATCATTTTCCTTTGCCAATGCTTCAAATTCCTCAATTTTAATCTTCATTTGAGTAACTCCTTTTTTGTCCTCTCACTATGGTATGGGGAGTAAAATCTGCGGATTGTTCACCAAAATCGAAAAATTTTTTTATTTGGGCTAAAATCGCCTGCTTGCGCCTATGCAATTTGCTTCTTGCTATATGCATTTCATCGGCTAACGCCTGTTCTGTTTTCCTTTTTTCGGCAAGATACATCGAATAAATGATATTGTACTCATCTTCCGTTAGCTCATTTAATGCCTGTTTGAGTAACTCCATTTCCTCGTGGGCAATGATACTTTCCTCAACATTGGCACTCTTATCGGCAATGATTTCTTCGCCTGATCCGCTATCTTCGTTCCCGATTATCACATCCAAAGATGTAAAGCTAATGTCTAATTCGCTTGCTACCTTTCGTCTATTTTTTTCTCTGTCTTTCTCTGCTTGATACTCTTTTTTCTTACTATCAGGAACTTCCAGCATTATAACTTCGCCTTTTTTTAGCTCTTGTTTCATAAAGACTTTCCCTTTGAACTTTTTCGCCTTTAACGCTTCATCAAGTTCCTTACCTTGAATAAGCCTGTATCTGTCTGCCCCTGACTGAATTTCCGCTTCTGTGCTTAATACATAAAATTTCTTTGCCATATTGACCTCCTTTGGCTCGCCTTGCAACCGTCGAAAGGTCAATGATGAAGCGGAATGAACAGATTTTTCCGCAACAAAAAAAGCCCTCGCACCGAACTAAACTCGGCTGCAAGGGCTTGTCAAATTTGGGCATAAAAAACGCCCTACAAATCTGAACTACAAGTTTAGTCCTGACTTGCAAGGCGTTGATAGCTTCCTCTGCGGATAACTTCTGTTTCTTACAACTTCGTATAGCGTTTGCGTAGGTCTTACATTGTGATTGCCACGTTCAAAACAGCTATACTGTATAAATATGAAATTGTCTTTGGTCTATACCCGAATATTAAGGGCGATAGATAACTTCTGATTCGGATAGCTTCCTCTTACCCTCTTTTTTCGGATTATTGCGTTAGACCGGCGCAACAGGATTTATCGATACTTCCCTTTTTACAGGTTCTACCGTCAATCTCATTCTTCCGTCCTCGCCGACATCTGCCAAAACGGACGAGCCACAGTTAGGGCATTCTATTATCACTCCCACACAGTGTCCCGTAACATCCATTAGCTTTTTTTGACAGCAAGGACACGCCAACAGCTGTTTTCTTCTTGCCATAATATCCTCCTTTCTTTCCCTGATTACCGTCGTTTGAATTTAACAAACAGCCTTTGGTGCCGTTGGGAAGTCGAACACGGATGTTTGCTACGTCAATAATCTATGACAAGGCATTTTCGGGGCTTGAAAAATCCTTGTCTTATATCCACATCGTAGAAAGGGTACTACAATGATGATACCATTATTTTAAGTCTTTCAATACCTTTACTGCCACTCCTTTTATCTCAACGTTTTTAAGGATTATATCATCCATTAACGAGTTTTCAGGGTGAAGTCTTATTTGCTTTTTTTCTCGGTCATTATAAAACCGTTTCAAAGTTGCGTTCTTCTCCCCTGTCAAATCGTCATCTACCATAGCAACAACAATTTCTCCGTCATCTGCCGTTTCTTGCTTCCTGACAAATACAATGTCGCCGTCATCAATACTCGCTTCGATCATCGAGTCGCCACTTGCTATCAGCCCAAAGAACTCCCCATAACCAAGCATATCCTTACTGATAGGTATAATAGCCTCAATATCCTCGTAAGCGAGCTTCGGTTTACCACAGGCTATCGTCCCAATAACAGGAATACGCTCTATCGAGTTTGAGTTTTCCAAAGTCGCTATCTGACATCTTCCGTATCTCGTTATCAGCCCTTCTTCTTCCAACCTAACAATATATTTATAGATATTGCTTTTAACACAATGGAACTCCTCGGCAATTTCAGTGATTGTCGGCGATACTCCATACTCTTTGATGAAGTCGTTTATGAACTTATAAATCCTTTCTTTTTTGTTTTCGTTTCTCGGATTCATTTTTTCCTCAACCGTGAACTTATGTTCTCGGTTAGTATTATACTGTATCCAAACTATAAAGTCAAGTGGATTATGCCACTATTAGAAAGAAATTTTAGAAAAATTTTTAGGACACAGAAAACGGCTGCCATTGGCAACCGTTTTAGTCCTCACTTTCCTCTATCGCATTAAGATCGTCTGCACCCACTCCTATGAAAACTTTCTCTCACTCCGAATATTTACGAAAGTTTTCCGCTTGTTCCAACACTTCCTTATATACTTCATCCTGTGTTACAGGAGGATATTTATAATCAGCAAGTTTTAAGATAATGTCAACCTTTAATTCCGCTTTTATATCCGCTCTTGTTGACCAAGCCGCATATTTCGCCTTGTCGTCAACAATTAGCTTTATTTCTTTTGCAAGGTTGATAAGGTGTTCTACACCGTGTTCTTGGATATACTTTTCATAAAAACCATACTTCTTTGCAAGGGCTTCCAAAATATCGAAAAATGCCTTTTCTTCAAACGTTTCGATTCCCGTAGGAAGTTCTCCTT
Source organism: Candidatus Gastranaerophilales bacterium (assembly GCA_947624935.1). GTDB lineage: Bacteria > Cyanobacteriota > Vampirovibrionia > Gastranaerophilales > Gastranaerophilaceae > SIG32. Next base: position 3,412 of record CANQML010000106.1, read on the forward strand.
TATCTTTCCCAAGTTCTTCGAGCAACTTCGTTAATTGTTCTGCGACATCATCAAGAACTTCATTGGCAAAGGCTTTATCCTTGCGCCTTGCATTATACAAGTCAACTATGGCGTTCATTCTTTTTGTAAAATCAACGCCTTTCATCTTATTTACCCTACGATAATTTTCGATAGCTTGCCTTAACAGCTTTTGCAGAATCTTGATTTTAGTATTTATCAGCGGAATACGGTTAATTCTTTCGATATATTCGTCGCTAAAAATCTCCTCTTGCAGTCTTGGGGTGTCTTTCTCAACAGAAAAAATTTCTGTTACCCCCTCTGCCTGTATCGCTTCTTCTATCATACGAGCGACACGCTTGTTCATTTGTTCTGCATCGGGAACATCAGACTTTGTAAGTTTATATAGAACTGCTCTAACCGCCAAGTAGAAGTGTATGACATCCCTTTCACTATCCGACAATTCATCTCCACCGCTACACAAGTTATATGCTTCTTTCATACGCTTTACGACACTCATAAAGCGTTCTTCCAATTCCTGCGTTGTCTGCACATATTCAACTGCGTGATTAAGGCAATCCAACTGCTCTTTCGGCGTTCCCTCAAAATACGGTTTGCGATTAAATTGCTTAAACATAGCATCAAGCACTTCGACCATATCCCGTACTATAACAACAGACTTACTTATTTCTTCAAGATCGTTTTCTTTATAGTCCGTGTATTGTTTCAACGCCTTATTCATACTATATTTGATGCCAATGTAGTCAACAATCAAGCCTTTTTCTTTTCCTTTGCATACCCTGTTGACACGAGAAATCGTCTGAATAAGTGTATGTTGTTGCACAGGCTTGTCCAAATACATTGTATCAAGTTCAGGGACGTCGAACCCTGTAAGCCACATATCTACAACAATGGCAATCTTAAAGTTAGACTTCGGCTTCTTGAACTGCCTGTCAAGTTCTTTTTTGTATTCATCTGATCCAAGCAAGTCCCAAAGCTCTTTTTCGTCATCTTTTGCCCTTGTCATAACAAGATTGACCTTTGCCATAGGCAAAATCTCTTTCTTTTCCTTTTCAGTAAGAGTTTCATCCGGATTAACACGAACGACAAACCATTCAGGGCGAATATCACGGATATATTTGTATAAAGCAAATGCAATCTTGCGATTGCTAACAACAAACATCGCTTTACCGCATACAGTAGCCCCCTCATTCACTCTTTTTTCGTAATGAGCAACGAAGTCTGCGGCTATTGCCTTTAATCTGTCAGGATCGCCTAAAATAACATCAAGGTGTGCTATTGCTTTTTTGCTTTCTTCTATTTGATATTCATTAGCCCCCTCATCTTCGCACTTTTGATAATATTCTTCTATTTCTTCCAACTTGTCTTTGTCAAGCGTAACCTTTGCCGCCCTACCCTCATAGACAAGATTTACGGTTATACCGTCTTTTACTGATTCAGTCATTGTGTATTTATCTACGACACGACCGAATACGTCTATTGTGGCATCAATAGGCGTTCCTGTAAATCCAACATAAGTGGCGTTTGGCAACGAGTCGTGTAGATACTTTGCGAATCCATAATGCCGTTCCACTCCCTCGCTTGTTACTCTAACTTTTTGCTCCAAGTTCACTTGCGAACGATGCGCCTCGTCCGAAATACAGATGATGTTACTCCTCTCAGAAAGCAATTCTAAATCTTCCGTGAACTTTTGAATAGTGGTGAGATAAACACCGCCACTCGGTTTCGAGCGAAGTTTTTTCCCCAAGTCATCTCTTGACTCTATGCTAATGACCTCTGCATCGCCGATGAACTCCTTGGCGTTGCAAAACGTTTTTGAAAGTTGATCGTCAAGGTCTGTTCTATCCGTAATAAGCAAAATTGTGGGGCTTTTGAAGAACTCGCTTCTCATCAACATTCTTGTCAGGAATAACATTGTGTAAGATTTTCCACACCCTGTTGCTCCAAAATAAGTACCACCTTTACCGTCGCCCTGCGGACGTTGATGTTCTTTGATATTCTCAAATAGCTTCGTTGCGGCGAAGTATTGCGGATAACGGCATACCACCTTTAAGTCATTTTTACTGCTGTCGGGGAAGAAAACAAAATCCTTGATGATTTTCAAAAGTCTGTCCTTGCGAAACATTCCCTTTATCAGCGAATATAAGGAGTTTATTCCCTCTGCCACAACTTCTTCATCGTCAATTTTATTCCACGAGTAGAAATAATCATAATCCGCAAACAGCGAGCCATATTTGTTGTTCACGCCGTCGCTAATAACCACAAAAGCATTATACTTAAATAAGTCGGGAATATCACGAGTGTAGCGCACTGTAACTTGTTCATAAGCGTTATGTATTGTTGTGTTTTCTTTTATTGCGCTCTTGAACTCAATAACTACAAGCGGTAAACCATTGATAAAAACAATGCCATCGGGTATCCTTGTTTCCTGCGTTCCTCTTATCTCAAACTGATTTACAACCTTAAATATATTGTTTTCTATATCGTTAAAATCAATAAGACGAATATACAAATCTTTCTTCGTCTTGTCCTCTCTACGGAAAATGAAACCATCTACTATTTTTGTATAGACAGCCTTATTTGCATCATATAGCGGATCGTGCGTACTACTCACCAAAGAGAATATGATAGACTCAATCTCAGCTTCTGTTATCTCATCAGCCTGATATTTGTTGCGTAAATACATACGCAAGTCATCACGGAGCAAAACGTCTGTGGCGACACGCATAATGGAATCTCCGGGGACATACTCATACCCTATTTCCTGAAACAATTCCATTGTCGCAAGTTCTAATTGAGCTTCTTTCATATTAGCCTCCTATATCTCTGCACTAATCATTTTGTCAGTACAGTATCTAATAGTTTCTATGTTAAAGTTCTTTCTATCTATAACTACTGCACGAGGCAGATCAACATTTCTTTGTCCGCCAACGGTAAGTGTCTTGCAATACTTGTAAGGAGCATACCAAACTACATAATCCACTTCTGACGTTATAATTGGCTTAATAAAGTTCTCATCCAAAAACCACAGGTGCGGCTTCCCCTCACATATACTTCCCTCTTGTATCTTGCTTGGCATATTCAACGACTCAAAATAGGCACTTGACTCATCAAAAACAAAGAATATTGTTTTATAGTAGGGATGATTTTTCTTATAATCACTTATCTTTTTCAAATGCTTCCCGATTATCCTTGTGAAACTTGCCATATACATTTTATAGCTATGGTCTTGCTCTGTTGGAAGATTTGTATTGGCAAGCACGATAGGTGTTACGTTAGGAAAAGCACTCAATACTCCTTTTTCCTTTAATTCTCTCATCAGCTCGGTTTCTCGAACTCGTGTTGGATTGACAACTACTCCTTTTTTGCCTATCTGCTCGTGATCATCTACACGCATTACTTCCATCATCATTTTTTTTGTATCACAATAAAAATCAGGTGGCAACGAACTCTTTGCAGACGAATTAGTCCATTTTGCCCATTCTACTTCATCATTTAGAGATAAGAACACATTCTCTGCCACTTTGCTATTTTCGGGTAGCAAAAGAACTTCCTCGCTTTTAAGATGTTGGAAGTCTAAAATGATATTAACTTCGTTATCGAATGTATCCATTTCTTCTCCGATAAATGATAATTTAGC
>CANQML010000107.1 GCA_947624935.1 Candidatus Gastranaerophilales bacterium
CTCTATGAGTACTGGGGGGGGGGGGTAGCCACCTCAATTTCTCTTATACTCTGTGTTTTCAGCAATTTGTTTTCCATACGTTCATTATATACATTTTTTTAAATCATGTCAAGAGGTTCATATATTGAAGTTCAGGACTTACGGTAAAATCCGCACTGACGGTTGATTTTATGTCGTCAACGGTAAACATCGGGTTTATTTCGGTCAAAACCAAGCCGTTTGGTGTCACTTTAAACACGCACCGTTCCGTTATAATTACATTGACTTCTCTGTATGCAGTCAACGGCAGGTTGCATTTTTTAACTATTTTAATCTGGTTTTTGCTAATGTGCTCCATTACAACAATAACTTTTTTTGCCCCAACCACCAAATCCATCGCACCGCCCATACCGGGGACAAATTTGCCGGGGATTGCCCAATTTGCAAGGCTGCCTTCTTCATCCACCTGTAATGCGCCAAGCACTGTAGCATCAATGTGTCCGCCTCTCATCATCGTAAATGCCATTTGCGAATCGTAAAAGCATGCGCCTTTGGTAAATTCCACATACCCGCCGCCTGCATTTATAACCCTTTCGTCAGGAATTTTGGCATCTTTACCGACACCCAAAAGCCCGTTTTCGGATTGAAACATAATATTTGTGCCTTCGGGAATATAGTTTGCAACCGCTGTAGGCAAGCCTATCCCAAGCGTAACCACATCGCCGTCTTTAAACTCTTTTGCGGCACGTTTTGCAATAATTTCTCTTATTTGTTCTTTAGTTAATTCACAAACTGCTTCCATTTTTTTCCACCACGTAATCCACAAACAATCCCGGAATTATAACCTCATTCGGGTCAAGACACTCAACCGTTTCATCCGCCTGAACCACAACGGTATCGGCAGCCGTTGCCATTATCGTATTAAGGTTTCTTGTTGTACCGTAGAATGCAACATTTCCGAATTTATCGACCTTTGAACCGTAAATCAGGGCAAAATCAGCACTTATGGGTTTTTCAAAGATAAACTTTTTCCCGTCGATTGTCATAGTTTCGTTGTTTTCTTCAATCGTTGTGCCAACACCTGTCGGAGTTAATATTCCGCCAAGTCCCGCACCTTTTGCCCTTATTCTTTCTATAAGACTGCCCATCGGAATTAAATCAACTTCCAATTCTCCCGATTGCATCTGTCTGCCGGTTTCGGGATTTGTTCCTATATGCGCCGCAATAAGCTTTTTAACCTGTTTATTTACAATCAGTCTGCCTCTGTCTTTTTCGGGGATAGAAGTGTCATTACAAATAAGCGTAAGGTTTTTGACGTTTTGATTGACAAGCTCGTCAATTAAAACGTCGGGCGCACCGCAGCTTAAAAAACCGCCGACCATTATTGATGCACCGTCTTTTATCATATTTACAGCTTCTTTTGCGGAAATGAATTTCTTCATATTTTAATTTTATTATAAAACCTTGTGACTTGTCAAAAACCTAACTTTCGGCAACAACCGTTGTAATAAGTTCGCCGTAACTGTTAAAATGTCCGTCTGTTTCTTCAACAATATAGCGAAGCTCGGGTTTTCCTTCAACCGCATTTTCGGCACAATCCATTGCCTCATCGTAATCTTTAAATTCACCGATTAACGTCTTTGAAAGTGATGAATGATTTTTTTCGGTATAAACACTATACATACACATCTCCTTTTTCTTTTATTATACCACAAATCAGACAACCTGCGGATTAAAAATTTTTCAAATATTTTATTATGAAGTTATGATAACTGAATTGAATGAACAAAATTTTGACACATACACAAAAACGGGCTTAAAGCTTGTGGAGTTTTATGCCGATTGGTGCGGTTTTTGCAAAAGACAGCGCCCAATATTGGAAGAACTTACCGATATAAATATCGGAACGGTAAATGTTGATGAAAACCCCGAAATTGTAAGGAGATTTTCAATAAGCGGATTTCCAAGCTTTATACTGTTTAAAGACGGGAAACCAATTGCAACACTTGAAGGGCTGCATGACAAATCACAACTTTTGACTAAATTAATGGAAAATTTAGGGTAATTCTTTAACAGCTGACAATTTTAATTCATATCCCAAGCCTTTAAAGATTTTGTATAAAACTTCAATGCTTGGTATCATTTTCTTTGCAAAAATTTTATAAAGTGTAATTCTATGAATACCTATAATGTTTGCAAATTCGCATATTGTATAGTTAGCCTCTATTAAAGGTTTTAGATTATATACCAACTCATTTATATCTTTTGTTTCGGAATAATCATCTAAAATACTGTTAAGCCACATTTGAGCATAATCGCTATCTTCTTTAAGATGTTTTTTGAGATATTCTTGATGTTTTGGAAAACTGTCTAAAATATTCTTTTCTTTTTTGTTAACCATGATTTATCCTTTCATTATATTCAATAATAATTTTCTTTGCCAATTCTATATCATTACTCTGTTTTGATTTATTTCCGCCGGTCAAAAGTAAAACAATTGTATTTCCTCTTTCAGTAAAATATATTCTTAATCCGTTTGAAAATTTAAATTCATATAATTCTGCAGATAATCTTTTGTATTCTCCGTATAATCCCCTTTCAACTTTTGAAATTCGTTTATCCACAATTATCTTCATGCTTTTATCAAGAGAATTATACCATTCTAAATAGGGAATTTTTCCGTCAATGCGTTGATAATACAAAATTTCTTTCATATTTATATTGTAGCATATAAGCTACAAAATTTCAATAGGTAATAAGCACTTTTTTTTGATATAATCAAAGAAAAGGAGTATGTATGATAAAAGTTGATGAAAAATGTATTCATTGTGGGATGTGTATAAATGATTGCATGAGCAAAGTCATTGAATTTGATGAAAACAAAGTGCCAAAAGCCGTTCATCCCCAAAGGTGTATAAATTGCCAGCACTGTCTTGCAATTTGTCCGACAGGCGCTTTATCATTCAAAAACAAATCTCCCGAAAATTCAGATTCCATACAGCCCCACAACCCTGATGAAATCTTAAATTTAATCAAAAGCAGAAGAAGTTACAGAAAATACAGAAAAGAAAATTTGCCAAAAGATATCATGGACAAACTCAAAAACATGCTTCATTGGGTGCCGACAGGCGTTAATAACCACAGGCTGGTTTTCTCTTTTGTTGATGATATTGAAGTCATGGACGATATCAGAAATTATGCAAACAATAAAATAATTAAAATACTTTCAAACCCTTTATTTAAGAGCAAAAAGTTTGACCGATACAGAAAGCCGATTTTAGCGGGAGAGGATATAGCCTTTAGAGGTGCGCCGCACATGATTGTAGTATCAACTCCAAAAGATGCGCCCTGCACCAATATTGACCCTGTTATTGCATTGAGTTACTTTGAACTTTACGCACAAAGTCTCGGGGTTTCAACAACATGGTGCGGAATTGCTTATTATATCTTCAACAATTTGCCTGAACTTCAACATCAGCTTGAAATTCCTGACGGGTATAAGATTGGTTACGTTATGCTTTTCGGGTATTCGGATTTGAAATATCAAAGAACCACGCAGCCCGAACCTTACAAAATAATTTCGGTTAAAAAAGATAACAGAAATATGACATTAAAAGAAAGAGTTAAGAGATTATGGCGATTTTAGTACTTGGCGGAGCGGGGTATATTGGCTCGCATACGGTTTATGAACTTATAGAAAACGGCATCGACACTGTAGTTGCCGATAATCTTCAAACGGGATATGAAAAAGCAATACACCAAAAAGCAAGATTTTATAAGGGTGATATAAGAGATAAAGAATTTTTAGATAATTTGTTCAAAAAAGAAAAGATTGATGCGGTAATCCATTTTGCGGCAAATTCGCTTGTGGGAGAAAGCATGACCAATCCTTTAAAATACTATGACAATAACCTTTACGGAACTATGGTGCTTTTAAAGTCAATGGTTGAAAATAACATTGATAAAATTGTGTTTTCGTCAACCGCCGCGACTTATGGCGAGCCGGAAAACATCCCTATTCTTGAAACCGATAACACAAACCCGACAAATACTTACGGCGAAACAAAATTATCAATGGAGAAAATGTTTAAATGGGTTTCAAATGCGCATGGGTTAAGATTTGTTGCGTTAAGATATTTTAACGCCTGCGGTGCACATAAAAGCGGGAAAATAGGTGAAGCCCACAAACCCGAAACGCATTTAATACCGCTTGTTTTACAGGCAGCAAACGGAACCCGAGAAAATATAACAATATTTGGCGACGATTATAATACAAAAGACGGAACATGTATCAGAGATTACATACACGTGACAGATTTGGCAAATGCGCATATTTTGGCATGCGAATACTTAAATCAAGGCGGCAAAAACGATATATTTAATCTCGGAAACGGTGTAGGCTTCAGTGTAAAAGAAATAATTGATGTTGCAAGAAAAGTTACAAACCGCCCCATCCCTGCAATAACGGCACAAAGACGGGCAGGCGACCCCGCAATACTTGTAGCATCTTCGCAAAAAGCTAAAAATATACTTCATTGGGCTCCACAATATGCCGATATTGATAAAATAATATCCGATGCGTGGAGATGGCATGAAAATAATCCTAAAGGCTATCAAAATTAATAATTATAGACATTTTACAAAATTCTTAATATAATAGATACATGCTAAAAATTTTAGAAGTTGACAGTATTGTATCCAATACTTCGATTAGCGGGTTTGATTATGTAATAAACCCCTATACCGGATGTACATTCAAATGTATTTATTGCCATGCCTGTTTTATAAAAAAATTTACAGACCATTCAAAAGATGTATGGGGCGAATTTTTGGATGTAAAAAAATGGAGCGGTTATCTAAGTAACAAGCGCAAAATATACAACAAAAACATCTTAATCGGCTCGGTAACTGATCCTTATGTTAAGGAAGAAGGCTTTTTGGAAAATACCAAGCAGATTTTGGAAAAAATCCAAAAATATAATTGCACGCCGACCATTTGTACCAAAAGTGATTTGATATTGAGGGATTTGGACTTAATCAAAGAGATGAAGGGTAAAATTGCGATATCATTAAACACATTAGATGAAGATTTTGCCCAAAAATCGGAAGGGATATCGGTTTCATCAAGAATTGAGGCGTTAAAGGAAATTCATGCAAAAGGGATTTACACAATTGTATGTGTTTCTCCGATTTTTCCTTATATTACCGATTACAAAAGCATAGTTGACAAAACAAAGGACTATGCCGACAAGTTTTGGTTTGAAAATCTCAAACTCAGACAACCGTACGGAAAAAATATTTTAAATTTTATAAAATGTGAATATCCGCAGTATTACGACCAATATCAAAAAATCACCCCTGAATATTGGGATGAAGTTGCCTGGGATATAAGAAATTACTGCAAAGACCTTATTTATAAGACGGATTTTCGATGAAATCTGAAAACTCATAAATCTTATAATCTTCAAAATCGCCTGCCAAAGAGAGCATATATTCGTCAAAAAACGGGAACGTCAGGATTTTTTGAGGCGGCATTTGGAGTTTAAATTCAGCCTCATATCTTGTCCAAAATTCATAAAAGCGTTCTTTTGTAGGATTGTTCAAGTTATAACGTCTGCCCAATTTTTGAAAATTCCTTTCGCTCATATATTCAACATCAACTCCGACGGGATTTTTGTCAAAAGCGGCAAGAACTATATCTTTGCTGTGAGAAATACTGAAATTAATATCCGAAAACTTAAATTTTGGTTTATTATTAACCGTTTCAAGCTCGGGATTTGGGATTTTGTAAACTTCTTTTGCCACACTAAAAACAATGTATCTTCCGAAATAACGTTGGATGAACTTTTTATCATTTGATTTGTTCATTTCAAACTTTTTGCAGTCGATATAAAAAATTTCCATAATCCTATTATAGAATAAATTTACCCACTCGGGCAATACCGTTATGTACAACTCTAAAATAACATGAGAATATGGATAGAAAGTTAATCAGTTTAAATCTCCAACAAGATTTAATAAACAGTACGGATTTACAAGATTTAAGAAAAAGTTTTATAGAAACGTTAGCGCATGACTTAAAGACACCTATATTGGCGCAAATTCGTGCGCTGGAATTGATGCTTGGCGGAAGTTTTGGTCAATTTAGTGAGGAGCAATCGGACATTTTAGGGTTAACTTTGGAATCTGCAAAATATATGTATAATATGGTATCGACTTTAATTTCCACTTACAAATTTGACAGCGAGAATTTTGACCTTAATTATTCGGAGTTTAACATAGTGGAAATGACCGAAGGTGAAGTTAAAAATATGGAAAATTACTTTATTGAAAAAAACATAAAAGCGGTGATTATTCCAAAAATCAAAAAACCGTATATCAGCGCAGATATTATCAGACTGCAAAAAGTAATCCAAACCCTGCTTTTAAATTCAATCAATTTAGCTTTTAGAAATTCCGTGATAAAAGTAATCATAACCGATAACGCAAAATCTTTAACTTTCAAAATTGAAAGCCACAGCGGTTTTATACCGCAAGAGAGAATGACCAAGATGTTTAAAATTTCAAACAACGAAAGTTATGATAAAATCGGGATGGGAATAGGGCTATATTTGGTCAAAAAAATTGTTGAAAAGCACAACGGTACAGTTATTGCACAAAGTTCAATTAACCAAAAAAACATCTTGGGCTTTGTTATTCCGACGGAAGTTTACTCAAAGTATTCAAACAGTGCCTGAAATAACCCTGTCAATTCCAGCCAAATCTTTTATGATTTCAATGTTTGAAAATCCGTTATGTTCCATAATTGTTTTGACATCTTGAGATTGCCCCATACCGAGCTCAAAAACAAGATGACCTTTGAGAATTTTTTTGGAATTTGGGATAATTTTTTCATAAAATTCAAGCCCTTTAGCGTCTTTTGTAAACAGAGCGATTTTCGGGTCAAATTCGACTTCTTTTTGAAGTTT
>CANQML010000108.1 GCA_947624935.1 Candidatus Gastranaerophilales bacterium
GATTGCTAAACCCGTTATAGCAGATTTTTAAGAAATAACTTGTACCAATCTACTCGGTTAATAAAAAGTCATTCCCGAGTTCATTTTCACAAATAGCAATCAGTTCTGATAATTTAATGTTCATCCCTTCGGACATTCTTTTAAGAGTAGATATTTGAGGGTCTTTTATTCCTTTTTCCATATCTGCCCACATTGATTTTGTCATGCCTATTTCTGCCGATATAAGACTTATTGATTTGTTTTGTCTAAGCCTGATTTCTTTGATTTTCTCAGCTAAAATTTTTTGAAACAAACTTTTTTTACATGAAAACTCTTGCATTTTTTTAATTTTAGTGCTAAATTAAGAACAAGATGTGCTAATATTAGAACGGAGATTTTATGAAAGAAGCGTTTACTTTATCGGAGGTTTTAATTACACTTGGAATAATCGGTGTTGTTGCGGCGATGACCATTCCGACACTTGTACAAAGCTATGAAGAAAAAGCAACTGTTGCAAAACTTAAAAAAATTAACTCCATATTAAATCAGGCTTATCAATTGGCACAAATCGATAACGGTCCGATTTGTAATTGGTCCGGAGCAGATAATACCGAAAGCGGGAAGATATTTTGGGACAACATAGGACAAAATCTGAAAAAAGTATCGGAATGCCATTTGGCATCATGCAAAATCGGATATGATGTACACACTTTGGCGGGGAGTATACATGTCGACAAAGATTATGTATTTGAAAATGTTGTTAAATTAGCAGACGGAACTTATATATTTGGAGGGTATTCTTTCAATCCGAGCGATTGCAGAACACCAAATCAGCTTTGTCAAGACTTTCATGTGGATATAAACGGTTCGAAAGGTCCTAATTCGTTTGGTAAAGACATTTTTAATTTTGTATTAACTCCAAATTCTATTATACCCAACGGTTCACCTGTCATTAAAAACGCTGTAAGAACCTTCCCGACATTCTGCAGCAGAAAATCCACAATTAATTTTAACGGTTTCGCTTGCGGAGGATGGATTATGAATAACGACAACATGGACTATCTGCATTGTGATGATTTATCTTGGGACGGTAAACATAAGTGTTCTGATTAAAAAAAAGAGGCTTTTTAAAAGCCTCTTTTAAATAAAGTTGGAAGTACGAATTATACCATTGCTCCGATTTTTTGAGCATTTTTATTTGCAATTTCAACAAGGCTGTTTACTGTAGCCGTCATTGAAATAACGGAGTCCATTTTGTTTATGCAAGAACCTGCACCGATTGCAGATGCACCTGCCGTGAACGCAAAAGGCGCTGTTGTCGGGTTAATTCCCGTTGCTGTCATAATCGGTATTTCTACGTTTCTTGCAAGTTCAATTGTGTTTGATATCGTAAGTTCGGCTCTTTCCATTAACCCTCTAACACCGTCTGATTGTGTGTCTTTTGAATAGTGCCCTTCGGTTTGGATTAAGTCTATACCCATTGTTTCAAGCTCTCTTGCAAGTTCAATTTGTTCGGTTATTGAAATTTCACCCGGAATTGTTACCGAGAAAAATGTCTTTCTTGTGCCTAAAAGTGAAATAGTTTCTTTTGCAAGTCTTAAAACATCTTGAGCCGTGAATGAAATACCTTTTTTATAAAGCACATCAAAGTTGCCAAGCTCAATCGCATCAGCGCCAAGCTCAACCGCCCTTACAAGCTCTGACGGTACAATTGATGAAACAAATAACGGCATATCCGTCATTGAACGAATTTCTTTTACGATTTCTTCTTTTGCACAAATGTCAATTGCGCTTGCGTTTTCTGCAGCCATTACAACTTTTTTGATGTTTTCAATATCAAAATTGTCAATGCCCGCAATCACTTTGACTGCTCTTTTTTCTTGTAAATGTTGTTTGAATAAATCTATCATATCAATTCTCCTTTTGCATAAATTATACATTAAAATTTTAATAATTTCAAGAACAAACCCAAAATTAGTAATCAAGTATATTAAATTAACGAAAAATACGACAAATAATGCTATTATGAAAAAGTTATTGTATTTTTTTATAAGCTTGATAATCACAATATCGCCCGCAATTTCTTACGAGCCCGATGAGAAAATCAATATAAGCGTTTATGAAAAAATAAATCCCGCAATTGTCGCAATCGACGCGCAGCTTCCGGACGGGGTTTCAGCAGGAACAGGCTGTATTGTTACCCACGACGGGGTTATTTTAACAGGCTCTCACGTGGTCGAAGATTGCAGTGACATTGATGTCACTATGTATAACGGACACACTTACAAAGCCAAAATCATTGCTAAAATGGGCAAAACCAGAGATTTGGCGCTTTTAAAAATCGATCCGAAAACCCCTCTGAAAACCGTTTCTTTCGGAAATTCCGAAGACGTTAAAGTGGGGCAGAAAGTTCTTGCAATAGGTAATCCGTTCGGTTTTGCGGGAACTTTAACGCAAGGGATTGTTTCAAGAATAGATTATACAAAAAACCGTATTCAAACGGATGCGGCAATTAACCCCGGATGCTCCGGCGGTCCGCTTTTAAATTCCGCAGGTGAAGTTATCGGGATTAACCAATCGATTTACAATCCCGACAACAACATCTCAAACATTGGCATAGGCTTTGCAATCCCGATTAACGACGCCAAAAAATTTATCCAAAATGCAAATCTTGCTAAAAAGTAGTATTTTATGATATATTTTTTGTATGATAAACTTTTTGGGATTATGCGTTCAAAATCTTTTCAGGTGTATAAAATATCTGTTTCAAAGGCAGGTAAGGTTTTCAAGCATAATATCCGAAGCCGCCTCAATCAGCTATGATTCGTTAACCATTTCGCTTGTAATTTCCTTTATTGCAGCGGCGGTTATTGCAATACAGGTTTCAAAACAATTTTTGATGACGGGCGCCGAAACCTATATCGGCGGAACGATTGCGATAGTTTTAATCAGAGAAATTGCACCGGGGTTTGTCGCACTTGCCATAGGTGCAAGAGCAGGAACGGCAATATCTGCAGAAATTGCTAACATGCAGGTTACAAGTCAGGTGGATGCGATTAAAACCTTAAAGGTTGACCCTGTCGGGTATTATTTTACCCCGAGAATTATTGCAGGGTTTGTGACTGTTCCGATGGTGGTTTTGTTGGCGGAAGTTATCGGGGTTTTGGGCGGAATGCTTGTTTCATCTGCCGCTATTGATTTGCACCCCGCACGTTATATGAATTCCGTCTGGCTGTGGTTATCTTTGAAAGATGTTTATATAAGTCTTTTAAAAGCAGCGATTTTTGGGGCATTGATAGCGTTGGTGTGTGCAACGCAAGGTTATCAAACAAAAGGCGGCGCAAAAGAAGTCGGATATTCGACAACCCAAGCTGCTATCTTGACTACAGTATATGTACTTGTTACCGATTTTTTGATTAATTTGGTATTTTATATCAAGTAGCTAAATATTTTTGGATTGTTTCTTTGTCAAAAACTTCGATGCTGTTTTTTGAATGAATAAAAATCATACAGCCGATAAGGGATTTTAGGGTTTCAAAGTCGGAAAATGCCATTTTGTTTCGCATATCTTCCATATTGTTTGCCAAAAATTCCATTATAACGGTTTTCCCGTCAAATACCAACCCCGCAAAATAGTCAAAAGACTCTTTGGTCTTTATGCCTTCAAGATAGATTATGTCGGGCGATTGAAATTCAATAAACCTTGACGCTTTATCCATGTTAAACCCGATGTTTTCATTAAGCTCGCACTGGTTAACCCCGTCGAGTGTGTATTTTGCAATACTTTCAAGCGTCATAATATTTTTCGTGCCGTTTTTTGCGGCTTCTAAAAGCAGAGAGTAAATCACGTGAGTTTTTCCGCTCAAAGGAGAACCGCAGACCAATATTATCCCCGGCTTTGAAAGGGCATCTCTGACAGGTTTAAGCTGTCTTTCCGAACTTAGGATTTTGTTTAAAGCTTTTGGCGGTTTATAGATTTTTAAGAAAATTCTTTCGCCCATAATGGTCGGAAACGTTGAAATGCTTGCCACAAGCTGGATTTCATCAACTTTAAATATGAGTTTGCCAAGCTGCGGGACTTCTGACACAGACGGGTCAAGCTCGGCAAGTGTTTTTAATTTTGCAACAAACGATGATATTAAAACGTTCGGAATTACACCTTTATTTATATGCTCGCTGTTTTTCTTGAAATTCACCGCTAATCCTGCACTTTCGCCTTGAAATGTTATTTCGTGAACTTCTTCTATTATTGCCTGCTTGAGTATCGCACGAATAATCTTTTGGATATGGTTATCGCTCAAATCCTCGCTGTGAAGCTCGTCTTGCCAGTCATAACCCGCACTTTCATTGATAAAAATTTCACCTACGGTGTCGTCGGTTTTATAAAATTCATCAATCTTTTTCATGATTGCCTGTTCTGATGCAATTACAGGCTCAATTGAACATTCTGCGGTTTCAATTATCCTGTCTATCGCAAACAAATCCAAAGGATCCGCCATGGCAACCGTCAAGGTGTCCTCTATTTTGAAAAGCGGTATTATTTTATAGCGTTTTGCATCGGTATAACCCACATATTTGAGGCAATTTACATCAAGCGTGTAGTCGTCCAAATTTACATAAGGGATATGCAGACGGTTTTCCAAAAACTTTAAAAGAGCGTCTTCGGTTATAACCCCCGAATTTATCAGTGCCTGACCGATGTTTATATTCTGCGCATCGGAAATTTCTTCTGCCTGCTCAATAACTTCATACTGTACAAGTCCTGCCCTGACCAAATCATATTTAAGCTTTTCAAGCGTTTTATTTGTAACCGTTTCCATATTATCCCAAATAACTCTTAACTTTCTCGGCAACTTCGTTTAAATCAAAAGGTTTTGTTATATATTCATCGGCGCCGGTTTCTTCGCCTATTAGCTTATCTTCTTCTTGTGAACGTGCTGTAATCATTAAAATAGGGATATCTTTATACTTGCTGTCGTATTTTAAAAGCCGGCTTATTTTATAGCCGTTGATTTTTGGCATCATAACATCAAGTATAATCAAGTCAGGAATAAGTTCTTTTGCAAGTTTTAGCCCGTCCTCGCCGTTATATGCGCAATAACAATTATAGTCGGATAAAACAAACTTCAAGCTTTCCACGATATCCTGTTCATCGTCAACAATAAGAATTTTTTTCATACAATTCTCCCTAACTTCATTATAACATGTTTTGCCCTGCGCAATATTAATGTAACAATTCGTAACTATGCGCCACAGGGATTGCAAAATAGAACCTTGAACCTTTATCGGGCTCGCTGTCACACCAGATAGCACCGCTGTGCGCCTGTAAAAGCTGTTTTGCAATCGGAAGCCCCAAGCCTGACCCCCCGACTTTACGGGATAGCGAGTTTTCTATCTGCGCAAATTTGTCAAATGCTCTTGTCAAATCCTTTTGGGCAATACCTATCCCCTCATCTTCAACACATACCACAATATAATCACCCGAAAGGTTTTTTAAATCATCTTTAAAACAGTCGTTGGGGTTAAGCTGATTTGCGTTTGCGATGTGCGAGCGAATGGTAATGGTTTTGCCCTCGGGTGTAAATTTTATTGCGTTTGAAACAAGGTTTGTCAAAACCTGCTCTAATCTTTGAGAATCTGCGCATATTTCAGGCAGATTTTCGGTTTCTTCGGCAATTAAATTAAGCCCTTTTTCTTTTGCAAGTCCCGAAAGCGATGTTTTTACGTAATCTATGACGGAATGTATATTCATATTTGCAAAATGATAGTCCATTTTGCCCGCTTCGATTTTGGATAAATCAAGCAGGTCGTTGATTATACCCGAAAGCCTTTGGACATTTCGTTTTGCCATTAACAAAAATTTTTCGCCTGCATCGTTTAATTCGCCACACTTTCCGCCGGTTAAAATATCAAGAGAATTTTTTATTGCGGTCAGAGGCGTTCTCAATTCGTGCGAAACGATTGATATAAACTCCGATTTAAGCCTTTCAAGCTTTTCAAGTTTTTGGTTTGTTTCTTTGATTTCCTGATAAAGTGATGCGCTTTTTAAAGGAAGTGAAACCTGCTGCGCAATTGTTTGAAAATAGGTTGCATCATCCGATGAAAACGGAATTTCTTTAAAGATTTCTATACACCCGAAGAAATTATCCCCCAAACTTATCGGCGCAAACATGTTGTCGTACCGAAACAGTGTGAAAGTAAACCTGTTTGCGGGATATTTAACGTTTTTAATCACTTTTAAGTTTTCCGCATCAATTTCAAACGGCGGAGTTTTGTTTTCAAAAAGCGATTTGTAATTCAAAACGGTTCTAAGCTTGATTGCGCTCAAAAGCTCCTCCGATATTTCATAAAGCGAATTTAGGATTAAAACAGGCTCCGCTTCTGTGCAAAATGCAAGCGTGCAAGTCAAATCAAAGCTCAACGCTTTATCCATACCTTCAATCATATAGTCGACGAGTTTTTGCTTGTCCAATGACCCCGCAAATTGAGAGCTTGTGCTGTATAAAACATTCAAACGGTACAAACTGTCCGCCAAATCCTTGTTCGCGCCCGACAACTGTTCAAGCGAGTTTTTTGTTTTAAGATTTACATGAACGGTTGAAAGTATGAGGTTATCAGACATCTCATCGGTCAAAAACGCATTGACGTTTTTAATTATGTCGGGTTCAAGTTCACTTTTGCTTGTCAACAAAATATAAGCAGATGAGGGCAGGATTGATTTAAGTTTTTTTATAACGCTTTTGGCAAATTTAATCGAATTATCCGTTATAATAACGTCAGGCATGCAGCTTTCGCCGATTTCCAATGCCGTGTTTTCATCACTTGATGTAAAAAATTCGTAAGGCTTTTTGAAAATCTGCGAATATTTTTTTGTTTTTTCCTCATCCTGAGATATAAACAAAATCTTGCTCATAATACTATGTTAGCAATATTTTACTTTTTTGCAAATAGATTAAA
>CANQML010000109.1 GCA_947624935.1 Candidatus Gastranaerophilales bacterium
GGTAAAATTGCCGAAATCGGCAAAAATTATGAAAACGGAAAAGCGTTTTTGCACGACAAACTCGGCTTAACTTCTTGTGAAATTTCCGTTAACTTTATGCCAAAAGGTGCAAAATTACCGTTTAACCATAAGCACAAACAAAATGAAGAAATTTACATTTTCTTAAAAGGCGAAGGCGCAATGACTTTAGACGGTCAGGTTGTCGAATTTAAAGAAGGAAGCTGCGTAAAGGTTTTGCCCGATGCGGTCAGGACAATGGAAGCTAAATCCGATGTTGAATATATTTGTGTGCAGGCAAAATCCAATTCACTTGAACAGTTTGGATTTGGTGACGGAGAATTGTGCTGATATGGATAAAAATGTTTTAAAAGAAAAAATGAAAAAGTTTGAAACAATGATAAACACAGCGGATGAAGCTCTTGCAAAAGAGCTTGTGGCAGATGATGCGTCGTTTTTCACACCCGCATCGCCAACCCCTTTATATGGCGGAATAGGCTATTTATCAATCGTACATTGGATGCGAAGCGGTTTCAGTGATGTTCAATGGAATGCGCAGGAAATGGTCGCCGATGACAACAAGGTTGCAGTCCGCTGGTTATTATCAGGCACGCACGACGGTGAATTTTGGGGCGTAAAACCCACAGGCAAAAAAATAAATACAACCGTTATGAACTTTTACTATTTCAATAACGATGGCAAAATCACAAACGACATCGCCGCAGAAGGTATGTTCGGGATTTTGAAACCGCTCGGGTTAACCAAAATCTAACTCCATAAAATTATCGTTAACTTGTTAACAAAATTTCACAAAAGGGTTGACAAACCCCGCTTTATAGTTCATAATATTATTGTTAACAGGTTAACAATAATTTGAGGAATTTATGAACGTAACGGACACTCTGCTCACTCTTTTTGATACTTCAAACCGGCTTGACATCTTGTATAAAAAAGCCTTTGGCGACATTTTGATTAATTACACGTTTACGGAAATGCACTGTATTGATTTTATCGGCAAAACCGAAAACCCGAACGTGACAAAGATTGCGCAATCAATGAAACTTACAAAAGCCGCCATAAGTAAAATTATTAAAAAACTTTTGGCGAAAAATGCCGTCAAAACCTACAAAAATTCCGACAACAAAAAAGAAACCTACTATAAACTCACCAAAATCGGGCAGGAGGTTTTTGAAAAACATCAAAATATGCACAAAATGTGGTACGAAAAAGACGAGGCGTTTTTTAATCTGTTTAACAAAGAGGATTTGGACAAAACGCTTGAAATACTTGAAAAATACACTCAGTTTTTGGATGAAAGAATAAAAACGATAAAGGAGGATTTAAAATGAAAAAGACTTACGAAATAGAAGTTGATTGTGCAAACTGCGCCAATTTAATGGAGGAGGCGGCAAAGCGTACATCGGGCGTAAAATCAGCCGCGGTCAATTTTATGATGCAAAAAATGGATGTGGAATTTGCAGACGGCGCCGACCCTAAAGCCGTAATCAAAGAAGTTATTAAAAACTGCAAAAAAGTTGAAGAAGATTGCGAAATTTATGAATAAAAAGCAGAAAAAAATGTTAACAAGGATAATTGCGGCAAGCGTACTTCTTATTGCGCTGCATTTTGTGCCGATTGAGGGTGCGGCAAGGTTTGTTGCCTATATAATTCCTTATTATATAATTGGAAACGACATTTTAAGGAAGGCATACAAAGGCATCAAAAACTTAAAGCCGTTTGACGAGTCGTTATTAATGGCGGTAGCGACGCTTGGGGCTATTGCGCTTGCGCTTTATAACCAATCGCAAGGGTTGAGCGGGGATTATGTTGAAGCCGTTGCGGTTATGCTGTTTTATCAGATTGGAGAATTTTTCCAGAGTATGGCGGTTTCAAAAAGCCGTAAAAATATAGCGAGTTTAATGGATATAAGACCCGATTATGCAAATATTGAGCTTGAGGGGCAAATTAAAAAGGTTGACCCCAAAGTAGTCAAACCGGGCGACACAATTATAGTAAAAGCGGGTGAGAAAGTGCCGTTGGACGGAGTTGTTATTGAGGGAAATTCAAGCCTTAATACATCGGCTTTGACGGGCGAAAGTATTCCGCAAAAAGTTTGTTCGGGTGATGAGATAATTTCGGGGGCAATTAATTTAAGCGGACTTTTAAAGGTAAGGGTTACGAAAAGTTTTGGCGACTCAACCGTTTCAAAGATACTGGAATTGGTCGAAAACGCAAGTTCAAGAAAATCAAAATCGGAAAATTTTATATCAAAATTTGCAAGAATTTACACGCCCATAGTTGTTTTCTCGGCGCTTGCGCTTGCGATTTTGCCGCCGATATTCAGGGGGTTGGTTTTGGGTTTGCCCGCAATGTGGCAAATTTGGGTATACAGAGCCTTGGTATTTTTGGTCATAAGCTGTCCGTGTGCGCTTGTTGTAAGTATTCCGTTATCGTTTTTTGCGGGGATAGGAAACGCATCGCGCAACGGAATTTTAATCAAGGGCTCAAACTATCTTGAAACGCTTTCTAATGTAAAAACGGTCGTTTTTGATAAGACGGGAACGCTTACGCAGGGGGTTTTTGAGGTCAATGCAATACACCACAGCAAAATTGAAGAAGAAAAACTGATTGAGTATGCGGCGCTGGCTGAAAGTGCGAGCTCGCACCCGATTGCGCTGAGTCTTAAAAAAGCTTACGGCAAAGAACCTGATACAACGCGCGTAAAAGATATTCAAGAATACAGCGGAAACGGTATTTGCGCAAAAATCGACGATTTGGAAATTCTTGCGGGAAACGAAAAATTAATGGAAAAATTCGGGATTGAGCCGATAAAATGCCATTCAATCGGAACGATTATTCACGTTGCAATAAATGGCGAATATACGGGGCATATCGTAATTTCGGACGTAATAAAGCAAGACTCGTTCAAGGCAATTGACGATTTAAAAAAATCAGGAATAAAGCAAATAGTTATGCTCACGGGCGACTTGAAAAAAGTTGCGCAATCGGTTGCCCAAAAGCTTAAAATAGACAAATTTTACGGCGAACTTTTACCTGATGAAAAGCTAAATGAGCTTGAAAAGGTAATTGACGGCAAAAATCCCGTTGCGTTTGTCGGTGACGGGATAAATGATGCACCTGTTTTAACCCGTGCGGATATCGGGATTGCAATGGGAGCGATTGGCTCCGATGCCGCAATTGAGGCGGCAGACGTTGTTTTAATGGATGATAATCCTGCAAAAATCGCTCAGGCAATAAAAATTTCACAAAAATGCTTAAAAATTGTCAAAGAAAACATCCTGTTCGCTTTGGGGATTAAGGTTATTTGCCTGATTTTGGGCGCCGTCGGTATCGCTAATATGTGGCTTGCAATCTTTGCGGATGTCGGGGTAATGATTTTGTGCATTTTAAATGCCCTAAGAGTTTTTATTTAAGATTTTTACAACGAGTTTTTTGACTTGCGTTTCTTTATCCAAAGCCATTTGCGGCATGTGAGGTTCGTTTGGAAAAATCAGGATGAAATTTGTGCCGTCCAAAATAACGCTTGAAGTAGGTTTGCCTTCCAAAAACTCAATATCTTCAACATAAGGAACCAAAACTTTTCCTGCATCACCGATAAAAAGCTTTTCTTTACCATTTAAAACGATTTGGATATCCGAAAACAGCCTGTGACGTTCAAATTTGCCTTCTTTTTTTGTAGTGTATTCTTCAATGTTGGCAAAATCTTTTTCGTTAATTTCATAACGCCCGCAAGCTTTCGGGCAATTTTTGATAAATTCTTTTACGTCATCGGGAATTTGCGGGTATTTAGCCAGGTTTTCGATTTTGTCAAAAATCATTCAAGCTCCTTCATGGCACGCTCGTAATCTTCCGTATTCGGGGCTTTTCCATGCCAGCCCGCATTGTTTTCCATAAAGCTTACGCCCTTGCCTTTGATTGTGTTTGCCAAAATTGCCGTCGGTTTTGTGTTTGATTTAGCTTTTTCTATCGCGTCATAAATTTTGTTGTAGTCATGCCCGTCAATTTCGATTACATCCCAATTAAACGCTTTGAGCTTATCAGGCAGCGGGTCAAGCGATTTGACATTTTCGGTACAACCGTCGATTTGCAGATGATTTCTGTCGATTATTGCAATCAAATTATCAAGTTTTCGGTGCGGAGCCTGCATAAACGCTTCCCACGCGTTACCCTCTTGAAGTTCGCCATCCCCCATAAGCACAAAAACATGCGCAGGGCTTTTGTCAAGTTTTAGAGCGATTGCCATACCGCATGCAATAGATAAACCTTGTCCTAAAGAGCCTGTGCAGACTTCCACCCCGGGACATAAAAGCGACGGGTGCCCCTGCAGCCTTGAACCCAATTTTCTAAACGTCATCAACTCGCTTTTTGGGATAAACCCGAGCTGTGACAAAACCGAATAGTAAATCGGCGACACATGACCTTTTGACAGCACAAATCTGTCATGGTCTTTGCCTTTCGGGTTCATACATTTATGGAATAGAACTGTCATAATATCGGTTGCCGAAAGCGAACCGCCTATGTGACCGGATTTGGCGTTATAAACCATTTTGATTATATTTTGTCTGCTCTCTTTTGCAAGATTTTTAAGTTCTTTGATTTCTGATTCTTTTAACATTATCTGCTCCATAATACTTTTAACACAAACAAAGGCAAAGTTGGAAAAATTCTTTTAAATCTTTTCGGTTCTTTAACTGTTCTATACAGCCACTCCAAGCCGAGTTTTTGAAAGATAACGGGTGCACGCTTGACTTCGCCCGACCAAACATCAAAACTTCCGCCGACTCCGACCATAATCGTATCGGGCAGTTGGGGTTTAAGTTTATAAATAAATTCTTCCTGTTTTGGCGAACCCAAAGCTGCAAGCAAAAGTTCGGGCTTTTTATTGACGACTTCAGGTATTATTTCTTCATCGTTTTTGAAATACCCGTCGTGGAAATAAACTATATCAAGGTTTGGGAAATCTTTTTTTAAGTTTTCGACGGTTTTTTCGATAATTTCGGGCTTTGCGCCTATTAATGCAGCGCTTTTGACTTTACTCAAAAGCTGATATGCAAATTCAACGCCTGCAATGCGTTTTATGTTATGACCTTTTAATTTAAGCCCGATTTGAACCCCGATGCCGTCAGGAATAACAAGCTCGGCGTTTTCAATGATTTTTGCAAAATCGGGGTGGTTAGATGCCCAATCAATCATTTCGGGATTAATTGTCACGACCTGACCTTTACGTTTGAGCGCATAATCAATCGCCCCGTTGAAATCCAAATCATCTATACCAAACCCGAGAAGTTTAACTCTTTGCATAAGACAATTTTAGCACAGATGTGGTTTTCGGGCAAATTTTAAAGTGAATTAAGTGAGTAAAGTGAGTAAGGTGGTTAATAAAAGTGAATAAGTGAATAAGCCAATAAGCGAATAAGCACGTTACAAAAAGTCGTTAAGACGATAAGACGTTAAGTTCATTTCAGGTGAATAAGTGAATAAGCGAATAAGTCAATAAGTTCTTTACATTAATTAGGCTCTTTGGAGTGCCACGGTTATTGAAACCTAATCCCCACCCCTTGCGGGCGGGGAAGCGGTTGTGCACGAGTTTACGAGTGCTACAACCGCAGGGGCGGGGTTTATATTTGCCATTGTTAGATTTGTAAGGTCGGATTTCACCAACCTTGCGATTGCGACGCTCGTTACACTCGCTCGCAATGACATATTGTAGGTCGGATTTACTAATCCGACAGAATTGTCAAAGTTTAAAAGGGTAGTCCTCTTTAAACTCCCAACCGTCAAGAAATAATAGTTGAGTGCAAAATGCATTATTTGCCTTGCATAACCTTAACACATTATCTCTATCGGTATAATCCGTTGTATAAGGTTCTTCATCATCATTCAATTTGGGATTTAGTTGGTCAGTTATATGATAATCCCACACATAAGGTATAAACCTCCCGTCTTTAGTCAACAAAAATGAAAATTTATCCTTACCGCTTGCACCGCTAAAATCATTTTTCATATATAAGCTCATAGTAAAAGCGAATGGTGATGTTAGTTCAGGTCTGCTTACCCCTATCCTTGTACCGTCGGATAATATATAATGCAGATAAGGTTTATCATATTCGGTATGACTTCCTGCATATTGTGTATTACGAAGATATTTTGCAAAATAGGTATCCCAATATTTTTGTAAACCTTCGGTATCTGTTGTTGTGGCTGTGGTTGTCCATTGAGATGCCGGACCGTTATCGATTTCAGATAACCTTACAACCTGCTGCATGGTTGAATAAAACTTTTTCAATCTTGTTGAATATTCTTTTTTCTTGTAGTTTTGAACCATTGTCGGAATGGTCATCGCTGCAACAATGCCGATGACGGCGAGTGTTATCAGCACCTCTGCCAACGTAAACGCGACTTTTTTAGAAGTCGTTAAGACGTTAAGACGATTTCTTCCTCGCTCGCGTTTGACGGGATTGCGGTTGACGTCTGCAATGACTGCGTCATTTACGCCGTCAAGCCTCGCCCTCAGCTCGCTCGCGCAAGACGTTAAGTTCTTATCATGAATTGGGCATTGTGAGTTGCGACTATCTCCGTCATTGCGAGGAACGAAGTGACGAAGCAATCCATTCAATAGATTGCCGCGTCGGGCTGCGCTACACTTGCCCTCCTCGCAATGACGTGTTTGTTGCTCAGATTTATTGTCATCAGGGCAAAAGCTGCAATCTGATTGGGTCAGAGGATATTTATCGTACCCCCCCCCCCC
>CANQML010000110.1 GCA_947624935.1 Candidatus Gastranaerophilales bacterium
TCGCTCCTCGTAATGACGAAAGTATATGTAGGTTGGCATTACTATGCCAACAATAAAATTAGTCGGATTAGTAAATCTGACCTACAAGCTATCGCTCCTCGTAATGACAATAGCATGTCATTGCGAGCGAGTGTAACGAGCGTCGCAATCGCAAGACCGGTGAAATCCGACGACAATGCGATTACTACGTCGCTTCGCTCCTCGTAATGACGAAAGTATATGTAGGTTGGCATTACTATGCCAACAATAAAATTAGTCGGATTAGTAAATCCGACCTACAAATTTGCCTTAACGTCTTATCGTCTTAACGACATAACGACTTTCTGTAACGTGCTTATTCGCTTAGCGCGAGCGAGCTGAGGGCGAGGCTTGACGGCAAAATGACAAAGTCATTGCAGACGTCAACCGCAGACCCGTTAAACGCGAGCGAGCAAGAATTTGCTTATTGGCTTATTCACTTTGTAACCGTCTTAACGACTTAACGACTTCAAGACTTATCCAACCACTCTTGCTATTTTTTTGAATTTATTGTAAAATATTCGTACGGAATATTCCGTAGTAAAGGAGAAAAAATTATGGCAGTAAAAGTAAATGATTCTTGTATCGGATGCGGCGCTTGCGAATCTATTTGCGACGCAGTATTTTCAGTTGACGGCGTTGCTCAGGTTAACGAGTCCGCTGTAGCTGATAATATGGATTGCGTTAAAGAAGCAGCTGATTCATGCCCGGTTTCCGCAATCGAAGTTGAATAATTAATTTTATTCATAAAAAAAAAGACCCGAAAGGGTCTTTTTTTATTGCTTATTACACCGAAGCAAGTGCTGTTGCTTCTTTAACTACAGCTTCAAGCGCTTCCAAAGCGTCAGCCGGAAGTTTATCTATACCTGCTTTTTCGGTTTCTCTTGATTTGACGAAGTTGATTCTGTCGTTCATACGTGCAACAAATTGTGCCGCATATTCTTTATTTGAGAACGATGCGTCAAATCCTTCAACATCCATAATTTGGATATCGGAGAAGTTTTCCCATTTATGGAAGTTAGCCGTACCTTCAACGATAGCTTCAATAATGCCTAAAGTGTGGGCAGGTTTAACTTTTGTTCCCATAAATTCGCCTGTGTTCAAGATGTAGCAATCAACGCCGTCGGCGATTAACTGTTTAAATCTTGTGTAATCAACAGACAACGGGTAAACTCTGAACGGGTTAGCGTAAGGTTCAACAACCAAGGCGTTCGGGTCAACACCTGCCGCAAGTCTTTCTGCTGATGAACGTTTTGTTGCTAATGTTGCACCCATTGCAGAACCTAATGATGCACCCGATAATTTCAATACGGGAGGTATTGTCGGGTCTTTCATTAACCAGAATATAGCGTTAATCGGCTGGTCAATTCTGTCTACTCTGTTCGGTGACCACAATTTTGATTTAACCGCACGTCCGTTACCGTTTCTTAAATCTTCGGTTACTGAAACAACTTTGCCGTCTGCAAGCTGGATTGCACCGTTGTTTTGCTGAGTTAAAATGTATTTGTTGTCATCGCAGCCAATCGGATAATCGGCTGTTTTGTCAAAGTATGCGGGTTCAAGTGCGATTGTGTATTTATCTTGAACATTGATGATAAACGCATCATCGTGAAGAACCGTAATATTGTATTTGTTGTTGTGTTTTGCGTGAGTAATTGTTGATTTACCCGAACCTGATAACCCAAATACGGCAACCTGGAATGATTTTCCGCCGTCAAGGTTGTAACGTTTCATACCGCCGTGGCATGATGCGTAACCGTGACGTGCAGCACAACCCCATGCAAGAGTTAAGGTGCCTTTTTTGTGTTCGCCAAAATATCTCATACCCAAAATGCATGCACAGTTGTGTTCAGGGTCAAAGAACGTCAAACCGTACGGGAAATCGGGGTGTGACCAATCGGGGTCGGAAAATACGTAAATGTCGCTGTCTGCGATTTCTCTTGAATCAGAATACATATTTGCGTATTCTTCATTCATATATTGGAAGTTCAACATCCAAGAGTACATAACGTTTTCAAATCCTTCAGGTATCATAAGGTGTGCTTTTACCATAAAGTCTTTGTCCAAACCTACAACTGCTTCTGTTTTGTACATCAATTTGTCACGTGTTGCATAGATTGCTTCACGGATAATCGGTAAAAGGTATTTCAAATCGCAATTGGGTTCGCCGACAATCTTTCTTGCTGCGGCACATCTGCCGACAACTGAACCGTCGTTGAATAACAATTGGTTTGCACCTTGAGGTAATCCTAATTTTTCAGGCTTGTAAACAGGCATGCCTGTCAATTCAATAGTGCCTGAGCTTGATTTTGCCAGTTTGTACGCTTCGGATACGGATTTTACTTCTTCAACATTGTTGCCGAAGAAAGGTGCCGTAATCGTTGCGCGTGCTGCTGACATCATTTGTTTCAATTCTTCTGAATTGGTGAAAAATTCTTTTGTCGTCATAACATTTCTCCTTTTATAAAGTGTCAATTTTACAATTTATTCACACACATCCAGTTTACCACAAATAAAAAAAGTAAACAAGAGCCTTTGAAACTTTTTTTATAATATAATATTTTTATGAAAGATATTCAAAACCTTGAAGATAACAGAAATGTTGATATTCAAAAAGTCGGCATAAAGCACATTGAGTTGCCGCTGATTATTCAACGTAAAAACAATTCAAATCAAACGGTTTATGCAAAAGCGCGCGTAAATGTTTCTTTGCCCAAACACTACAAGGGCACGCACATGTCAAGATTTGTCGAGGTTTTGAACGAATGGAGAACGAAAGACCTCTTGGGCGTTGATATTAAAGACTGTCTTGAAAAGATTATCAAAAAACTTCATGCCCAAAGCGGCGAATTGGAATTTAAGTTCAAATATTTTGTTGAAAAAAAATCTCCGGTAACAGGCTTAAAAGCTCCGATGAGTTACGACTGCTCGTTTGAGGGAATTATTGATTATGACGGTTACAAGTTTATTTTAGGGGTAAAAGTTCCTGTCACAACGCTTTGCCCTTGTTCAAAAGAAATTTCCGATAATGGCGCACACAATCAAAGAGCCATTGTCAGCGTTAAAGTTTCTTATGATGAAAACGAGCATATATGGCTTGAAGATTTAATCGAATTGATTGAAAACTGCGGCTCATCCCCCGTTTATTCGCTTTTGAAACGCGAAGATGAAAAGTTTGTAACCGAGCATGCTTTTGACAACCCGAAATTTGTTGAAGATGTTTTGCGAGATGTGGTTGTAAAACTGAGAAAACATCCCGCAATCAATTACTTTGAGGTCGATTGTGAGGCGTTTGAAAGTATTCACAACCACTCTGCATGGGCTTATCAAAAAGAATTACTTCGCTAATTTATCGGCAAGTTTTGTTTCAAGCCTGCCGTTTAAGGTTTTGTTGATTTTTTGAAGTTTTTGCCCGATAAGCTCCATATTATCAGTCCATACAAAGTTATCATTGACGTATTTTTCGGCATCTTCAAATTTTTCGTCGATTTGTATTCTGACAATTTCTTTCAGCATTTCTTGCGCTATCGGAACAACTTTGTCAATATTAACGTGAATTTTGCCGTCAACAATCTCATAAGCGCCGTGTTTTGCGAAATAATTGTTTTGCATAACCGTTCTCACTCTGTGTGCCTGACTTAAATTAGGCTTTGATTTCAAAAAATTATCGGCGATAAATGTTACGATAATTTGTTTGCGTTGTTCTTCGGTGTACATACCAAGTTTAACCAATAAATCCACAAATGCCAAAGAACCCATATCAGCTTTGTTTTCTTCAATGATGTTTCTGTATTTGCCAAGCTTTTCGCAGCCTTTTTTCGGGCCTAAAGAGTGCGCGTTTTCATGCCCTATCGTAAACCAGTGATCTGCCTCATCAAGATAGTATTTGTGCTGGTTTTTGTCCAAAATCGCATCAAGCCGCTCTTGAAGTTTCTTTAAATCACTTATAAACCTTATTTGTCGGTGATAAACATTTCTTCTGCCGCCGCCGATTTGAAGCGATAATTTGTCGTCATTGGGGAGGTTCTCGGCTAAGGTTATTCCGCCCCGATATTCACCTACATCGCCCGCAGCTTGTACCATATCGACATCAACCATGGTCTGTTTTAAATCGCTGCTTATATTTTGCTCGTATTCATCACAATAAGGCATATTTTTTGCAAGTTCGGGTAAATATTTTTTAATCGCCGTCAAAGCTTCAGTTCCTTTTTTGTTTACGATACCGACTCTCCCGCCTAAAAAATCTTTTGGTGTCGGGTTTATTCCGTGATGCTCCAAAAGCGCTTTTAATTCGGGATTTTCGACCAAAGTTCCCGTCATTTCATCTTCATAATTTTCTCTTGTTATCGTAAATTCCAGCGGAGTATCTTGAAGTTCCGCCCATTTTTTATCCGCGTAAGCGTCAAACATTGGGTCAGCCGTTCTGAAAGCTTTAGCCTGCAATATCAAATATTCGTTGAAATCTTCATTTGTCGAGGTTTTTGCCGCCAATTCAAGCTCATCTGCCGCTTTTGCAAAATCATCCCTGAATTTGTCCACATAATCTATCCCGACCAAATACTCCCCGCTTCGTTCAACAACCGAACGCTGGGTCAGAATTTTTTTAACTTCGTCAATTTTATTTTCTTCAATC
This sequence comes from Candidatus Gastranaerophilales bacterium, assembly GCA_947624935.1. Lineage (GTDB taxonomy): Bacteria > Cyanobacteriota > Vampirovibrionia > Gastranaerophilales > Gastranaerophilaceae > SIG32. The sequence continues at coordinate 4,652 of CANQML010000110.1, forward strand.
ATTTTTTTGATTATCGAATGAAATTCCTCAACTGATAAATCATCGGGGTAAACCCCTTTCCCCGGCAATTCTTTTATCCCTTTTGCAAGGTTAATTTTGTTTGATAAGGTGTCGACAGCATTTATACCTTTTTGCGCATCAAAGAGAATTTTGGTTAATTTTGCGCGCTTGTCACTTTTATTGCGGTTTAAAAACTCCTCAAACCCCAAGTTATCGTGTGAATCAAGTTGCAAATTAATCCTGCCGATTACGTTTGCCGCTTTGACAAGGTGCGAAAGTGCCTGCTTATCGCCCTCTTGCAGGTTCAAGTATTCGGGCGCATCGGGCGCTAAAAATTTTTTCGTCATTAAATAATCTTTGTGGGTGCGCTTTTCCAATTCTTCAAGTGACAAACCGTAATCATATTCTTTCATGCTATCTCTCCTTTTGGGTACAATTATAGCACTTTTTCGCTCGTTTGAAATATATCATTTGATGTAAAAAATCATTTATGATAGGTTTCTTTTTTGATAATTTTAAACGCGCGATAAATTTGTTCAACCAGAATTAACCTTGCAAACTGGTGTAAAAACGTCATTTTCGACATGCTCAATTTAAAATCTGCACGTTGTGAAACTTTTTTTGAAATCCCGCACGATGAACCGATTACAAAAACAAGCTCCGAAATCCCGTCGTTTGTCAGGGTTTCAATCTTTTTTGCAAAATCTTCCGATGAAAGAGCCGTTCCGCCTATTTCAAGCGTTGTTACAAAAGACTGCGGTTTTATGTGCTGTAAAATCTTTTCGCCTTCTTCATCCAGCGCCTTTTGAATTAAATTTTCATCCTTTATCTCAACTGGCGAAATCTCTGTGATTTCAACGCTTGCATAAGGCGTAAGCCGTTTTAAAAACTCACCAATCCCGTCTTTCAAAAACTTTTCTTTAATTTTCCCCAAAGCTATTATTTTAATTTTCATTTCTTTTCAATGTAAACAGATTGCGACGGGAATGCAAAGTCTATGTTTTCCTGCCTGAATCGTTGTATGACTTCAAAATAAATCTCACTTCTTATTTTTACAAAAGTGTCATAAGCTTTGGTTTTAGCGTAAGCCAAAAGCCTTATGTTAATTGAGCTGTCGGCGAGAGTTTCTATGAAAATATTAAAATCTTTGTGCATATCATCTCGTTTTTGAACAATCTCACCGATTATATCCATTGCACGTTGAAGTTTTTCATTTGTTGTGTCGTAAGTTACGCCGAAAGTCAAATCCATTCTTCTTTTGTGCGCTCTTGAAATATTTGCGATAACGTTATTTGCCATAACGTCGTTTGGAACTGTTATGAGGTAATTTTCGAGCGTTCTGATTTTAGTTGAGCGAAGATTGATTGCCTCGACGGTGCCTTCGGTGTCTGCGGTTTTGATATAATCTCCGACTTTATAAACTTTGTCGGTAAGGATTGCAATAGTACCGAAAATTGATGCGATTGTCTGCTGTGCGGCAAACCCGACCGCCAAACCCGTAATTCCAAACCCTGCAATAAGAGAAGTTAGCGAATAACCTTGACTTTGCAAAAACGATGCCGCCAAAATGAATACTATCAAAAACTTTATGACTTTATTCATTATGACAAGGATGTTGTGAACGGGGGCTGAATTTTCATGGCTTTTGAACCTGCTGTTAAGCTTGTTCATAAAAATATCAGTAAGCCTGAAAAGCACCGCTATGATTATGAGATTTATAATAATCCCTAAAACAAAACTCAATTTAAAAGTTTTAAAAACGGTATCGATTTTGTCGGCATCAGCCAAAAGTTGTTCTAACATATTTTTATTATATATATAAACAAATTTTATGGCAAGGTTGTGTAAATTTTCAACTCTTGACATGCGAGGAAAAAATGTATATAATGTACGTATGAGGAATGAATGGCTTGAAACACAGAGTATAAGAGAGTTAGGAGGGCATACCCCCCCCCCCC
>CANQML010000111.1 GCA_947624935.1 Candidatus Gastranaerophilales bacterium
TCGTCCCCCGAACATATCTTGCTGACTTTTAAATTTTTCTGAAAAATATCAAATACTTTTACAGCACCGTCATGATTTTTTACATACGTTTCATCAACGTCATTATCAACTTTGTACAAAGCGTATGCTTGGCTTAGTGTTGAATACATTTTTTTAACCTTTGTTACAGTGATTTTTTCCTGATAACTTTGCACCAAATTTGGTATGGTCATCGCGGCAACAATGCCGATGACGGCGAGAGTTATCAGGACTTCCGCCAAAGTAAACGCAAAGCGTTTACGTAAGTGAGTAAAGTGAGTGAGGTGAGGTGGCAAGCCACTTTCCATATTAGGTTTTGCATAGTAGCATTCGTCATTGTAACGAACCCTCTCCCTAGCCCTCTCCACTAGGAGAGGGTAGCCGTCACGCAATCCCCACCCCTTGCGGGCGGGGAAGCGGTTGTGCACGAGTTCACGAGTGCTACAACCGCAGGGGCGGGGTTCATACTTGCCATTGTGAGGGAACCCCTCACCCCAACCCTCAGCTTTGCAAGCAGGGTCACAAAGCTCGCAAGCTCGCTTGTTCCCTTTGCTCCTCACGAAGGTCAATTCGACGGGGCGAGGGAGTGTGTTTAAATCATTTACTAATTCTTTTGCATTGTTCTTTGTTCTCATTTCTTTTTCTCCTTATATTGTTTGTACATTCATTTTTTATTTTGTAACGGGCTTATTCACTTTATCCATCGTTCCGTATTTTCATTTTTTTCCCATTATGTGAATATATACATGCTCATAATATATTATTATAAGTTACCACTAAGAAAGTTGTCAATATAGTAAAATATTATTAATGTATAGTGAAAAAGAATTATTAATACAGCTCGGCAGAAATATCAAGGCAGAACGTGTACGAAAAGGTTACACGCAGGAGTTTTTTGCCGAAAAAGTCGGTATCACAAGAGAATACATAAGCCGCATTGAACGAGGTCAGGCTAATATGTCAATCTTAAAAATTCTTAATCTCGCCAATTATCTTGAAACAGATATTAAAAACCTATTAATATTTTAAAGCGCAACTGCCCGAAAAATCATGTGGTATCTATGAGTTCCCCAATAAACTGTCATTGATACAAAATTATTGTCCAAATCAAACATCTCAAGATAATTTTGCGGTGCAGGTTCACGTTTGGAATTTTGAAAATGTCTGCCCACAAAATCAAGCGTCTTTAAGTGAACTTTTTGTGAAAAAGTCAATTTCGGTTTAGGCAAATTCTCATCGTAAAAATTCATCGGGGTTATATCTCTTTCATAAACTGGGATAATGTATTTAATCCTACCTGCTTCTTTAAAGAGCATGTACCATTTGTCCTCGTATTTTCTCGGGGTTAAAAGGTAATATCCGGGTTGAATTGTTATAGTTTTGAAAAACAAAGGCGAAGTAAGCCTTAAAAGCGGATAAACAGACCATGCGCTGTCTTTTGTGTCGTAGTATTCACCGGGGTCAATGTCGTGTATGTATGAATGTTCGGGTACGGGCAACTCGCGGTAAACTTTTTCATAGTCAAAATCATCGTCCGCCAAAACGCTTAAACCCAAGGAAAATATAAACAACATTGCAAATAACTTTTTCATACCATTATTTTAATAATACGAACCCGAAAATCAATCGTTTAAAAATATTATTTAACCGTATATTACTACGTAATTCTTTTCAATTTCGTCTTGAAAAGATTGCGGTAAACTGTCAAATTCCTGTATATCAATCAAAAAAGGTATGTTGCTGTCGTTTAAAATTTCTCTTAATTTATACAAAGATACTTTTTGTGAATTAAAGTTTCTGATTGCCAAATCCAAATCACTTCCGTCATGCGCCTCATTTTTTACTCTGCTCCCGTAAGCCAAAATCTGCGCATCAGGACAGTATAAATCAAATATTTCTCTCAATATTTTTAAATATTCGGGCTTGAGCATATAACTTCCTTTAAATGATAAACATCTTTAATAAAATCATCCATAAGCGTTAATGTTTCTTCCGCAAAGGCTCTGCCGTAATCATGAGTTGTTGAATTGCGATTATCCCGATATTTCATCCATCTTAAAACTTCTTCTTCGGTTATAAGTGAATGCTTAAAAGCCTCCTTGAACAATGACTTGAAAGTAAGTTCATCGACTGCCTTTTTGCTTGAAAAAAACGGCTCCAATCTTTTTTTTAACAATTTTCCGCTCTGTTCTAAAGTTATTTCAAAGCTTTTGACAAGAGAATTTCTGTACATTTCATAGTCTATTGTTCCCTCATCAACCGTCTTAATCAACTGATAAGATTTTTCGAGCGTTTCAATACATCGTTCAAGATATTCGGTATTTATCATCAAAGTACCTCTTAAATATTTGCCAATTGTTTGTAAAAGTCGTTTGCCTGTTCAAATTTGTGTGCCGCATTGAAAAGTCTTGCTTCTTTTAATTGCGGTGCAAGAATTTGCAAGCCAATTGGCATGCCGTCTTTGTCAAATCCCGCAGGAACACTTAACCCCGGAATACCTGCCAAATTCGCACTGATTGTTGCAATATCGGTTAAATACATTGCAAGCGGGTCATTAGATTTTGCCCCCAAATCAAATGCCGTATTCGGGCATGTCGGAGAAATCAATATATCAACTTTTTTGAACGCTTCGACAAAATCTTTTGCAACCAACGCTCTCATCTGCTGTGCTTTTTTGTAGTAAGCATCATAGTAACCCGAGCTTAAAGCGTACGTTCCAAGCATTATACGACGTTTAACCTCCGCACCAAAGCCTTCGGCACGGGTTTTTGTGTACATTTCCAATAAATTTTTAGCATCAGGCGTTCTGTAACCGTATTTGACCCCGTCAAAACGCGCCAGATTTGATGAACATTCAGCCGTTGCAAGAATATAATAAATTCCGATTGAATGTTTCAAGTTCGGCAGAGAAATTTCAACAATTTCAGCGCCCAATTTTTTGTAGCATTCGATTGCGCTTTCAATTGCTTTTTGAACATCTTCACTCAAACCTTCCGCCATAAGCTCTTTTATTACACCGACTTTTAAGCCTTTGATATCGTTGTTAAGGCTTTGTGCGTAATGTTCTTTGGGAATGTTTAAAGATGTTGAGTCTTTTGGGTCATGACCTGAAATAACTTCCAAAAGATTTGCCGCATCTTCAACTGTTCTTGCAAAAGGTCCGATTTGATCAAGCGATGATGCAAAAGCGATTAAACCGTATCTTGAAACGCGTCCGTAAGTTGGTTTCATGCCGACAATTCCGCAAAATGACGCCGGAAGTCTGATAGACCCGCCCGTGTCGGAACCTAAAGATAATGTAACCTCGCATGATGCAACGCTTGCGGCAGAACCGCCCGAGGAGCCGCCAGGAACTTTGTTCAAATTCCAAGGGTTATGAACTTTCTTAAATGCAGAGTTTTCGTTGGATGATCCCATTGCAAATTCGTCTAAATTAGCTTTTCCCAAAATCGGAACGAGATTATCCAAGAGTTTTTGGGTAATTGTAGCGTTATAGGGTGATACAAAGTTTTCCAAAATTTTGCTGGATGCGGTTGTTTTAGAGCCTTTAAGGTTCATATTATCCTTTAGGGCAAGCGGAATACCTGCCAAAAGCGGTAATTCTTCACCGTGTGCTATTTTTTCGTCAACTTTTTTGGCTGTTTCAAGCGCCGTTTCTCTTGTAAGAGAATTAAATGCGCCAAGTTTTTCGTCTACTTCCTCAATCCTTTTCAATGCCGCATTGGTTAATTCAACTGCGGAAACTTCTTTATTTCTTAAAGCTCTGCTCTGTTCAGCCGCCGATTTTTTCAAAAACTCGTTCATGTTTACTCCTTTTATCCTAATTTTAGGATAAAAAAAAGTAATTGTAAACAAAAATATCCCCCGCAAATGCGAGGGATAAATTTTTAAAGAATTGATTACTTAACAAGTTCTTTGAATTTTTTACCAGCTGAGAAAGCGGGAACTGTTTTAGCAGCAATCTTCAATACAGCGCCTGTTTGAGGATTTCTGCCTGTTCTAGCTGCTCTTTTGCGCGGTTCAAATGTACCAAAACCTACTAAAGTTACCTTCTTGCCTTTAGCAACTGTTTTTTGGATAGTTTCTAAAGTAGCTGCGATAACATCAGCAGATGCTTTTTGAGAAACTTTTGATTTCTTTGATACTTCTTTTACCAATTCTTCTTTGTTCATTACGAACCTCCTTTTTCCTTGTGCCCAGAAACCATTTCCTGTGCGTTTTGTACTCGACAAATCTATTATATCATCTTTTTCGGTTTTGGCAAGTACTTTTTTTAATTTTTTTTAAATATAGTTTGGGAATACGACTTTTCACATGCCTGAAACGCTTATCAGACACGGGATTTGAGCAAAAAAAGCCCTTAATGATAATATTCGGGATTTATACGGGCAAACTTAACATTTTTGTAAAAATATTGTAAAATTTGATATGCATTATACCCTTGTTTTGCCAAATTATTCGCTCCATGCTGTGACATGCCAAGTCCATGCCCGTTTTTTTTAACATCATCATCAAAAGACGGAACAGAGCTTATGTAGGGCAAATCGGAGTCTGACGTTTGACCGCCGGCTGATGAATAATAAAACGCGGGGATTATCTTTAAGTTATAAATCAAAACAAGCCCTTTTGTATCGTCAACAATCCCGTTTGTTTTGACGGTTTCAACAGATGCGCCGCCATAAACCTGATCTGCCGTTGTGTCAACCAAATCATAACCGTATTTGGCATGTTTTCCCAAATTTGCAAGCGCATAACTTCTTGCGGCAATTGCCTGTGCTTTTAATGCCTCAGATTCCCACCCCGACGGCATCTCGGACGGCACTACACCTTTTACGTAATCTTCTATACCAACGTTATTGATTACGGTTAATTTGCCGTCTTTATTTTGTATCATTAAATTTCCCCGATACCATTTGTTTTTAACGCTTACAAAACCTTCTTTTTCTGTTTTTAAAACAACGTTATCACTGTCTATTTTGTAATATTTGCCGTTATATTTAATAGCGATTTTGTTATGATAGGGTTTTACCTCGTAACCTTTCATGGCGTCAAGCGAACAAATATTTTTGTTAGTGTTTGCATCAACGATAACCGCCTCTGTGCTTGCGCCGATACCGATATCGCTCACGGCGGTTTGCAGTCCGATTTTGATTGCATAAGACGGACTAAAAAGGCTGATTATAAAAATTGTTAAAATTATTATAATCTTTTTCATCAATCTTATTATAACACGGGATAAATACGGATTACTTAAGCCATTTGGTTGATTTTTCCAAAATCCCAGCTTGCTTTGACTTCTTTAGACAAGTTTTTCCCAAAATATTCACCTGCCGAATACGAGCCGATTGAGGCGCAGACAAATAAAATACCCTTTAACAATGCGCCCCCTTTACCTTGGGATTTGATTATTTTGGGTAAAATTTCTTTTGCAAGCCTTTCACCCGCAAACATAGTTGCTAAAGCGGATGTTTCTTTGATTGCGCTTGAAACCTTATCATCGGAAGTAAGGACTTTTATTCCGCCGGAAACACAGATAAGAGGGTTAACGTTTTTGGTAGCCCAATTAACCCCTTTGACGGCATAATCGACCGCTTTATTATGTTTTGCGAGATTAGAAAACATGCTTGTTGCAGCTTCGGTGCCTTTTGCAATAGCTTTATTGTAGCGCGCGACTTCGCTCAAGACATTAATGCCTTGAGCAGCTGCCACAGGCGCTCTGCCGATTTCACCGTTTTGGGTTTTACCGACATTTCGATATGCAAATATTAATGAAGAAACTGCATTTGACATACACACCTACACACTTATATTAATAAAGTAATTTTTCATGCCAAAATTGCATATTTAACAAAAATCTTTACATTTGTAACAAATTATTCTTTGCAGCTGTGGTTACGTAAGTCGTTAAGTCGTTAGGACGTTAAGTTCATTTCAAGTGAATAAGTGAATAAGCGAATAAGTAAATAAGTTCTTTACTTTAATTAGGCTCTGTGAGATGCCACTGTTATTGAAACCCAATCCCCACCCCGCCGAATTGACCTTCGTGCGGGCGGGGAAGCGGTTGTTCACGAGTTTACGAGTGCTACAACCACAGGGGCGGGGTTCGTAATTGTCATTTGTCATGGCATTTGCCCCCTCACCCCTACCCTCTCCCGTAGGGCGAGGGGGTATTGCGGTATACGTCATTGCGAGGAGCGATAGCGACGTAGTAATCGCATAATCGTTGGATTTTACCAATCTTGCGATTGCGACGCTCCCGTTGGTCGCTCGCAATGACATGTGTTGGGTTATCGTCATTGCGAGGAGGGCAAGCCGAGGGCTGAGGCGAAGCCGTGCCCGTTTAATGCGAGGCGCAGCCCGACGAAGCAATCCACAATTAACCCGTCAAAACTTAAAAGGATAATCATCCGGTATTTTCCAAGCGTTGCGGCGGATTACTTCGGTACACCATGTGCCATTCCCATTTTTACAACTATATGTTGTATTACCTGTCATTAAGTAGTCGTTATCTTTGTCCAAACTTGGTAATGATGGTAAATCCGGCTGCATACCG